>DASTCG010000116.1:0-19432 GCA_035711385.1 Gaiellaceae bacterium
CTGGCCGAACTTGACGAACGTCGGGCCGAGCTCGTCCAGCATCTCCCGGAGGTGCCTGCCCCGCTCGGAGGGTGACTCGAGGGCCGCGGCGCGGTCCCCGTTTCCGGGAACGAGGTCGCTCAGCTTGTTCCTGGTGAAGAAATAGCCGAACCCGTGGCGGACTGCGACCTGGGCGATCTCGGAGATGCGACCCAGGCTTCGGGGCGGCGCCTGTGCCATGGGATCAGTGCGCGGCGCCTGTGCCATGGGATCAGTGTTGCACGCAGCTCAGTCGGCGACGTCGCCGAATCTCTGCCGCCCGAAAAGGGGCCTGAGGCTGGGGACTGGGGTCCGTTTCGGATCGCGAGATCTGGGCGCGTCCAGAGGCTCCAGGCTGGGCCGCTCGGCGCGGGTAGAGGCCGGATGTCGTTGCCGGCTAGCTGCTCGGCGGCTGGGAATCTCTGGGTGGCGCGTCCTCCAGGAGCCGCAGGCGGTGCTCGAGCTGGGCGATGCGGAGGTCGAGCTCCTCGAGGTCGTCCCTCGTCACGAGCCGGAGCTCGCGAAAGAGACGGTCGAGCGTCGAGCCGGCCACCTCGCCGATCCTCGCCGTGTCTCCGCGCCAGCGGTTCGCGAGATCCTCGATGACCGCGCGGGCCTCGTCGCGGCGGACCATCCCCCGGTCCGCCAGCTCCTCCGCGAGCGCGTCCGCGCGCTCGGCGGTCAGCGCAGCCGCGCCGACGGCGCCGAGCACGACGCGCTCGATCAGCTCGCGAACCGCCCCGTTGCTATCGGGCTCGTCCATGGGGGCGGGCACGGCGTCGCTGCCTGCGGCGCTCCCGCTTGGACGCGTCCGAGGCGCTCGCCGGCGCGACCGGGGCCGGCGCCGGAAGCGGTGCGGCCACCTCGCCGTCGCCGCCCGGCCCGTCGGTCCCGACCGGAACCGGCTCTCCCTCGGGCGGCGCCTCCGGCTCGACAGCCGTCTCGAAGCTCTTCCGCCCCTTGTACTCCGGTGCCCGCTCGAGCAGCACGCCGAGGAACGGTGCCGCGATGAAGATGGTCGAGACGGCGCTCGTCCCGATGCCGACGATGATCGCGAAGGCGAAGTCCTGGAGCACCTCGCCGCCGAAGATGTAGAGCGCCCCGACCGGGAGGAGCGTGATGATGGTCGTCGCCAGCGACCGGCGGATCGTCTCCCACAGCGACATGTTGACGACGTCCTTGATGGAGGACCGCCGCATGATCGGCAGGTTCTCGCGGACGCGGTCGAAGACGATGATCGTGTCGTAGATCGAGTACCCCATGATGGTCAGGAACGCCGCGACCGTCGACGCGCTCACCTCCCGGCCGGAGAACGAGTAGATCCCGAGCGCGATGAGACCGTCGCTCACGATCGTCCGCAGGATCGGCACGGCGAACCGCCACTGGAAGCGCAGCGAGATGTAGATCGTGATGAGGGCGAACGAGATGATGATCGCGTAGATCGCCCCGCGGAGGATCTGGTCCGAGAAGCTCGCGGAGACGTTCCTGACGCCTCGCGGCTGGGCGTCGAACTCGGTGGACACCGCGTTCTCGATGTCCCGCACCTGCCCCGGGTCGAGCGGCTCGGTCCGGACGGTGAACTCCTTGAACCCGCCGCCGGACGCCTCGGTCCCGCGGCCCTGGACGACCGTCTCCGGCTGGCCGAGGTCCTTCACCTTCGAGGTCACCTCGGCGGGATCGACGCCGTTCTGCGAGGCGAACTCCATCTCCGTGCCGCCGCGGAAGTCGATCCCGAGGTTCAGCCCGTTGACGGCCAACGAGACGATCGAGAGGGCGATCAGGACGCCGGCGATCGAGAACCAGATCCGCCGCCTGCCGACGGCGTCGATCTTCTGCCAGCGCGAGATCTTCTGCGCGCGGGCGCCCATGAAGCTCGGGTTGTCGAACCACCTGAACCCTGCGAGAAGGCCGAGCAGCGCGCGGGTCGCGAAGACCGCCGTGAAGATCGAGATGACGGTGCCGAGGAGCAGCATGAACGCGAACCCGCGGACCCCGCCCGTCGCGACGGCGAAGAGGACGAGCGCAGTGATCGCGGTGACGACGTTCGCGTCGATGATCGTGGAGAAGCCCTTTCGGTACCCGGCCGTGATCGCGGCGCGGAGGGATTTCCGGTCCGCGGCCTCCTCCTTGATGCGTTCGAAGATGACGATGTTCGCGTCGGCGGCGACCCCGATCGCGAGGATCATGCCCGCGAAGCCCGGCAGGGTCAGCGTGACGTTGAAGAGGACGATCACCGCGTAGAGGAAGACGGCGTTGATCGCCAGGCCGACGATCGCGACGAGGCCGAGGAAGCGGTAGACGAGCAGCAGGAAGATCGCGACCAGGGCGAGGCCGATCAGGGAGGCCTTGATCGCCTGGTCGAGCGACTGCCGGCCGAGCGTCGCCGACACCCGTGTGAAGTCGACCTGCTCGAACTCGTAGGGCAGCGCGCCGCTGCGGAGGACGAGCGCCAGGTCCTTCGCCTCCGACGAGTCGCCGATTCCGGTGATCTCGGCGGAGCCGCCGGCGATGCCGTCCGGGTTGCGGTCCCAGTCGATCGTCGGGGCCGACTTGATCTCGCGGTCGAGCACGATCGCGAACCCTTCGAGCGCGCGGTCCTTGCCGATTTGGCCCGAGAGCAGCTGCCCGCGCTGCGCGATCGTCCGGGTGACATCGTGGAACTTGTCGCCGCCCTTGCCGGTGAACTGCATCAGGACGATCGGGCCCTCGGTCTGGCTGAAGTCGCTGCGGGTGCCGTCCAGCTTCAGGTCGGCGCCCGTCATCTCCGGGACGGGGTGCTCCTTGTTCTGCGGGTCGAAGCGGAAGAGGTAGTAGTAGTCCCGCGTCGGCGGCGCCTCCGCGACGCCCGGGCAGTACCGCTCGCCCTTGCCGCACGTGAGGATGATCGTCTTCTCCGGGATGCCCCAGAACTCGTAGCGCTTCGGCACGGCCTTCCCCGTGCGCGTTCTGTAGGCCTCCCTGAGCCGCTGCTTCGTCTGCTCGGGCCCGGCGATCACCTTCTTCGCCTTCGGGTCGACGAGGTAGTACTCCGGGATCTCGCCGTGCTTCGTGCGCGGCTGGAGCTCCTTCAGGAGCTGGAACCGGTCGCTCGCCGGGACCGGGAAGCCGTTCTCGTCCCTGGTCGGGTCGAGCGTGTTCTCGTTCACGTCGAAGAGCCAGAGCTGCGCCGTCTTTCCGATCAGGTCGGCGGCCTTCTCGGGATCGCTCACGCCCGGAAGCTGGATGGAGATCTGGTCCTTGCCCTGCTGCCGGATCTCCGGCTCCGCGACGCCGAGTGCGTCGACGCGGTTCCGGATGACCTCGATGGCGAGGTCGATGTTGTCGTTCGTGACCTCCTGGCCCTTGGGCGGGATCGCCTTGAGTACGAGCTCGACGCCGCCCTGGAGGTCGAGGCCGAGCCTGACCTTCTTGTGGAGCGGCGACTGCGGGATGGCGATCAGCGCGACGCCGATGAGCCCCGCCAGCACGAGGCCGAGCAGAGTGAGATTTCCGCGCCTAGTCGCCATCGCGAGCCCCTAGGTTAGCCGTGCTCCTCGGCCGTGGTCGGCGGCTCCTCGGCCTGTCGCATGACGTTCGCCACCGCTTCCTTCGCCACGCGGATCTCGGTGCCGGGCGCGATCTCGAGGACCATGTGATCGTCGGCGACCGACCGAACCGTGGCGAAGATCCCGCCGGCGGTAACGACCTCGTCGCCCTCGGAGATCCCGGCCATGAGCGACCGTTGGGCGGCCTGCCGCCGGCGCTGCGGCCGGATGAGCAGGAACCAGAACAGGACGGCAATCGCCGCCAGGAAGATCAGCGGCTCCACGCTACGCGTCCTCGGTTGATCCAGTGATGGGGGGTCATTCGCTCACCTGGGCTATACGTCCGAGGGACTCGGCCTTGAAGGATGCCAGGCGGCCTTCCTTGATCGCGTCCCTCGCCTTAGCTGTGACGTCGAGGACGAACCGAAGATTGTGAAGCGTGAGTAAGCGTATTCCGAGCAATTCGTGCTGATTGACGAGGTGGCGGATGTAGGCGCGGGAGAAGCGCTCGCAGGCTGGACACGCACAGTGTTCGTCGAGCGGGCGCTCGTCCCTCGCGAAGCGGGCGTTCCGCATGTTCAGGCGCCCCTCCCAGGTCAGCGCCGAGCCCGTTCTCGCCGTCCGGGTTGGCAGCACGCAGTCGAACATGTCGATCCCTCGCTCGACGACCTCGAGGATGCCGGCGGCATCGCCGATGCCCATGAAGTACCGGGGTCGCTGCTCCGGCAGGAGCGGCGCCGCCCACGCGGTCGCCTCGAGCGTCACCTCTCGCGGCTCTCCGACGGAGAGGCCGCCGAGCGCGTAGCCGTCGAAGCCGAGCGCGATGATCTCCTCGATCGACCGGCGGCGGAGCTCCGGATCGGAGGCGCCCTGGGTGATCCCGAAGACGAGCTGTCCCGGAGCGCGCTCCGCCTCGCGCTGGCGCTGCGCCCAGAGCGACGTCCGGCGGACGGCCGCCTCCAGCTCCGCCCGCGACACACCAGCCGGTGGGCAGACGTCGAGGCACATCGCCACGTCCGAGCCGAGGCGCGTCTGGATGCGGGCGACGGACTCGGGCGTGAATCGCTCAGGCGCCCCGTCGTAGACCGAGCGGAAGGTGACACCCTCGTCGTCGACAGCCAGGATCGTGTCGCGAAGGGAGAAGACCTGGAATCCGCCTGAGTCGGTCAGGATCGCCCCCTCCCAGCCCGTGAACGCATGGAGCCCGCCCAGCCCGGCGACGACCTCCTCGCCCGGGCGGAAATGGAGGTGGTACGTGTTTCCCAGCACGATGCTCGCCCCCAGCTCGCGCACCTCGTCCGGGTGGAGCGTCTTCACCGTCCCCTTCGTCCCGACCGGCATGAACGCCGGCGTCGGCACGTCGCCGTGAACGGTCCGGAGGACGCCCGCGCGCGCGGCGCCGTCGGTGGCCCTGACCTCGAAGCTCACCTGATCAGCATCGCGTCGCCGAAGGAGTAGAAGCGGTAGCGCTCCTCGATCGCGAGCTCGTAGAGGCGGCGCGTCTCCTCGACGCCCGCGAAGGCCATGACGAGAGCCAGCAGCGTCGAGCGCGGGAGGTGGAAGTTCGTGAGCAGCGAGTCGACCCGCTCGAACTCGAAGCCGGGCGTGATGAAGAGCCCCGTCCGGCCTTGTAAGAGAGTGGTACTTGCAAGGGTCTCGAGGACGCGGACCGTCGTCGTCCCGACCGCGAGCACCCGGTGGGCCGCCCGGATCCGCTCCCAGGCCGCCCGCTCCACCGCGTAGCGCTCGGTATGGATCTCGTGCTCCTCGAGTGTCTTCGCGTCGACCGGCCGGAAGGTGTCGAGACCCACGTGGAGCGTCACGCGCTCGACGTCCAGCCGCGCGAGCAGCTCCGGGGTGAAGTGGAGACCCGCGGTCGGCGCCGCCGCTGAGCCCTCGACGCGCGCGTAGACCGTCTGGTACCTGTCCGGCTCGGTCAACGGCTCGGTGATGTACGGCGGTAAGGGGGTGTCCCCTGCCGGCTCGCCCTCGAGTCGCATCCGCCACCGGCCGCCGCCGAGCGGCTCCAGCAGCTCGACCGGCCCGAGTCGCTGCCCGGGCCGCAGCCGACGAGACGGCCGTGCCAGCCCTTCCCACAGACCGTCGGGACCCAGCCGCTCGAGGAGCAGCACCTCCGCCTCTCCCCCGCCCGGCCGCTCGAGCAGAAGCCGCGCCGGGAGGACACGCGTCTCGTTGACCACGACGAGCTCGTTCGGCGCCACCTCCTCGGGGAGCTCCGAGAACCGCCGGTGGCGCACGTCGCCCGTCGCCCGGTCGTAGACGAGGAGGCGCGACTCGTCCCGCCGCTCCGCCGGCCGCTGGGCGATCAGCTCCGGCGGGAGCTCGTACTCCAGCGCCGAGGTGTCCATCCGGGGGCAACGCTACAGTCGCCCCGTGGACTACGCCGCCGTCGAGAGAGCCCGCGAGAGGCTGGAAGCGGCCGCCCAGGCACGGACGCAGCCGGGCGACGTCGAAGCGTCGCTCGAGCGGGCGCGAGCCCAGATCGAGGAGCTCGGAGAGCTCGCCGCCCGGCTCGAGACGTCGATCCCCGCCCTCGTCGGCGATGCGGTCCAGGACGGCATGCGGGCGGAGGCGCTGCCGGTCGCCCGGCAGCTCGCCGAGGTCCGTGGCCTCGCCGGCCAGACGATCAGACGCCTTGAGCGGATCGAGACCGACGCACTCGCCGAACGGCACGCGCGCGTCGACGACCTCTCGCTCCTCGTCGACCTGATCTCGTCCGGCTGGACGAGCGTGGACGAGCGCCTTTCGAGAATCGAGACCGCCGTCGAGCAGACGAACGGCGCGATCGTCTACCGCATCGAAGACGCCGCCTGAGCGGTCGAGGACGCAGTCATTCCCGGCGTCGCTGCGCGAGCGCGAAGACGAGCGCGAGCAGCGCGGTGAGGACGATCAGCCAGGTCGAGAGCCTCACGTCGACGGCCTCGGCTCCCGCCGCCACCCGAATCACGAGCAGCCCGGCGATCGCCGTCACCGCGAGCAGCGGGACCGCCTTGAGACCGACGCTGTAGGCGACCTGGAGGACGCCGAACCCCGCGAGGTAGGCGAGCGACCCCCAGCCGAGCGGCGCGACGATCGCGAACGCGAGCGCGGCCAGGATCCCGGCGACGTTGAGCGCGCGCTCGGGCCGGAGGCGCCCGCTCGCGATCGCCCGCTGCCGCTTGAGCAGATGCCGGCGGTCGTCGTCCGCGTCCCGAACGTCGTTGAAGATGTACGCCGCGCTCGAGGCCAGGCAATACGCGGCGAACGCGGCCGTCGCCTGGATCCAGCGATCGGGATCGTCCACCTGCGCGGAGACGACGATCCCGACGTAGAGCAGGAGGTTCTTCGTCCACCGCCGCGGCCGCATCGCCGCGAGGAGGCCGCCCGAGGCGGCCTCCTCAGCTGCCGTCATCCAGGGGCGTCGCGGGCAGGACGAGCTCGAACCGAGAGCCCCGTCCGGGCTCGGAGCGCAGCCGGATGCTGCCGCCGTGCGCGACCGCCAGCTCCCGTGCGATCGCGAGCCCGAGCCCGGTCCCCGTGCCGTCCCCCGTCCAGAACGGCCGGAAGATCCGCTCCTGCTCGTCGGGCGTGATCCCCGGCCCGCTGTCCTCGACGGCGACGGAGACGGTGCCGTTGTCCGCCCCCAGCTCGAGCTCCACCCGGCCGCCGTCCGGCGTCCACCGAAAGGCGTTCGTCAGCAGGTTGGAGATGATCTGAAGGACGCGGTCGCCGTCGGCAACGATCACCGGCCTGGCAGAGATCTCCTGGCGGTAGTCGATGTGCCGCCTGCGCGCCTCCTCGGCGAAGGCGCTGTAGGCCCGCTCGAGCAGGTGGCCCATGTCAACCTCCTCGTGCAGGAGCGTGAAGCGGCGCGTGTCCAGCTTGGCGAGATCGAGCACGTCTCCGACGAGCCGCTCGAGTCGCCCGGCCTCCTGCGCGATCACGTTCAGCGACTCCTGCCGCATCGCCTCGTCCTGGGCCACGCCCTCGCGGAGTGCTTCAACGTGCCCGCGGATCGCGGTGAGCGGCGTTCGCAGCTCGTGTGAGACCGTCATCAGGAAGTTGCGCTCGAGCTCTTCGGCCTCCCGGAGCCGCGCCGCCATCTCACGGAACCGCTCGGCCAGCTGGCCGATCTCTCCCTTCGCCTCGATCTCCGGCACCTCGTAGATGCCGGCCGCGATGTTGTCGGCCGCCTGCGAGAGCTTCTGCACCGGCTCGGTGATTCGCCGGGAGAGGTACCAGGCGAGCGCGCCGGCGACGACGATGCCGACGAGGCCGGCGAGCGCCAGCCGCTCGATCAGCGTCTGCCACCGCTCGCGAAGCTCGGCCTTCGGCTTCGCGACGACGAGCGCACCGTAGACCCGCCCGTCGATGCGGACCGGGTGCGAGACGGCGAGGTACTGGCGTCGTGCGTCCGGCGGCTTGAACTCGAACGTCCGGACCTTGCCGTCCGTCCACGGGATCGTGTTCTGCGGCAGCGTCTTCAGCCCGCTCGAGCCGCGGAAGATGATCCTGAGCCCGATGTAGTACAGGCGGCTGCCGCTCGCCTGCTCGAGCTTCTCGGGCGCGACGAAGTAGGGGCGGTCCGTGTCCTGCGCGCGGATCGCCTGCTCCGCATAGAGCGCCGAGAGACCCCGAGCCTCGCGGCGCAGCTCCGCGAAGAGACGGTCCTGGGTGTAGTCCTGGAAGAGCCCGAGCGCGATCAGCGTCGAGACGAAGCCTGCGAGCACCGCGCCCGCCAGGAAGAACGCCGGAAGGCGAAAGCGCAGCGACCGGAACATGTCCATGCGCTATTCGGTCAGGCGGTGACCGTGTCCTTCGAGGCGTCCTTGGCGGGAGCCGCCTTGTAACCGACACCCCACACGGTGACGATCGGAGATGCTTCGCCCAGCTTCCGGCGAAGCTGCCGGATATGCACGTCGACGGTTCTCGTGTCGCCGGCGAACGTATATCCCCACACGCGCTCGAGCAGCTGGTCACGCGTCAGCACGAGCCCGTTGTGGTCGAGCAGCTCCCAGAGGAGATCGAACTCCTTCGGCGCGAGCTGCACGTCCTTGCCGTCGACCTGCACCTCTCGCCGGCCCGAGTCCACGAGCAGCTGCCCGTGCCGGATCTGCGTGGTCTTCGCCTCCCTGCGCTCCGGCGTCGAGCGGCGGAGGATCGACTTCACGCGAGCGACGAGCTCACGGGGGTTGAACGGCTTCGTGAGGTAGTCGTCCGCCCCGACCTCGAGGCCGACGATCTTGTCCACGTCCTCGTCGCGGGCCGTCAGCATCAGGATCGGCACGTCGGAGGTGTGCCGCAGGCGCCTGCAGACCTCGATGCCGTCGATGTCCGGCAACATCAGATCGAGGACGATCAGCGCGGGTGACTGCGACTCCGCCAGGTTCAGCGCGTCACGGCCCGTCGGCGCGAGCTTCACGTCGTACCCCGCGTTCCGGAGGTACATGGCGACGAAGGAGGCGATCGACGCCTCGTCTTCGACGACCAGCACGGTTTGGGCGTCGGACGATGCCATCGCGCCCATCAGGATAGTCCCCCGTCAGCCGGTGGTCGTCGGTGCTTCGAGGTCGATCGGCGTGGGACGGTCCGGAAGCGAGCGGTACTCGTCGCCGTTCAGCGAGTACGACCCGTCGAAGTAGACGCCCGCGCTCGGGTTTCCCCAGCCGTCCAGCACGCCGTTCCCGCGGCCGACCGCGGAGAGGTTGATCTTCGACCCCTGGATCTTGACCACGATCCGGTCGTCGTCGGCGATGCGGAACCGGATGTTCGTGCCCGAGTAGACCGTCGTCCGCTCGTTCAGGTCGCGAATCCGCTCCGCCCCGCGAACGACGACGGTGTTCGTATCGGTCGGCGAGTCGCTCACCGTCAGCTTTCCCTGGCCGAAGCGGCCGATCAGGCCGCCTTTCATCCGCAGCTGGATCATGGCGCGCGCGTCGCGAACCGAGAGCGTTCCGTCCTCGACCGGGCCGGGCTTCGCGGCGAAGGCCACCGCCGCGACAGCGAAAGACGCGAGCAGGAAAACAGGGAGGAGAAACAGGCGGACCGGGCGCACGACTGCAGTATTGCCGAGCCGAATGTGACCATTCCTAGCGATCTGTAAGGAAACCGTTATCGCGGCGCCCTTTAGGCTCGGTCGGCGTGGAGGAGCTGACCGATTTCGGGCTGATCGTTCTGGTCGTGGCCGGGGGGCTGCTGCTTGCGCTCCTCGCCAGCAAGGCCAGCGAACGCATGCCCGTGCCGGAGCCGGCGCTCTTTCTCCTGCTCGCCGCCGTCGCCTCGGACGTCTTCCCCGACCTCTCGGAGCACGTCACGATCCTCGAGGTCGAGCGGATCGCCGTCGTCGCGCTGATCGTCATCCTCTTCAACGGCGGGACGCTCGTCGGGTGGCGACGCTTCCGGGTTGCCGCGGTCCCGATCTTCTCGGTCGGTGTCCTGGGCACCTTTGCGACCGCCGGCATCATCGCCGTCGCCGCGCACTACCTCTTCGACTTCGAGTGGATCACGGCCGGCCTGCTGGGCGCCGCGCTCGCCCCGACCGACCCGGCTGTCATGTTCTCGGTCCTCGGGAACAAGGAGATCCCGGGGCGGGCCGGCACGATCCTCGAGAGCGAGTCCGGGGTGAACGATCCGGTCGGCATCGCGCTGATGGTCGGGATGATCGAGCTCGCGACGCACGACAACGCATCCTTCTGGGTCGTCGTGGAGGAGTTCTCCGTCGAGATGTCGGTCGGGCTCGCGATCGGGCTGCTCGGTGCCGCCGCGATGCGGCCGCTGCTGCGGATCTCGCTGCCGAACCCGGGCCTCTACCCCATCCGGACGCTCGCAGCGGCCGGCGTCATCTACGGCGTCGCCTCGGTCGCGCACGGCTCCGGCTTCCTCGCCGTCTTCGTGGCCGGAATCGCGCTCGGCGACGCGGAGGTGCCGCTTCGGGACGAGATCGAGGGCTTCCACACCGCGCTGGCGAGCCTCGCCGAGGTCGTCGTGTTCGTCGCGCTCGGCCTCACGATCGACCTCACTGACGTGGTCTCCAGCACCCGGCTTCTCGAGGGGCTCGCCATCGCGGTCTTCCTGGCCCTTGTCGCCCGGCCGCTCGCGGTCGGCCCGCTCCTCGCGCCGATCCGGATGTCGCGCAACGAGAAGCTGTTCGTGATCTGGGGCGGCCTGCGGGGCGCGGTGCCGATCCTCCTCGCCGCGTTTGCCTTGCTCGCCGCGGTGGAGGAGGCGCAGCGCGTCTACGACATCGTCTTCGTCGTCGTCGCGTTCTCGGTGATCGTCCAGGGGTCGAGCATCCCGTTCGTCGCGCGCAAGTTGCGCGTGCCCCTCCGGGACGCTAGTACGTAAAGAAGCCCTCGCCGCTCTTGCGGCCGAGCTTGCCCTCTTGCTCCAGCTCGAGCAGCCGCTTCGGCGGCGCCATCCGCGGCTCGCCGAGGGCGGCGTGGAGTGCCTCGGAGGCGTGGTTGTGGATGTCGATTCCGACCAGGTCGACGAGCTCGCACGGCCCCATCGGCCAGCCCGCGCCGGTGCGCATCGCCGTGTCCAGGTCCTCCGGAGAGACACCTGCCTCGTCCAGGACCCGCACGCAGTCGTTCAGGAGCGGGATCAGGATCCGGTTGACGATGAACCCCGGCGTGTCGTTGCACCGCACCGGCTGCTTGCCCGCGCGCTCGGCCCACGCATAGGCCGCGTCCACCGCGTCGTCCGAGCTGCGCTTCGCGCGGACGATCTCGACGAGGGGCAGAAGCGGAGCCGGGTTGAAGAAGTGCATGCCGATCACGCGCCCGGGCCGCTCGCACGCCTCGGCGATCTCCGAGACCGAGAGCGCGGACGTGTTGGTCGCCAGGATCGCTTCGGGACGGGTGATCCGGTCGAGCTCGGCGAAGAGCTCCCGCTTCGCCGGCAGCTCCTCGACGATTGCCTCGATCACGAGGTCGGAGTCCGCGAGGTCGCCGACGTCGGTCGTCGTGTGGAACCGGCTCATCGCCGCGTCCTTGTCCTCCGGGCCCATGCGGCCCTTCGCGACCGCCCGGGTCAGGAAGTGGTCGATCTTCGAGCGCGCTTGCTCGCCGAGATCGTCGGTGACCTCGCGGCCGACGACCTCGTTCCCGGCCTGCAAGGCGACCTGGGCGATCCCAGCTCCCATCGTCCCCAGGCCGACCACTCCCACCCGCCGAATCTCCATCGGCGGGGGAGCTTAGGGAAGAACGTCCCCGCGCCGCGCGTCTAGGGTCGAATGAGGCGGAGACGGATTCTCTTGGCGGTGGTGCTCGCGGGGCTCGTGCTGCTCGCGCTGATCGGAGCCGTCCAGCAGCTCGCGCGAGGAGAGCGTCCCGTGCTCCTCGCGGCCTAGGCCGCGAGGCGTCGGACCCGGAGCGCCCTGTTCGCGCCGAGAACGGCGTACCGGCCCCCAAGCCAAGGAACACGGTGTTACTTGGCAACCGAGGAGGCGATCCGCTCACTGGCCCGGTCGAACTGCTCGTGGCTCAGACGGATGTGCGAGTGCCGCCAAAGGCTCTGCGGGAAGATGCCCACCTCCTCGGCCGCCGGGGCGTCGTGCAGGTCGCCGACTGCGACGAGCAGGCGGATCGGGAAGTGCCACGACCACCGCGTCTTCGAGGGGTCGTGCTCCGGTGGCCCGGTGATCTCGACGACTGCGAACACCGCCTGCCAGACCGCCGCGTAGAGGATCGCCGCGTCGCCCGCCTGCACGGACGGCCGCCTGGACGAGGAGTGCGCCCGAATCGCGGCCGGATCGACCGCCGCCTCGAGCGGCAGGTCACCACGGCCGCGGACGAGGAGCCAGCGCGTCAGACGCGCTCGACGACGGCGGCAAGCGCCTGGCCGAAGCCGATGCACATCGTCGCCAGCCCGTACCGCTCCTGCCGCCGCTCCAGCTCGCCGATGAGCGTGGCCGTCACGCGGGCACCCGTGGCGCCGAGCGGGTGGCCGAGCGAGATGCCTCCGCCGTTGGGATTCACGTCGGCGCGCCGGTCCTCGAGCCCGGCGTCCCGCAGGAACTGCAGGACGACGGACGCGAACGCCTCGTTGACCTCGATCGCGGCGATGTCGTCCCAGGTGAGCCCGGCCCGCGCAAGCGCCCGCGCCGACGCCTCGGGGTTGCCGTGGAGCATCCGGTAGGGGTCGACGCCGGAGAGGCCGAACGAGACGAACCGCGCGCACGGCTCGAGGCCGAGACGCTCGACGGCCGCCTCGGAGGCGATCAGGACGCCGGCCGCCCCGTCGCAGATCTGGCTCGAGTTGCCTGCCGTGACCTTTCCGTCCGGAACGAACGCGGGTGCGAGCTCGGCGAGCTTCTCGGCTGAGGTGTCGCGCCTCGGCGTCTCGTCGACACCGACGAGCACGCCGGTATGCGGGTTCGAGACCTCGACCGGCACGATCTCGCGCTCGAATCGCCCCCCGTCGATCGCCGCGATTGCGCGCCGGTGCGACTCGAGCGAGTACGCGTCGAGCTCCTCGCGCGAGAGCCCCCATTCCTCGGCGATCACCTCGGCCGAGATCCCCTGGGGGACGATCTGCCAGCGCTCGAGCAGCGCGTCCGAGAGGTCGCCGCCGTTCGACCCCATCGGCACCCGCGACATCATCTCGACACCCGCCGAGATCACGACGTCGAGCTGGCCCGACCAGATGGCCCCCGCCGCGTTGAAGCTGGTCTGCAGCGAGGAGCCGCACTGGCGGTCGACCGTCGTCCCGCAGACGGTCTCCGGCCAGCCGGCGACGAGCGGGATCATCCGGCCGATGTTCCAGCCCTGCTCGCCGATCTGCGTCACGCAGCCGAGTTGGATGTCCTCGACCTCCCCGGGCTCGACCCCGACCCGCTCGACCAGGCCGTTCAGCACCTGCGCCGCCAGCTCGTCGCCGCGGATCGACGACAGCACGCCGTTCTTCCGCCCGATCGGGCTGCGGACCGCGTCGACGATGAAGGCCTCGGATGTCACTGCAGCACAGCGTAGAGACGCCACTCGCCCGGCACACCCTTGAGCTCGTGCGCTCCACGGTCTTCGAACTCGAGGCCGGAGCCGGCGACGAGGTCGCGGACGGTGCTCGAGACAAGTACCTCCCCCGGCCGCGCCAGCGCGGCGACCCGGGAGCCGATCGGCACGGCGATCCCCGCCAGGCCCTTGTCCATTCGCTCGCACTCGCCCGTGTGGAGACCCGCTCTGAGCTCGAGACCCAGCTGGCCGACGTCCCCCACGATCGCCTGCGCGCATTCGATCGCGCGCCCCGGCCCGTCGAAGATCGCGAAGAACCCGTCTCCCGCCGTGTCGACCTCCTCGCCCCGAAACTCGGCCAGCCGCCGGCGCACGAGCGCATGGTGGCGGGCAAGGAGCTCGCGCCAGGCGCGGTCACCGAGCTCGGCCGCTCGCGCGGTGGAGTCGACGATGTCCGTGAAGAGGACCGTGGCGAGCACGCGGTCCCCGCGGACGACGGGAGCGGCCGCCGCGACCAGCGCCCTCGTCTCGCGCATCGCGACCTCGTGCGCACCGTCGTCGACCCAGTGGTAGATCCCGCGCATCGTGGGCGGCAGCTCCACCAGCCTCGCCCCGCGGATGGAGCGGGCGAAGTACTCGCCCGAGCCTCGCTCGGCCTCGCTCGAGAGGACGACGGTCCGGACCCGCACCGCGGGCAGGACCTCGCTGACGTCCGAGTCCATCATCATCCGGAAGAACGCCAGCGCGGAGCCGGGGCTCAAGCCGCGCCGCATGTGCGCGAGGAACCAGCTCCGGAACTCGGGGTCGTGCTCCATCGTCGGAGCCCACTCTGCGAGCTGGCGGTCGAGGAACTCGGTCCGGCCCCAACCGTCGCGGATCTCGGCCAGCGTCGCGCGCCACTCCTCGTCGCTCGGCGCCCACGGGTAGTCGTCCGTCGGCCGTCCCTTCGCCGTCGGGTCGAAGAGCACCAGACCGGCTGTCCGCTCTGGGTAGGTCGCCGCGAAGAGGCAGGCGAGCCGGGCGCCTTCTTGCGCGGTCCAGAGGATCGCCTGCTCGGCGCGGACGGCGTCCATCACGGCGCGGAGGTCGTCCATCCTGGTCTCGAGAGTCGGCACCTCCCGGACGCGGTCCGAGAGGCCCGTCCCGCGCTTGTCGAGCATCGTCACCCGGGCGAACGACGCCATGTCCTCGATGAACCGGGTCATCAGCGGTTGCTCCCAGACCGACAGGAGGTCGCCCGCGAACCCTCGCGCGAAGACGATGTCGACCGGCCCCTCGCCGATCGTCTGGTACGCGATCGCGACGTCGCCGCTCCGCGCATACCGAATGTCGGGAATCTCCACGAGCCGCGCCTCTCCCTAGTCGAGAGCGTAGAGACGCGACTCTCCCGGGACGCCCTTCAGCCTGTGGACGCCACGGTCGACGAAGCCGAGGCCCGAGCCGGCGACGAGCTCCTTCACCGTGCTCGAGACGAGCACCTCGCCGGGGCCGGCCTCGGCAGCGACCCGGGCGCCGGTGTGGACGGCGATGCCCGTGATTCCCGTACCCACCCGCTCGACCTCGCCGGTGTGGACACCGGCCCTGACCTCGATGCCGAGCGTACGCACCGCCTTGCCGATCGCCGCCGCGCAGCGAACCGCCCGGGCGGGCCCGTCGAACGTCGCGAGAAAGCCGTCGCCGGCCGTGTCGACCTCCACTCCGCGATAGCGCTGGAGCTCGCGTCGCACAAGCTCGTGATGCTGCTCGAGCAGGCTCCTCCAGCGGCGGTCGCCGAGGGACGCGGCCTGCACGGTCGAGCCGACGATGTCGGTGAACAGCACGGTTGCGAGCACGCGGTCCGGCTCCGCGGCGCGGCGGCCGCCGGTCAGGAACTCCTCGACCTCGTCGACGACCTGGTCGGGGTCGATCCAGGGAGAATGATCGTCGCCGCCGAGCTCGACGAAGCGCGCGCCCGGGATGCGCTCCGCGATGTAGCGGCCCTCCTCCGGATGCGAGTCGCGGTCGCCCGTCCGGTGGAGGACGAGCGTCGGGACGTGGATGGTGGCGAGAACGCCTCTCACGTCGATGCTGCTGTTCATCAGGATCAGCGCCTTCGCTGCACCCGGGCTTGCGGCAGCCCGCGCCCGGCTTCGCCACCAATCGACCTCGGCGTCGCCCGCATTGGGCGCCATCGTTCCGAGATCCGCTTCGGAGCCCCAGTCGCGCTCCACGGCGTCGGCGTACGCCTGTCGCTCCTTCCACGTCGCGCACCACGGATAGTCGTCATCGGGATCGCGTCGCTTCGCATACGTCCCGTAGAGCACGAGCGACGTCGTCCGCTCCGGGTACGTGGCTGCGAACAACATCGAGAGTGGGCCGCCTTCCGAGTACCCCATCAGCGCTGCCCGTTTCGTCCCGACTGCGTCCATGACCGCGCGGACGTCGTCCATGCGGGTCTCGAGATCGGGAAGCCCGCCCGGGCGGTCGGAGAGTCCGGTTCCCCGCTTGTCGAAGCGAATGAGCCGCGTGAAGGACGCAAGCCGCTCGAGCATGTGCGCATAGCCCGGGCCCTGCCAGTCGAGATCGAGGTGTGAGATGAAGCCGGGTACGAGCACGAGGTCGAGGGGGGCGTCGCCGACGACCTGGTACGCGATGTTGACGTCGCCGCTCTTCGCGTACCGAGTCTCCGGGGGCATAGGCTTCAACTATGGCGGTGACGACGACCGAGCGGAAGCTGCTCCTCGGCGGGGAGTGGGTGGAGACGGGCGAGTGGCACGAGGTGCGGTCCCCCTACTCCGGCGAGGTCGTCGGACGAGTCGCGAAGGCGGGCGCCGACGAGACGCGGCGCGCGATCGACGCCGCCGAGGAGGCGATGCGCGACCCGCTCCCCCTTCACAGGCGAGCCGAGATCCTCGTCCGCGTCGCCGGAGCTCTCGGGCGGCGGCACGACGAGGTCGCAAGGCTGATCTCGGACGAGGCCGGCAAGCCGCTGAAGGCGGCCAAGGTCGAGGCGTCGCGCGCGATGTCCACGTACACCTTCTCCGCGGTCGAGGCCCGCAAGCTCGCCGGAGAGATGATCCCGATGGGCGCCTCGCAGGCCGGCGAGGGGAAGCTCGCGTTCACCCTCCGCGAGCCGATCGGCGTCGTCGGAGCGATCAGCCCCTTCAACTTCCCGCTGAACCTCGTCGCACACAAGATCGCGCCGGCGCTTGCCGCCGGCTGCGCGGTCGTGCTGAAGCCGGCCGCCCAGACCCCGCTCTCGGCGCTGCTGCTCGCGGAGCTCGAGGACGAGGCCGGCCTCCCGCCCGGCTGGCTCAACGTCGTCGTCGGTCCCTCGGCGGAGATCGGCGACGTCCTCGTCGAGGATCCTCGCGTGAAGGCGATCACCTTCACGGGCTCGAGCGGCGTCGGCTGGAAGCTTCGCGAGCGGGCGGCGCGCAAGCGGGTGAATCTCGAGCTCGGCAACGCGACGCCCCTGATCATCGAGCGCGACGCCGACGTCGAGGCCGCGGCCACGGCCACAGCCCAGCACGGGTTCTCGTTCGCCGGCCAGAGCTGCATCTCCATCCAGCGCGTCTACGTCCACGAGTCCCTCTACGACAATTTCGTCGCCCGGCTCGTACCCAAGGTGGAGGGACTCGTCTTGGGGGACCCAGCCGACGAGGACACCGACGTCGGCCCGGTGATCGACAGCGCCGCGCGCGACCGGATCCTCGGGTGGATCGACGAGGCCAGGAGCGGCGGAGCGGAAGTGCTCACCGGCGGCGAGCTCGAAGGCGAGCTGATCCGCCCGACGGTGATCGCGAACCCCGGGCCGGAGCTCAAGGTCTCGTGCGAGGAGGTCTTCGGCCCCGTGGTCACCGTCAACCGCTACTCGACGCTCGACGAGGCGATCGACGCGGCGAACGCCACCGATTACGGGCTCCAGGCGGGCATTTTCACCGGCTCGGTGGCGACCGCGTTCGAGGCCGCCCAGCGGCTGGAGTTCGGCGGCGTGATCGTCAACGAGGCGCCCACCTTCCGCGCCGACCAGATGCCGTACGGCGGGGTGAAGAACTCGGGCAACACGCGTGAAGGGCCCGCCTACGCCGTCCGCGAGCTGACCGAGGACCGGCTGGTCGTCATCGACCTCTAGGGTCGACGCTCACCGCCGTGCGCAAGGCCGGCGGCCGCGTTCGCTACATTCGCCGCAGATGCCAGGACTGTGGCCGTTCGGCCGCACTCGCGACGCGGGTGCGGCGCCCCGTCGCGCAACGACACCCGGCGCGCTGAAACGTGAGCGTCGCGCGCTCCTCCGCGAGCGCGAGCAGCTCGTACGGGACCTCGGCGGCATCGTCTACGAGATGTTCCGGCTCGACCGCTTCCGCGTCGAGCTCGTGACGGACCGGTGCCAGGCACTCGTCTCGCTGGACGACCGCATCGACGAGATCGACACGCTGCTCTCCTCGGCGAGCGGGCGCGGGCCGCGGTGCGAGTGCGGCGCTCCGATCTCGTGGGGTGCGCACTTCTGCCAGAACTGCGGGCGGCCGGCAGGACCGCGCCCCGTCGTCGCCTGCGCGCGCTGCGGCTCGCCCCTGGCGGCGGACGTGCGGTTCTGCGGGAGCTGCGGAAGCGCCGTGGAGCTCGTTCTCTCCGAGGACACGGAGCCGGACGGTGAGCCGGTCGTCGCCGTTCCCGCGTCGCCCGAACGCGACTCGTGAGCCGGCCCGAGACGAGCTGCCCGCGCTGCGGCGCGAGCATCGAGCCGCTCCAGGAGTACTGCCTCGAGTGCGGGCTCCGGGTGCGCGGCGGCGGGGTCGTTCCGGCGCTCGCGAGCGGCTGGCGCCGGCGCCTCCGGTGGTACCCGGGCGACTGGGTATGGCCCTCGCTGCTCGCCCTCGTCGTTGCGGCCCTCGCGACGGCCGGCGCCGTCTGGTGGACCCGCGACGCAAGCAGCGCCGCGAGCACGACGATCGTCGGAGGAACGGCGCCGCTCCCGACGGTCCCGACCGTCGAGGCGACGCCGACGACGGCTGGGCAGGCGACCGTCCCGACCCCGACGCGCCGGACGACGACCGCGCCGCGAACGCGCCCCAATGCGCGAACGCTGATCGAGTGGCCCGCCGGGCGGAGCGGCTGGACGCTCGTTCTGGCGTCCCTGCCGACCTCGGCCGGGCGACCCGCTGCCGCCGCCAAGGCACGAGAGGCGATTCGGGCGGGCCTCGAGGAGGTCGGCGTCATCGACTCCTCGCGGTACTCGAGCCTCCACCCGGGGTACTACGTCGTCTTCGCCGGCGTCTACCCGACGATCAGCGCGGCACAGGACGCCGTCTCGAAGGCCGCGGAAGCGGGCTACGAGAACGCTTACGCTCGGAGGGTCACCTCCTGACGCCTACGCGGCGCTAGGCCTACGCGGCGCTAGGCGGCGGCGTCGGCCAGGTGCTGGTGGCTCGGGCAGTATTCGCGCTCGGGGAGCGGCGTGCGCTGGCACGGCTTGCCCTTGCGCGTGGTCGCGCGGCAGCGGGCGACCCCGCCGTCGAACGCGCCGGCCTCGATCTGCGCCTCGATGAAGTCGACCGCGGCGCCGATTCCCTCGCTAACGGCCCAGGCGACCTGCGCCTGTTGCGTAATCGGGAAGTAGCGGCGGATGTCCTGGAAGAGCGTCTTGTCCGGATTCGAGAAGTAGCGCGGATCTTTCGCGAGCCTCTCGACGCAGTCCTCGCACGCGGCGAGAACCTCACGACGGTACTCGAGTTGCTTTTCGACCCCCACATACGGGTCGATCAGGTCTTTGATGCTGCGATAAATGGCTCTCGAATACTGATACATACGCGCCGGGAGGTCGTCCTCTCCTCGATGATCGAGCTTACCTAGCTGTCTTCGAAAAAGCCTGCAAATTTCTGTTAACCGGAGATTAAGTGGGCCTGATTGCGCGCCGGATGGGCATCCTAACGCGGCCCGGCAGGCTGTTACAAACTTCCC
>DASTCG010000117.1:0-2417 GCA_035711385.1 Gaiellaceae bacterium
CGGCGGCGCGAGCGCTCCGCGGGTCTAGCCGAGCGTCTGAGCGAGCGCTCGCCGGAGCACGATCGCAAACGGACGATCGAAGTCGAGACGTTCGCTCGCCGGCAGATGGTGGCGCTGCCGTGCCCAGGCGATCGCATGCGCAAACTCTTGGAGCCGGCGGATCTCGTCGCGTTCGAGCGGCAGGTCGTGCGCCAGGAGGTCCTCGTAGCGAGCCGACAGGGTCGTAAGCCATGATGTCGCTGCCGGGGTGCGCGCAGCCTCGGAGCTCGGACCGCCGGCGGCGAAGCCTTGGCTCAGCCTGCGGCGAGTCCGGCGACCGTGGGCGGCACGCCGCTCCAGGATCCGACCGGGTCGAGGCGGCCGTCCTCGCCGACGGCCCAGCCGACGATCCGCTCGGCGTCCGTGTCGATCGCGTACAGGAAGCGCCCGTCGACGCTCAGCGCCTCGTCTCGCAGGCCCTTGTGCCCGTCGCCGACCGAGCCGGCTGCGGCGTCGTCGAGCTCGATGCTCCCGTCGGACCCGATCGCGTACCGCGACACGGCACCGTCGGCGAAGTTCGTGGTGAACACGTAGCGGCCGTCCTTGCTCACCACCGCCCAGCAGATCTCGCTCCGCCCGTTTCCGATCGAGCGCGAGACCGGCGCGGCGGAGAGGTCGCTGACGCGATACGAGGACGCCGCCGCCTTCCCGGTCTGGGCTCCGAACGCCTCGGTGACGAGGAGGGTTCCCTCGCCCGCGAAGGCGAAGCCGTACGGCGTCGGTCCAGCCGAGGGCGTGACGTTCGGCTCGCCGAGCAGCCCGTCGGCACCGACGGGGTAGATGGCGATGGAGTCGGTGCCGCGGTCGGTGACGACGAGGCCGGCCCCGTCCGGCGTGAAGCCGACCTGCGCCGGATCGCTTCCCATCGGCAGGTCGCGGGCCGAGCCGGGAAGCGGCTCGAGGCTCATCGCGCCGAGCCGGAAGCCGGCGAGACCCGGCGTGGCCGTGTTCAGGACGTAGACGAGCCCGTCGTGCTCGGCGACGCTCTTCGGCGCCTTCCCGCCGCTCGGCAGCGTCGCGATCAGCCTCGTCTCGTCCCCGCCGATCGCAAAGACACTGACCTCGTCGCTGCCCGCATTCGTGACGAGCAGTGCGGAGCCGTCGCCGGTGAGGGTCACAGAGCCCTGCGAGGTCAGGTGTGGGACGCCGTCGCCCGCGCCGCCGGTCTCGTAGCTTCCGACCGACTGGAGGCTCCCGTCCTCACTCCGCCGGAACTCGAGCACCCGGTTCCGTCCCTCCTCGTTCGTCTGTGCGTAGACCGCCGATCCGTGCATGTCGCCTCCCTCTCGATTGACGACGTTCAGTCCCGCGGCAGCCGGATCCGTTACATCCGCAGCTCGAGGTTCCTCAGGCCGCGCAGGTCGAGCCACACCCGCTCTCCGTCGGTCACGACCTTGAGCAGCACGGCGTCGCAGTGAGGGCAGCGGAGCACGGTGCCGGGGGCCTTCGCGTAGACGGAGACCGCGCCGACGAGGTCGGTGCTGCCGCAGCCGTCGCACGTGCCGCTCGAGGTCGTGACCTCGACTGCGAAGACCTGCTGCAGGATCCCGGCGGCGGCGTTTCCGTCCAGCTTCAGCTCTTCCATGGGTGCAGTCATCCAGTCATCCTCCCGTTGGCCCGAACCGCTCCGTGCGGATCCGGGCCGGGTCGTGGCCGAGCTCGACAAGCGCCGACGCCACCGTCTCGACGAACGGCGTCGGGCCGCAGACGTACACCTGCGCCCTCTCGTCGGGGCCCGCCCCGGTCTCGCTGAGCATCTCGCCGTCCACCCGCCTGGCGTAGCCCTGCCAGCCGTCCGGCTGCGAGCGCGTGAGCGTGTGCACGACGCGAACCGCTTCGCCGTCCAGCCGCCCGAGCTCGTCGCGGTAGATCACGTCGTCCCACGACCTCGACGAGTAGAGAAGCGTCGCGGGGACGTCGCTGCCGGCCGCGGCGTGGTGGCGCAGCATCGCCATGAGCGGAACGACGCCGGACCCGCCGCCGACCAGGAGGACCGGGCCGCCCCGAGAAGGCTCCCAGACGAAGTAGCCGCCGACGGGGCCCCGGAGCTCGAAGCGGTCGCCCGGACGAAGCTCCTCCGCAAGGTACGGCGAGACCTCGCCGTCCTCGATCTCCTCGACCGTCAGCTCGACCGTCGACCCCTCCGGCGCGGACGCGATCGAGTAGCTGCGCTCGGCCTGATAGCCGTCCTCGGCAGTCAGCCGAATGTCGACGTGCTGGCCCGGGAGATGGCCCGACCACTCGGGCACGTCGAGCCGGAGGCTCTTGACGCGTGCCGTCTCGGGGGCGATCTCGACGACCTCGGCTACCCGCCAGGCGAGCCTGCCGGGGACTAGTCGCCCCAGTACCGCTGCTCCCGCCACGGGTCTCCGTAGAGG
>DASTCG010000118.1:0-47848 GCA_035711385.1 Gaiellaceae bacterium
CGGCCGCTCCGCTCGTGTGACGAGGCTGACACGTGGCGCTCGGCCTCGTCGTCGGTGTACTCGCGGTCACGGGCGACGGCTCCGCGATCAGCCCGACGCAACCGGTGAAGAGCGACGTCCCGATGGGAGCTTGGCCGTACCAGACAGGCGCGCTAGCCGGTACGTCCGAGACGTTCGTGGAGATGCACGAGGACGGTTCTTACTACGACCCGTCGCTCGGGCGGCGCGTCTCCCGGCCGCAACTCTGGCCGTACCAGACAGGCGCGCTGGCCGGCACGTCCGAGACGTTCATGGACATGCGCGAGGACGGTTCCTACTACGACCCGTCGCTCGGGCGGCGCGTATCCCGCGCCGACTAGCGCAGTTGCAGACAGGCGGGAAGAAGCGCTTCTCTACGAGCTAGACGCGCGCGGGGGTCGGGGCCGGTGCGGGTGCCCGCTTGGGCGCCCGCACCATCCTCGAGAGCGCCGAGACCGCCTCGAGCGTCTCGCCCTCTTCGACGAGGCGCTCGAGCGCGTCGAGCTGCTCGTCGAGCCAGTCCGCCGCGATCGGCGCCCGGCGCGCCCGGCTGATCTTCGCATGCCCAGTCGGCGCGATCTCCTCGTCGGGCCCCCAGAGCTCCTCGTGCAGCTTCTCGCCGGCCCGTACGCCGATGTACTCGATCGGGATGTCCCGCTCGGGCTCCTTGCCGGAGAGGCGGATCATGTCCCGCGCCAGGTCGAGGATCTGCACCGGCTCTCCCATGTCGAGCACGAAGATCTCTCCCCGGCCGCCGATCGCCCCGGCCTGGACGACGAGCGACGAAGCCTCCGGGATCGTCATGAAGTAGCGGGTCATCTCGGGGTGCGTGATCGTCAACGGGCCGCCGTTCGCGATCTGCCGGCGGAAGATGGTGATCACGCTGCCGGCCGAGCCGAGGACATTCCCGAAGCGCACGGCCATGAAGCGGGTCTGGACGTCGTCGCGGCAGCCGTAGGCCTCCGTGATCCACTCGCAAAGCGCCTTGCCCTGCCCGTAGACCGCCTTCGGGTTCAGCGCCTTGTCGGTCGAGACGAGCACGAACCGCTTCGCGCCGTGCTCGACCGCGGCGTCGGCGACGACCTTCGTGCCGAGGACGTTGTTCCGGATCGACTCGAGCGGGTTCGCCTCCATCAGCGGCACGTGCTTGTACGCGGCGGCGTGGAACACCACTCCGGGGCGGTAGCGCTCGAAGACCTGGCGGATCTTCCGGCGGTTGGAGACGTCGGCCAGCACGGGGATCGATGCCGTGAACTGGCGCTCGTCGACGAGCTCGCGCTCGATCTCGAAAAGCGGCGTCTCTGCCTGGTCGACGAGGATCAGGCGCGAAGGATGCGCACGAGCGATCTGGCGGCAGAGCTCGGCGCCGATCGAGCCGCCCGCGCCCGTCACGAGGACGGTCTCGCCTTCCAGGTAGGACGAGATCGACGCCAGGTCGACCTCGACGGGCTCCCGGCCGAGGACGTCCTCGACCTCGACGGGGCGGATCTGCTGAGCCAGGTTCCCCTCGTCGGCAATCAGCTCGTAGAGCCCCGGCAGCGTCTTCACCGGGACGCCTTCGCGGCGCGCCACCTCGACGACCCGCTGGCGCTGCTCGCCCGAGGCGGACGGGATCGCGATCAGGAGCTCGTCGGGCCGGTTGTCCCGCAGCACGTGCGGCAGCTGCTCGCTCGTCCCGAGCACGCGCACGCCGTGGATGCGCAGGTCCTTCTTGCGAGGGTCGTCGTCGACGATGCCGATCGGCGTGTACCCGAGCTGTCGCGAGCGCTGCATCTCGCGGATCACGAGCTGGCCGGCATCGCCGGCGCCGACGACGATCACCTCCTTGCCCCGTGCGACGAGACGCGAGGCCGCCGGCCGCTCGAAGATGCTCCGGGCGAGAAGTCGCGACCCTGCGATGAGGCCGAGGAGCAGCACGCCGTCCATCAGCGCGACGCCTCGCGGGAGACGTCGCTCGAACGGGTCGAGGAAGTAGATCGCGTTGGCCGCGATCACCGAGGCCACGACCACGCCGAGCGCGGCCCGCCACATGTCCTTCGTGGAGACGTAGCGCCACCAGCGGTTGTAGAAGCCGAAGGCGACGAAGACCGCGAGCTTGATCGCGACGACGATCGCGACCGTCGCCCACAACCCGTCGCGAAAGTTGGGCGGGACGTCGAAGTCGAACCGCAGCTGGAAGGCGAGCCACCAGGCGAGCGCGATCAGCCCCGCGTCGGCCGCGAGCTGCCAGAGGCGATGTCGGTTGACCGGCAGCATTGCGGACTAGGCGACGCCCGCGCCGACCGCCGATCGAACCGTCTCCACGACGCGCTCCTGGTCGTCGGGGGCGATCCCCGGCCACAGCGGGATCGCGAAGTTCTCCTCTGCTGCACGCTCGGTCTCGGGCAGGGAGCCGGGCTCGTAGCCGAGGAAGCGCAGGGCGGGCTGCAGATGCAGCGGCGTCGTGTAGTACGTCGCAGAGGCGATCTCCGCGGCGGCGAGGGCCTCGCGGATCCGGTCGCGCTCGGGCGAGCGCGAGACGAAGAGGTGGTAGACGTGCCCGGGCTCGTCCTCCGGTAGCTCGACGAGCTCTCCGAGGCCGAGCTCCGCATATCGCGCCGCTGCCTCCCGCCGGCCGCGCGTCCACTCGTCGAGGTGCATGAGGAAGACGCGCAGGAGCGCGGCCTGGAGCTCGTCCAGGCGCGAGTTGTAGCCGACGAAGTCGAACGTCGTCTTGTCCCGCGAGCCGTGGAAGGCGAGCATCCGCACTCTCTCGCCGAGGTCTTCGTCGTTGGCGGTGACGAGACCTCCGTCGCCGAGGCAGAAGAGATTCTTCGTCGGGTAGAAGCTGAACGTCGACGCGATGCCCGTTTCCGCGATGCCGGGAGCGCCGAAGGCCTGCGCCGCATCCTCGATGAGCGGCTGGCCGAGGCCGGCAAGCGTTTCCGTCGGCGCGGGGCGTCCGAAGAGGTGGACGGGCATGATCGCCTTCGTCCGCCCGGTGATCCGGCCGGCAACGTCCTCGGGATCGAGATTCAGCGTCGAGCCGTCGATGTCGGCGAACACCGGAGTCGCGCCGCGCCGGGCGATCGCCTCGGCGGTCGCGTAGAACGTGAACGCGGGGCAGATCACTTCGTCCCCAGGCCCGATCCCCATCGCGTCGAGGACGAGCACCAGCGCGTCGGTGCCGTTCGCCACCCCGACCGCGCGCTTGACGCCGAGGTACGCCGCGGCCTCCTCCTCGAACGCCTTCACGTTCGGGCCCCTGATGAACTGCCCGGACTCGAGGACCGCCTCGAACCGGCCGGCGAGCTCCTTGGTCAGCGGCCCGTACTGGGCCCGGACGTCAACCAGCGGGATCTTGGGCACGGCGCTCCATCCTAGTCTCTCGCCGGTGACGGACGACCGCGCCCGCGACGAAGAGGACGATCGCCCCCGCCACGACGTAGTCCGCGTAGTGGAACCGCTGATGGAAGTCCTCCCACTGGGAGCCGAAGGCCCAGCCCGCGCCGCCGAACGCGAACGCCCAGACGATCGAGCCTGGGATCGTCAACAGGAGGTAGCGCAGGAACGGCATCTCGAAGACGCCGGCCGGGATCGCGATGAACGACCGGACGACTGGGGTGACGCGGCCGATCAGGACCGCCCAGTCCCCGAACCGGTCGAACCATGCCTCGGCCCGGTGCAGGTTCCGCGGAGTGACGTGCAACCACCGCCCGTGGCGCTCGAGAAACGGCCGGCCGCCGTAGTAGCCGATTCCCCAGCCGATGGCCGATCCGACGATGTAGCCGACGGCGCCGGCCGTCGCCATCGCGATGTACGCCCACGGCTCCGAGTCGATCTGCTCGCCGAACACGACCACGTTCTGCCCCGCGAAGGCTCCGGCGGAGACGGCGCCCGCATAGACCATGACCAGCTCGCTCGCCGCGGGCAGCATCGCGTCGAGAAGCATCAGTGCGAAGACCGCGTAGATGCCGTGGTCGCCGACGATCTCGGTGAGCGCGTCGGTGATCCCGCTCAGGATGGAGGCCGCAAGCACGGCCGCGAAGTGTATGGAGGCTAGCGGCGGCGAACCCGGAAGGCGCGCGCGAGCTCGACGCGGCCGAGGCTGTTCACCGCGACGACCTTCGCGACGTACGTGCCGGAGTAGACCGGCCTGCCGCTCGGGTACCGCCCGTTCCACAGCACCGCGACCTTGCCCGCCCTGCCGTTGAAGTTCCGCACGACCCGCAGCAACTGACCGGTCTTCGACGTGATCGTGACGCTCACCCGCGCCGGCCGCGTCAGGGTGAAGCCGACCAGCAGGCGGCCGCCGCGCTTCTTGCCCACGATCATCCGCGTGGGGCTGACGGAGATGAAGCCGAGCGTGTTGTTGAGGCTGAACGAGCGGTCGGCGGTCGAACGGCGACCATCCGAGTCGACGGCGGTGACCGACCAGCGCCAGCGGCCTTCGGGCTCGGCGAGCCGGCTCGCTGCACCCTGCCGGCCCCTCCGCGAGGTGCCGGGGAAGCTGAACTTGTAGAGCCCGGCCCTCCGGGAGCCGGAGTCGATCGTTCGGACAACGCCGTCGGGTCCGGTCAGCGTGGCCGTCACCGTGGACTGCTTCACGAGCTTGTACTCGAGCCGCTGCTGCTCGCCGGCGCCGTCGCCGTTCGGCGAGAAGGCCGGCTCGGTCTCCGGCGCATAGACGCCGTAGTACATGACGAGGAGCGCCTCCGACACGTAGCGCTCGCCGGCACGGTCGGACGGGCGGTTCAGCAGCTCGCCCTCGACGGCCATCGTCGAGGAGCCGCCCGAGTCGAGCGCCGAAGCGGTGACCGCACCGAGGCGCACCATTGTCTGCGCGAGCTCGAAGTTCGTGATCCCGGAGGAGTAGCCGGGCCGCCTCCCGTCCACGACGACCATGACGATCCGGCCGTCCGCCGTCTGTCCGACGGCGGTCCGCGGCTCGCGCCGGTTGAGATCGGTGCCGAAGTCCTCGGCGGGGCGGAAGATCGGACGGCGCTGGCGGACGAGCTCGGGGCCGCCGCCGAGCGCTTCCGGGACGTCACGCCATTCCGGCCGCAGCACGAGGCGCACGGTGACCATCTCGCCCGCTACTGCCTCGACCGCCAGGCGCTGTGCCTGCGTGCCGCGCGCGGAAAGGACGGCGCCGCCTGGCGGGATCGGAGTCCCGCCGCGCCGGTTCTCGGAGACGTAGCCGACGAGGTCCGCGTTCGGCGTGGCCGAGGGGAACGGCGAGAGGACCGCCTCGAAGGCGCCCGTATTCGCGGGAGTCGCCGCACCGTAGGAGGGCGTGAAGAGCGTCGTGCCGTTCGGCCCCGGCGGCCGGTTGACGAGGTGGATCGCCCTCCGGGGACCGGCCCCCTGCCACGTGCCGAGCATCGAGATCCTGTCGACGCGAAGGTTCCCGGCGCTGTCGACGCCGACCATCGAACGCTTGGGGTGCGGGGTCGTCCGCAGGACGCCGTCCTGGATCAGGCCGCTCGACGGGATGCCGTCGGACCAGGTGAACCGGTCGCCGTTCACGCCGGCGACTGTCGCGCTCGCTGCCGCGCGCTTTTGCATCGAGGTGACGCGCTCGCGTCCCACCGCGGCGCCGTTGGAGAGCACGGGCTTGAGGCCGTACAGGCCGGCGGGCTTCGGCGCCGTGAGGACGTGGACGACCTGTGGGCCGAAGCGGGTGAACTGGAGGCGCTTCTCGTAGGTGACGCCGGGCATGAGGGCCCGTTGGGCTGCGCCCGCGGGTGAGGCGAAAACGCCTGCGAGCAGGCAGAAAATGATCGCCTTCCTCAGCATCGACCCCGGCTGAGGCTACAGCAAAGTGGGAAAAGCGACGGACGGCTTTACACCATTCGTACACCGCTAGTGTGCGGGGGTGGAGCCCGCGATCGACGTCCGTGGTCTCGTTCGCGAGTTCAAGGGCGGCATTCGCGCCGTCGCCGGAATCGACCTCGAGGTCGCACCCGGAGAGATCTACGGCTTTCTCGGTCCGAACGGGGCCGGCAAGTCGACCACGGTGCACATGCTCACGACGCTGCTGCCGCCGACGGCCGGGACGGCCCGGGTCGGCGGGCACGACATCGTGCACGAGGGCCCGGCGGTCAGGAGGGCGATCGGCGCCGCGTTGCAGGAGGCCGCGCTCGACCCGCTCCTGACGGGGAGGGAGCACCTGAAGCTCCAGCTCGCGTTGCACGGCATCCCCCGCTCGGAGCGGGAGCCGCGAACGGCCGAGCTGCTCGAGCGGGTCGGCCTACGGCTCGCCGCCGACCGCAGGATCGGCGGCTACTCGGGCGGGATGAAGCGGCGGCTCGACCTGGCGCTCGCGCTCGCCCACCGGCCGCGGATCCTCTTCCTCGACGAGCCGACGACGGGCCTCGACCCGCAGAGCCGGAGCGCGCTGTGGGACGAGGTGATCCGCCTGAAGCGCGACGAGGGGGTCACGGTCTTCCTCACGACGCAGTATCTCGAGGAGGCCGACATCCTCGCGGACCGGGTCGGGATCATCGACCGCGGCCGGATCGTGGCGGAGGGGACGCCGGCGATACTCAAGGCCGAGATCGGGCGGCCCACCGTCCAGGCAGTCCCGAGCGAGGGCACCGAGCCGGAGAGACTGGAGGAGGTCTTCGGTCGCTTCGGCGAGCTGCAGCCGTCGACGATCGGCGTAGCGGTCCGGCTGGACGGGAAGGGCGACCTCGCCGACGTCGTCCGCGCCCTCGACGCGGCCCGTGTCGGCGTGGAGGACCTGCACCTCCACGCACCCACGCTCGACGACGTGTTCCTCGCCAAGACCGGACGCTCGCTCGAGGGCTCGGAGGAGCCGCAATGACGCTCACCTCGCAGGTGCTCCACCTGGCCCGGCGCTCGGTGCTGCGAACCATCAGGCAGCCGGCGAACTGGATCACGCCTCTCGTCTTTCCGATCGCGCTCATGGCCGTCAACTCGGGCGGCCTGCACGCCGCGACCAAGCTCCCGGGGTTTCCGACGGACTCCTTCATCGCCTTCTTCCTCGCCTTCCCCTTCATCCAGGGGTCGCTGTTCGCGACCGTCAATGCCGGGGTCGACCTGGCGCGGGACATCCAGACGGGCTTCCTCAACCGGCTCGCCCTCACGCCGATGCGGGGCGCTGCTCTGCTCGTCGGCCACCTCGGCGGCGTCATCGCGATGGGCTTCCTCCAGGCGGCCTGGTACCTGACCGTGGGACTGGCGCTCGGCGTGCGCCTCGCGAGCGGGCCGCTCGGCGGCGTCGTGATCTTCGCCCTCGCCGTGCTGATCGTGATCGCGTTCGGCTCCTTTGGCGCGCTCTCGGCGCTGCGCACGGGCTCCACGGAGGCGGTCCACAGCCTCTTCCCGGTGTTCTTCGTCTTCCTGTTCATCTCGTCGATGAACCTGCCGCGGAACCTGATCGAGACGGACTGGTTCCGGGTCGCCGCCTCCCTGAATCCGGTGTCGTACATGATCGAGGCGATCCGAAGCCTCGTGATCCAGGGCTGGAACGAGCAGGCGCTCGTCCTCGGCTTCGGGGTGACGATCGCGCTCGGCATCCTCGGCCTCACGCTGTCGTCGCTCGCGCTCCGGAGCAGGCTGGCGCGGACGTGAGAAGCATGTTTCACGTCGCGACGGCCGTCGGGTGGCGAATGCTCCACAACAACTTCACGACGCCCTCGCTGCTCATCCCCGGGTTCGCATTCCCCATGTTCTTCTTCGTCGCCTTCGCCGGCGGCCTCTCGCGGGTGAACGACGTGCCGGGGTTCCGCTTCCCGCCCGGCTACACCGCCTTCCAGTTCGTCTTCGTGCTCATCCAGTCCGCGGCATTCGCGGGCGTCTTCACCGGGTTCGGGATCGTGCGGGACTTCGAGACGGGCTTCGCGCGCCGGCTGATGGTGGCGGCGCCCGACCGGCGCGGCATCCTGCTCGGCTACGGGATCGGAGCGCTGGGGCGCTGGTCGGTGACCGCCCTCGTCCTCACCGCCGTTGCGCTCGCCGCCGGGATGCAGGTCGGCGGCGACGGCGTCGACATCTTCGCGCTGTACACGCTGGCCGCACTCGTCAACGTCACCGGCCTGCTGTGGTCGGCCGGAGTTGCGACGAGGCTCAGGACGCTGCAGGCCGCACCCCTGATGCAGCTCCCGGTGTTCCTGTCGCTCTTCCTGGCGCCCGTCTTCGTGCCCGTGGAGCTCCTCGCGAGCTGGCTGGGGGCGATCGCGCGCCTCAATCCGATCACGCTGCTGCTCGAGGCCGGGCGGAGCCTGATCGCGGGGCAGCCGGAGCACGTGGCAGCCGCCTTCGGCGCCGTCGCGGCGCTGATCCTCGTCCTGCTCGTCTTCGCGCTGACCGGCCTGCGGCGGGCCGAGGCCGCCGGCGGCAGCGGCGGGTAGTCAGGCGAGCGCTTCTCGGAGGCGGTTCTGGAAGGCCGCGACGAGTTGCTCGCTCTCGGGCAGCAATCGGCCCTCCGGGATCACGCCTGCGCCCGCGCCGCGCTGCACGAGCTCGACGAGCTTCGCGTCCTCCCTGCCGACCTGATCGTCGAACTCGAGGAACTCGGCGATCCAGGTCGTGTCCTCGCCCGCCTCGAAGAGGTAGTCGAGCACCCGCCGGGTGCGGTCGGTCGTCAGCGGGAGGATCGGCCCGATCGAGAGGTTCGGACGGCCGGGGAAGACGTTGATGCCGGTGTTCGGCCAGATGAGGTGGAACTGGCCTTCGGGCATCGAGGCGCCGGTGGGGTCCTTGAGCCGCCCGAACTGGCTGAGGTGCGACGGGCGCGCCTCGAGGCGGTACTCGCCGGGTGCGGTCTCGACGACCTTCGAGAAGCCAGGGTGGGCGACCGCGCAGTGGTAGCACTCGAGGAAGTTCTCCGTCGCGATCTTCCAGTTCGCCGGCACCTCCCACTCGACGCGGTGGTGAAAGGCGAGCTCGTCGAGGTGGACCCCGCCCTCCGCGAGCATCGCAGGCACCTCACCGAGCACCTCCTCCAGGGGCGGCGCGCCTCCGTCGAGGTTCACGAAGCGGAACGGGCCCCAGGCTCCGAGGCGGATCTCGACGAGGCCGAGGCCGTCCAGGTCGTCGAGCTCGGTCCCGCGTGGTGCATTCCGCAGCGAGCCGTCGAGCCCGTAGGTCCAGGCGTGGTAGGGGCACTGGAGCGACTTCCGGGTCCCCGTCTCCTCGACGACGATCGAGCCGCGGTGCCGGCAGACGTTCACGAAGGCGCGCTCGGCGCCGTGCCCGTCGCGGACGACGACCACCGGCACCCGTCCCGCCCAGCCGGGCACGACGTTCTCCGCTCCCGGGATCCCGACGTACTGCCAGCTGCGGCGGAAGATCGCCTCCTCCTCGCGCTCCAGCAGCGCGGGGTCGCGGTACCAGGACCACGGCGTCGTCGCCGCGGCCATCTCAGGTCCAGACCTTGACGTCGCGGTACAGCGTGTCGCGCTGCACCGGCGTCTTGCCGAGCGCCCGGATGGCCTTCACGAAGTCCTCCGTCGTCGCCCGGTGGGTCGTGCCGGCGGCCGACACGACGTTCTCCTCCATCATCACCGAGCCGAGGTCGTCTGCGCCGAAGCCGAGCGCGACCTGCCCGATCTTCATCCCCTGCGTCACCCAGGACGACTGGATGTGCGGGACGTTGTCGAGGTAGATCCGGCTGACCGCTTGCGTCAGGAGGTAGTCGAACGACGTCGGTCGGGTCTCCGGGGGGACCTTCGCGCCGAGCCGGTTGCCGTCGTCCTGGAACGTCCAGGAGATGAACGCCCGGAAGCCCTGGGTGTCGTCCTGGAGCTCGCGGATGCGCCGCATGTGCTCGACGCGCTCGGGGACCGTCTCGACGTGGCCGTACATCATCGTCGCCGTCGTCGAGATCCCGAGGCGGTGCGCATGCCGCATGACGCCGAGCCACTCGGCGGTCGTCGTCTTCTTCGGGGCGATGATCCGGCGCACGCGGTCGACGAGGATCTCCGCGCCTCCGCCGGGGAGCGAGTCCATGCCGGCATCGCGAAGCCGGGTCAGCGTCTGCGGGATCGTCAGCCGCGAGCGGCGGGCGATGTGCTGCACCTCGGGCGGAGAGAGCACGTGGAGGTGAACCTTGTACCGCTCCTTGATGGAGCGGAAGAGGTCCTCGTAGTACTCGATGCCGAGGTCGGGGTGGTGGCCGCCCTGCATGAGGACGCCCGTGCCGCCGATCGCGAGCGTCTCCTCGATCTTGCGGAAGATGACCGGCTTCGGGAGCAGGTACGCCTCGTTCCTGTCGCCCGGCCGGCGATAGAAGGCGCAGAAGTCGCAGTCCGTGTAGCAGACGTTCGTGTAGTTGACGTTCCGGTCGACGATGAACGTGATCCGGTCGGAGTCGGTGCGGCGCCGGCGGAGCGCGTCCGCCGCCTTCCCCACGGCGACGAGGTCGCGCGACTCGAGGAGCGCCACCGCTTCCTCCTCGGTGATCCGCTCGCCGTCGAGCGCCTTCTCCAGAACCGCATCGACGGGCCCAGATCCAAGTAACACCGTGTTACTAGCCATGGGAAGCGCCTCCCAGAGCGGGCCCGAGGGTCAGGTACCACTGTGTTGCTAGCGCCTTCACGCCGGCACGGGGTCGTCGACGAACCGCAGCTGCGAGACGGCGTCGAGCTCCCCGGCCTCCTTCGCGAGCTCGAGGAAGTGCCGCAGACCGGCGCGCTCGCGCGGCCCGAAGCTGTACCGGAGCTGCTCGAAGTAGCGGGCGACCCAGCCCGCGGGATAGCCGTATTCCTCGGCGGCACGACGGGCGAGGACGTCGGCCTCCCTCCGGGCCTGCTTCACGGAGGAGACCAGTGCCTCCTCGAGCTCGAGGATTCCCTCCGGCGGCGGATCGGGACACGCCCACACCGCGAAGACCATCGGGAGGCCCGTCCGCTCGAGCCAGAGCCGCCCGAGGTCGTAGTGCGGCGTCGGATCCTCGAAGGCGCTCCGCAGCGCCGCGTCGCCGATCAGCAGCCTCGCGTCGGCGTCCTCGCCGAGCGGGACTTGCTCAGCGTAGGGGAGGAGCACCTTGGCGAGGACGACCGAGGTCGCGCTCTCGGGGGTCACGGCGATCCTCCGCACCTCGGCGAACGGCCCCGGCGCCACGAGCTGGATCGAACCGATGGCGCCCTCGGACGAGACGCACATCCGCCGGAGGAGCCGCAGCTCGCGCGCATTCCTGGCCCACTCGATCGACGAAATCGGCGCGACGTCCACCTGCCCGTCCATCAGGGCCGCGTTCAGCTCGGTCGGAACGCCGAGGACCTCCTGGACGTCGGCCTCCAGGCCGTAGAAGACCGGCGCCATGTTGAGATAGGAGATCCGTCCGAGCCTGATCATCGCTCGAAGAACGTCAGGAGGTTGCCGTCGCCGTCGACGACCGCGAACTCGCGCGCACCCCACGGCTTCTCCTGGAGCGGCGCGTTCGGATGGACGATCTCTCGCTCGCGGCACTGGTCGTAGAGCTCGTCGATGCCGTCGACGCGGATGCGGTACATCGTGTCCGACCGCTCGGGCGGGATGTCACTCGGGCCCCAGAAGTGAACGCCAACCCGGTCGCGCTCGACGATCGCGTACTCGGGCTCGGTGTGCACGACGTCGAAGCCGAGGTTGTCGCGGTACCACTCAGCGCTCGCCGCCGTGTCGCGCGCCGGGATCACCGGCACCGCCATCGTCATCACTGCCACCGTCGGACCTCGTTGTAGAGCGTGTCGCGCTGCACCGGAATGCGCCCGGCGGCCCTCACGTACCGGACGAGCTCCTCGATCTTCTGCTCCGTCTCGGTGCGCGCGCCGGCGGCGTGGAAGATCGTCTCCCGCACGACCGTGCCCTGGACGTCGTTCGCGCCGAAGTGCAGCGCGACCTGCGCCATCGGCATGCCCATCATGATCCAGTAGGCCTTGACGTGGTCGACGTTGTCGAGGAGCAGCCTCGAGACGGCGATCATCTTGAGGTCGTCCGAGCCGTGCGTGTGCTTCCAGCCGCGCTGCTCGAAGACCGTGTTCTCGGGATGGAACGCGAGCGGGATGAACGCGAGAAAGCCGCCGGTCTCGTCCTGGAGGTCGCGCAGCCGGAGCCAGTGGTCGACGCGCTCCTCGTAGGTCTCGACGTGGCCGTAGAGCATCGTGCAGTGGGTGGGGATCCCGAGGCCGTGCGCGATCCGGTGGACCTCGAGCCAGATGTCCGGATGCTCCTTCCCCGGCGCCACGAGCGCGCGAACGCGGTCGGCGAAGACCTCGGCCCCGCCGCCCGGCAGCGACCCCAGGCCGGCATCCCGAAGCTCGCGGAGCACCTGCTCGTGCGTCAGGCCCGAGAGCGTCGTCATGTGGTGGATCTCGCTCGCGGTGAAGAGCTTCAGGTGGACGTCGGGCATGGCCTCCTTCAGCTGCCGGACGATCTCGACGTAGTAGTCGAAGTCGACGTGCGGGCTCTCACCTCCGACCATGTGGATCTCGGTGAAGCCGGTCAGCTCTCGCTGCCGGAGGGCGTCCTCGACCAGCTCCTCGGCGGTGTACGTATAGGCGCCGGGCTGCTTCTGCGTGACCGCGAAGGCGCAGAACTTGCACTTCACGCGGCAGACGTTGGTCTGGTTCAAGTAGAGGTTCTGGACGAAGTACGCCTCGTCGGTGCCCCCGCGGAGACGGCGGGCGCGGTCGGCGAGCTCGCCGAGACGGAGCAGGTCGTCTGTCTCGAGGAGGGCGAGGCCGTCCTCGAGGTCGAGCCGCTCGCCCGCCTCGACCTTCTCGCTCACTCTTTCCAGGTTGATGGGGACAGGATTCGTCCCGTCCCCATGATCACGTGAACCCGAAACTGCGACGGCCATCTAGTTACGCCTCTCGACGACGATGTGGGTCAGAGCCTCCAGCTCTGGACGGTACCCGCCGTCGAGCTCCCGCCGCGCCTGCGCCGCGTAGCCGAGAGCGACCTCCCGCGCCCGCTCGAGCGCACCCGTCTGCGCGACCCGGATCAGCGCGCCGTCGAGCGGCCCGCCGGCGAGCGCCTCGCGAACGACCATGTCCTCCCGTGCCGCGAGGATCAGCGGCAGCGTGGGCGTGCCCTCGCGGAGGTCGTTCCCTGCGAGCTTCCCTGTCTCGATCGTCGTCCCGGTGCAGTCGAGGATGTCGTCCGTGATCTGGAAGGCGACGCCGAGCGCGAGCCCGAACCTCCCCAGTGCCTCGTCTCGGCTTCCGAGCAGGCAGGCGGCACGGAAGAGCTCCGCGGTCTTGAGCGTGCAGCGCCGGACGTACTCGTCGACGGTGGTCTCCGGGCGGTGCGCCTGCGCGTGCTGGAGCGCCTCCCCGCGGACGAGCGCCAGTGCCGTGTCGGCGAGGAGCTGTACGCCCAAGGCGTCGCCGGTCGAGGCAAGCTCGGAGAACGCGCGCGCGAAGAGGTAATCGCCGGTCGCCCGCGCGCCGACGGACCCATGCGTGCGCCAGGCGGTCTCCCGCCCCCGGCGGAGCGCAGCCCGGTCGATGAGGTCGTCGTGGACGAGGCTCGCCATGTGCACCAGCTCGACGGCGACGCCCGCAGGGACGGCCTCGTTGCCGGCCGGCGAGGAGAGGAAGACGAGCAGCGGCCGCAGTCGCTTGCCTCCGGCGGCGAGCGCCTGCGCTCCCGCGTCGGCGACCGTGCCCGGGTGGCTCGCCACCGTCTCGCGCAGCCGCTCCTCGAGGGCGGCCATGTAGGCGTCGAGCCCCGGCGTCGCCTTGACGGCGGCCAGCGCGGTCACCGTGCGTCTCCGACGAGGAGGACGACGATGCCGCCGCCGAGCAGGCGGTGGGCCACGGGGTCGAAGCCGGCGGCGGCGACGCGCTCCTCCAGCTCCGCGGGGCCGGGGAAGCGTCGGACGCTGGCTGGGAGGTAGCTGTACGCCTCGCCGCCCGGGAGCACCTTGCCCGCGACCGGAACGAGTCCGTCGAACCAGGCGCGGAAGAAGAGCGAGAGCAGCCCGCGAGGCCGAACGATCTCGAGGATCGCGAGCCTTCCGCCCGGCCGGAGCACCCGGCGGAGCTCGCGGAGGCCGGCGTCCAGATCATCGAGGTTCCTGACCCCGAACCCCACCGTCGCCGCGTCGAACGCGCCGTCCGCGAACGGCAGGCGGAGAACGTCGCCCTGCAGCCACTCGATCCCGGAGGACTTCCGGCGGGCACGCTCGAGCATCGCCTCGGAGAAGTCGAGCCCGGTCATGACCCCTCCGGCTCGAAGCCCCGCGAGCGCGAGGTCGCCCGTACCGCAGCACGCGTCCAGCACCCGGTCGTTCGGCCCGACGACTGCCTCGGCGGTCAGCCGCCGCCAGCGCCGGTCGAGCCCCGCGGTCATCGCATGGTTCATGAAGTCGTAGACCGGGGCGATCCGGTCGAACATCGTGCGCACGCCCTCGGGCGGCAGGGTTCCCGTCCGCGTCGTCACTCGTCACCCCACGCCTTCACCATCGACGTGTCGAGGCCGAGGTGCGCGAGCGCGCGGCCGGCGACGAAGTCGACGAGGTCGTCGATCGACTCGGGCCGGTGGTAGAAGCCGGGCGCCGCGAACAGGATCACCGCACCGGCCCGGCGTAGCGTCGTCAGCCCCTCCAGATGGATGAGCGAGAGCGGCGTCTCGCGGGGCACGAGCACGAGCTTGCGGTCCTCCTTGATCGCGACGGAGGCGGCCCGGTGAACCAGGTTGGCCATGGCCCCCGTCGCCAGCGTGCCGACCGTGGACATCGAGCAAGGGCAGACGACGTAGCCTTCGACAGGTGCCGAGCCGCTCGCGAACGGCGAGGAGAAGTCGCGCGGGTCGTACACCGTCGCCAGGTCGCCGGCGGGCTCGGTGAACCGGGCGAGCACCTCGTCCCGCGGGAGGCTCGGGTCGCCGTAGAGCTCGGTCGCCAGCACCTCGACGCCGGCCTCCGAGGCGCAGACTCCGATCTCGCAGTCCGCGTGGACGAGGCCGCCGAGGATCCGCGCGGCATACGGCGCGCCCGAGGCGCCGGTGATGCCGAGGAAGACGCGCATCCCTTCGGCGGGCTAGCCGCCGCCCTTGGATGCGGCCAGGAAGGCGGCGATCTGCGTCAGCTGCTGGTCGCTGAGCGTGTTGCCGTAGACCGGCATCACGTTGTTCCCGAACTCCCGCGGATTCGAGACGTACGCCTTCGCCCGCGCCTCGTCGATCCGCGTGCCGACCTCGCTCAGATCGGGCGCACCGAGGTTCGACGACCCGGATCCAAGGTACGTATGGCAGTTGGTACAGCCGGACTCCGCGAAGAGCTGAGCGCCTTCCTGGGCATCGCCTTCGGGCAGGTTGTTCTGCTCGGTCCAGCGCGCGACGTCGCCCGTGGCCTGGGACGCCTCCTTCGCAACGGCGCCCTTGTACGTCAGGACGCCCATCGTGAGCACCGTGAGGATCGCCGCGATGACGGCGACCGGCCTCCGGACAAGGCGCCGCTCGCGGCTCCTGTCCAGGAACGGCAGGGCAAGGAGCAGAATCAGCGCGATCGTGGGCAGGCCGACGGTTCCGAGGACCACCGAGTCGGGCCACTTGAAGATCCGGAGGAGATAGAAGAGAAAGTAGAAGTACCAGTCCGGCCGGGGAACGAAGTTCGTGGTCCCGGGGTCCGCCTTGTCCTCGTAGAGGACGCCAAGCCGCCCGGAGCTCGAGGCCCCCGTGGGCTCGGTCCCCTCGTCCGCCGTGAAGAACCAGATGCAGGCGAGCGCGATGATGACCGCGACCACGATGAGGCTCATCACCGTGTCGTGGAACATCGCGTACGGGAAGAACGGCTTCCCGCGCCGGTTGACGTCCTCCTTGTACTGCTTGTACTGCTCGCGCCGCTCGTCGACCGCCCTACTCGCCACGCGGCCTCCCTACGCGCGCCCTCGGCCGGAGCATCCCGCCGTTCCCGGTGGGCTCCGGCTCAGGACGATCACGGCCGGCTGCCTCCTTCGACCACGGCGGCGAGCTGACGCCGAGCCGGACGACGAGGTAGAGATGAAGGGAGATCAGGCCGATGAGCGCGCCGGGCAGCAGGAGCATGTGCATGGCGTAGAAGCGAGTCAGCGTCTCGCCCCCGATCTCGTCGCCGCCGCGGAGGAACTGCGCGAGGAGCGGACCGACGAACGGCCCGGTGCCGTTGAGGTTGATCCCGACGACGGTGGCCCAGTACGAGGTCTGATCCCACGGCAGCAGATAGCCGGTGAAGCCCATGAGCATCGCCGTCGGCAGGATCAGCACGCCGACGAGCCAGTTGAGCTCGCGCGGGTACTTGTAGGCGCCGAACAGGAACACGCGGCCCATGTGCAGGAACAGCAGGATGATGAAGACGCTGGCGCCCCAACGGTGCATGCCGCGGACGAGCCAGCCGAGCGTCACGTCGTGCGTGATGTGGCGGATCGACTCGTACGCGCCGTCCGGCGTGGGGTCGTAGTACATCGCGAGGACGACCCCGGTGCCGAGCTGCACGAGGAACGCGGTGAGCGTGGCCGAGCCGAGCGTGTGGAACCAGTTCGTGTCCGAGGGCACCTTCCGGAAGAGGAAGTACTTCACGCCGCCGATGAGCCCCGACCGCTCCTCCAGCCAGTCGAGCGGGATGTTGACGATCTCGACGACCTTGTCGGTTCTCCGCTTCCGTCGACGAGTGGGAGGCGGGACGACGGCCATCAGTGCCCCTTCCAGTGACGCTGGTGTGTTGCTGGAAGGGGCACTAGTACTCGATGTCCTGCGGCTGGATCGGATACAGCCAGCCCTCGAGGCCGTCGACATGCTCGCCCGGCCCCTGGCGCCCGTAGGCCCTGATCCTCGCGTCCTTGCCCTCGCCGTAGGTGTGTGCGACGGCGTAGGTCTCGATCAGCTTCAGGCGGTTGGCGATGATCGAGTACTTGTAGCGGTCGAGCGCCCGCACCGGAGGCCCGGCGATCCTGTTGCCCTCGGTGTCGTAGGCGCCGCCGTGGCACGGGCAGCTGAAGTTCGCAGGCTGGATCGGGGTGAGGACGATCTCCGCGTGCGGGGTCTTGACCGTTTTCGCCGCCTGCTCCTCCCGTGGGCCGCCGGCTTGAGCCGGACACCCGAGGTGGACGCACCGGTTCGAGATCAGGGTCATGCTCGGCAGCCCGTCCTTCTCGCCGTTGAAGCGGGCGAAGACCGTCCGCCGGGACACCTCGCCGACGGACGGGTCGAGGAGGAACGTCACCTCCCGCCATTCGCCCTCCGGGTAGTCGTCGAGGGGCCCCAGGTCGACGTCGGGCAGGTCGACTTCGTTGAACGGGTCGACCACCGCGAAGCCGAGGATCGGCAGCACGACCATGGCGCTGATGACCCCGCCGAGGCCGAGGGTGGTGAGCTCGAGGAACACGTTGCGCGGGTACCGCTCCGGCTCGTCGCCGTCGACCGCGGGCTCGGCCGCAGGCTCCTGTCCCTCCGCGGCCGCGCGTCTGGGGCTCATCGCATCGCGCGCCCAGAGGAACCCGAAGACGATCGCGATGATCGCGCCCGCCAGAATCGCCGGCCGGCTGACGACGAGCCCGACGAGGATGCAGGCGATGCCGACGGCGAAACCGATCGGCCAGATGCTCGGCCCTGGCAGATCCGGCTTTTGCTCTTCCCCGTGCGGCTCCAGTTCGACGTCCTCCTCGTCCGCTCCGTCGAGCCGAGTCTACGAGACCGATTAGACCGACGCGTGGTACACGGTGTCAACGACGCAACAAACGCTGCAAGGCGGCGCGCCGCCCGTTCGCCTCGGCGATCGCGCCGTCCAGCCCGTACTCGCTCCAGCGGGCGTCGACGAGGGCCTTCACCTCGTCCGTCATCCGGATCTCCGGCGGCCACTCGCGAGTTCCCTCGAGCGGCCCCTTCGCGGTCGCGTCGATCCCGATCTTGCCGCCGAGAAACTGCAGCGTCGGCGAATGGTCGAGGTGGTCGAGCGGCCCCTCGGTGAGGACGACGTCCCGCTTCGGGTCGACGTTGGCGCCGACGTAGAAGAAGACCTCCTCGTAGTCGTGGACGTTCACGTGCTCGTCAACGACGACGATCGACTTCGTCAGGCTCAGCATCCCGAGCCCCCAGATCGCATGCATGACCTTCCGCGCGTGCCCGGGGAAGCGCTTGCGGATCGAGACGATCGCGCAGTTGTGGAAGGCCCCGGCGACGGGGAGGTCGAAGTCGACGATCTCCGGCACCGTCATCCTGATCGCCGGCAGGAAGATCCGCTCTGTCGCCTTCCCCAGCCAGGCGTCCTCCTGCGGCGGCTTGCCGACGACGATCGATGGATAGATCGCGTCCCGTCGCATCGTCATCGCGGTCACATGGAACACCGGGAAGGGCTCGACGCCCGTGTAGTAGCCGGTGTGGTCGCCGAACGGCCCCTCCGGCGCCTCGTCGCCCTGCTGGACGTAGCCCTCGAGAACGATCTCCGCGTTCGCGGGAACCTCCAGGTCGACAGTCCTGCAGCGCACGAGCTCGACCGGCTCGCCCTTGAGAAACCCGGCGAGCATGAGCTCGTCGATGTGCTTGGGCAGCGGCGCGCTCGCCGAGTAGGCGGTGACCGGGTCGAGGCCGAGGGCGACCGCGACGTCCAGCCGGCCGTCCGTCGCGAGGTAGTCCATCCGCCCGTCCTTGTGCAGCTGCCAGTGCATGAGGGTCGAGCGCCCATCGCGCACCTGCATCCGGTACATGCCGACGTTACGCGTCCCGGTCTTCGGGTCCCGGGTGATGACGGCCGGAAGCGTGATAAACGGCCCGCCGTCCTCCGGCCAGCAGGTCTGGACGGGCAGACGGCCGAGATCGACGTCGTCCCCTTCGAGCACGACCTCCTGCGCCGGTCCCGATCGGACGGTCTTCGGCATGGAGTCCGCGATCGACTTCAGACGCTTCAGCCCGCGGACCTTCTCGACGAGCCCCTGCGGCGGCTGCATCTCGAGCACGTCCTCGAGCCGGGCCGCGACGTCGTCGAGCCTCTCGGCGCCGAAGGCGAGGCACATCCGCCGCTCGGTGCCGAACTGGTTGATCAGCAGCGGGTGGTCGGAGCCCTTCAGGTTCGTGAAGAGGAGCGCCGGCCCGCCGGCCTTGACGGTGCGGTCGACGATCTCGGTGACCTCGAGGTGCGGGTCGACCTCGGCGTCGATGCGGACCAGCTCGCCTTCGCGCTCCAGGAGCGCGATCCAGTCGCGGAGTGACCCTGGAGGCGCCATCGGGATCAGTCTAGGAGAGGGCTTCCGCCACGGCGTCGGCCAGGGTAAGAGTCCGGCCGCGCGCTCGGCCCTGCTCGAACGCTGCGTCCGCCCCTTCGAGGATCGAGGTGCGGATCTCTTCACGGTACGTCTCCCACTGGCCGATCGCGCCTCGCTCCTCCTCGCGCTCCACGGCTCCCCAGAGAACTCCGGCCCGCAGGCCGTCACCGCGTTCGAGGGCCGTTCTGACGAGCAGGGCGAGCAGGAAGACCTGGTGCATCCGGTCGCCGATCGCGGCGCCGACACGAAGAGCGGCGAGTGCCCGACGCTCGGCCTCCTCGAACCGCCCGAGCTCCAACGACCACTCGGCGAGGTCGTGGAGCGCACCGGCCTCCCACCACGTGAACCCGATCTCCGAGGCCAGCCGAGCGCTTTCCGCCTTGAGCGCCAGGGCCTGCTCCGTGTCCCCCTCGGCCCAGGCGACCTCTGCGAGCGTGGAGAGGCCGAGGGTCTCTCCGCTGCGAACGCCGAGGCGCCGGCCGATTGCGAGGCTCTCCTCCTCCAGACGGTGTGCCTCCTCGTAGTTCCGGACCCGGATCGCCTCCATGGCCAGGCGGTGGAGTAGGTGCGAGATCGCCGCCTCGTCACCGACCGCCTCGAAGCCGGCCAGGGCCTCCTCGACGAGGCGGACGCCGGCCTCGAAGTCGCCGGCGATATAGAGGCAGCCGCCCAGCGTACGCAGCGCCTGTGCCCGCAGGCGCGGATCGAGATCCTGCGTACGGGCGAGCATGGACTCGACCCGCTGCCGGCCCTCCCTCGGGTCGTCCGTCATCCAGAAGTTCTCGAGCGCGACGGCGATGCGGAGGCCGAGCTCCGGGTCGGTCTCCGCGCACCAGTCGAGCGCCCTCCGGAGGTTGTCCTGCTCCGGCAGGACGACGTCGTGCCGCTGCCCTTGGTCGAGCGAGTCGGCCGAGAGGTTCGCGGACTCGGCGACGCGGAGGTAGTAGCGAGCGTGGCGCTCGGCGAGCTCGCGCCCTTCGGCCGAGGCCCCGAGCTGCTCGCGCGCATACTCGGAGATCGTCTCGAGCATGCCGAACCGCCCACTCCCCCACCGGCGTAAGAGGCTCTTGTCGACGAGGGACTGAAGCGTGTCGAGATCGGCCGCGCAGATGTCGAGTGCCGCGTCGACGTCGAAGCTCGCGCCGAAGACGGCGAGGCCGCGGAAGAGGCGCTGCTCCTCGGGGTCGAGGAGCTCGTAGCTCCACTCGATCGTGCCGCGCAGCGTGCGCTGTCGCTCGGGGGCGTCGCGGCGGCCGCCGGTGAGCAGGGGCAGAGCCCGATCGAGCCGGGCGAGGAGCTCGGCGGGACCGAGGAGGGTCACCCGGGCCGCCGCGAGCTCGACTGCGAGCGGCAGGCCGTCGAGCCGGCGGCAGATCAGCTCGACCGCGGGATCGGGGCGAAAGCCGGGATCGGCCGCCTGGGCCCGCTCGAGAAACAGGGCGGCGGCGGCGTCCATTGGAAGCGGGGCGACCGGGAACCGCTGCTCGCCGGAGACGCGGAGCGGCTCGCGGCTCGTCGCGACGACCTTCACGTGCGGCGTCTCCGCGAGCAGCGACGCCACGGTTGGCGCGCAGCCGAGCACCTGCTCGAGATTGTCGAGGACGAGGAGCATCCGGCGGTTTCCGAGTGAGCGGGCGAGCCCGTCCTGGGCGCCGACGGCGTGCGCGATGCTTCGCTCCACGAGCGCCGGGTCGGTGATCGCCTGAGCCGAGACCCAGAAGACGCCGTCCTCGAAATCGTCCGCGGTGTCCGCGGCGATCTGGAGCGCGAGCCTCGTCTTCCCCGAGCCGCCCGGGCCGACGAGCGTGACCAGGCGGTGGTCTCCGAGCAGCGAGGCGAGTGCCTCGAGCTCCGCCTCGCGGCCGACGAGCGCGGTCGACTGGACGGGCAGATTCGTCTGGTTCAGGGTCTTCAGCCGCGGGAACTCGGCCGTTCCGAGCTGGAACAGCCGCTGGGGCTCCGAGAGGTCCTTCAGGCGGTGCTCGCCGAGGTCCGCCAGCTGGAAGTCGGCGTCGAGCAGCTCGCGCGTGGCCTGCGAGATCAGCACCTGCCCGCCGTGGCCGGCCGCCATCACCCGGGCGGCGCGGTGCACGTCCATCCCGACGTAGCCGGTCTCCGTGAGTAGCGGCTCCCCCGTGTGGATCCCCATACGCACCTGCAGGCCCGACGGCGCGAGCGCCTCCTGAGCGGCGGCCGCCGCTGCCACCGCGTCGGACGCACGTCCGAAGGCGACGAAGAACGCGTCCCCCGCCGTGTCCACCTCGGCCCCGCCGTGCGGCTCGAACGACTGCCGCATCAGCCGGTGGTGCTCGGCCAGCACCTCCGCGTAGCGATCACCGAGCTCGTCTAGCAGCCGCGTCGAGCCCTCGATGTCGGTGAAGAGAAAGGTGACCGTCCCTGTCGGCAGCGCCACGGTCGCTCCAGTGAAGCGTCTTTGTCCCCGGTGGTCTAGCCGAGGGCCTCCGCGACCGCTTCTTCCTGAGATCGGGTGCGGCCGGCCACGACGCCGTCACGGAAGACCACGTCGTCCGCGTACGGCTCGAGCGCCCGTTCGTATCGCTGCCGCTCGAAGTCCAGGATCCGGAGGTCGTGGCGCTCCTCGAGCCGCTGCACAGCGCCCCAGAGCCGCCCGGCGCGGTGAACGTCTCCGGTGCGGGCCGCGGTCGCCGCGAGACCGGCCAGCGCTCCCGCGATAGTCCGCGGTGCCTGGAGCTCGTAGGCGAGCGTGAGACTCTCGCGATATCGGCCCTGTGCCGCTTCATAGTCGCCGGCGTCGAGCTCGAGGTCGCCGAGCCCGTGAAGGGAGGCGACGACGAACGATTGATCGCCGAGCCCTCGCATCGTCTCGAGGCTCTCCTCGAAGGCTCGGCGCGCCCGATCGGGAGCGCCGGCGTCGCGCGACTCCTCACCGATGTAGTGGAGCGTTCGCGCGACCCCGTACTCGTCGCCGAGCTGTCGCGCCAGCGCCAGAGCCTCGTCGCGGATTCGTTCGGTTCGCTTCTCGTCGCCGAGCGCCCAGGTTGCGTTGCCGAGGCTGTTGAGGACGTCGAGGACGCGGGGCGGGTCGTCGAGCGCTCGGTACAGCTCGAGGCTGTCCTCGAGAATCGTCGCTGCCCGCCCGAAGTCCTGCTCGAAGAAGAGCAGGTTGCCGAGCACGTTGAGGCCCGCCGCGCGCGTCGTCGGCGTGACCGATCGACTGCCCGTTCGAAGGGCCTGCTCCAGCCACCGCGCACCCTCGCGGTGATGGGACCTCACCTGCCAGAAGCCGCGGAGCGAATCGGCCACTCGAAGGCCGAGCTCGAACTCGCCCGCATCGAGGCTCCAGGCGAGGACCGCACTGAAGTTCTCGTGCTCGGCCTCGATCCGGTCGAGCCACTCTCGACCGGGCCCGCGGAGGTGCGGCGCAGCGGTTTCGGCGAGCGCCGCGAAGTACTCGGCGTGCCGTCGGCGGAGGTCCGGCGCGTCGGGCTCGGCCTCGAGCCGCTCCCGGGCGACCTCACGAATGGTCTCGAGCATGCGGAACCGCGCGCCGTCCTCGCGGATCAGGTTCTTGTCCACGAGCGAGGTGAGCGTGTCCAGGTCCGCGCCGCACACGGCCTCGGCGGCTGCGACCGTCCAGCCGCCGCGGAAGACCGCCAGGGACGCGAAGAGGCGGCGCTCTCCGGGGGTCAGGAGGTCGTAGCTCCACTCGATCGTGCTGCGGAGCGTCTGCTGGCGCTCTGGGGCGTCCCGTCTCGCCCCGGTCAGGACTGGAAGCCTACGGTCGAGCCGCTGGAGAAGCTCCTCGGGCGAGAGCACCTTGATCCGCGCCGCCGCCAGCTCGATCGCGAGTGGGAGGTTGTCCAGGCGAGCGCAGATCGCAGCGAGCAGACGGTAGTCCGCCTCGAAGTCGTATCTCGTCGCGACGGCGCGCTGCCGGAAGAGCTCCACGGCCGGCGCCTCGGCGAGCGGGCGCAGGCGGAACTCGCGCTCGCCGGCGATGCGCAGCGGCTCGCGGCTCGTGGAGAGGACGGCCAGCCCCGGGCCGGCGACGAGGAGCCGGGCCACCTCGGAGGCGCCTTCGATGATCTGCTCGAGGTTGTCGAGGACGAGCAGCTGCGTCCTCGTCCCAACCTCCTCGATGAGATCGCCGTCGATCCCGAGCGCGTCCGCGATCGTCGGCAGGAGGAGCTCCGGATCGCGAACGCCGGAGAGGTCGACGAAGGTCACGCCGTCGTCGAACGACTCGACGAGCTCCTTCGCCGCCTCGGTCGCGACCCGCGTCTTGCCCACGCCCCCCGGCCCGAGGAGCGTGACGACGCGAGCCTTCTCCCGCGTGAGCAGGCGCACGAGATCGCCGAGCTCGCGCTTGCGCCCGAGCAGGGGGTCGAGCTCGATCGGCAGGCGCGCCCGGTCGAGCGACCGCAGGGGCGGGAAGTCGCCGTCCCCGAGCTGGAAGAGCCGCAGCGGCTCGGGCAGGTCCTTGAGGCGGTGGTCGCCGAGGTCGCGGAGCTCGAAGGCGTCGCCGAGGAGCTCGGCCGTCGGCTGGGTGATCAGCACCTGGCCGCCGTGGCCGGCCGCCATCACCCGGGCGGCGCGGTGCACGTCCATCCCGATGTAGCCGGTCGGCGTTACGAGCGGGGTGCCGGTGTGGATCCCCATCCGGACGCTGACGCCCGCGTCGGCCAGGGCCCGCTGCGCGGCCGACGCCGACTCGACCGCGTCGGCCGCCTCCTGGAAGACGACGAAGAAGGCGTCTCCGGCCGTGTCGAGCTCGACCCCCCGCCGAGACCCGAACGCCTCGCGGAGCAGCCGGTGATGCTCGGCGAGCACCTCGGCGTACCGGTCGCCGAGCCGGTCGAGCAGCCGCGTCGAGCCCTCGATGTCGGTGAAGAGAAAGGTGACGGTGCCGGTCGGGAGCGTGCGCACGCCGTCCGGAGTGCTCGCCGCCTCAGTACACGCTGGGCCGGCGGGCGTGCCGGCGGTGGCCGAACCACTTGAACGTCTGGCCGACGGCGATGACGCCGATGAAGACGAGCCCGACGATCAGCATCGCGGTGATGACCTTCTTGCCCTCCTCGGCCGCGGACGGCTTCTCTTCCGCGACGGCCGCGAAGAGCGAGAGGAGCGTGACGGCGAGAGAGGCCACGGCGCGACTCTATCCGAGGTTGGCGGCGTGAGTCGCAAGCGCCCGATCGAGCGCTGCGCCATCCGCCGAGTCCGCCGCAAGACGCTCGAGCGGGGCGGTGTCGCCCCGGTCTCGGAACGCCTCGCGGGCCGCGTCGAGGAGCCCTTGCCCGAGCAGCGCCGCGGTCGCCGCCCAGGCCGCGCCGTCGCCCGCGCGCCCGTCGGCCCGCGACTGGGCGCAGAGCGAGATCAGCTCCGCGAGGTCGGCGACGGCCTCGACGCCGCCGAGCGCGGCAATCCGTGCGAGGCCCTGGGCGTAGAGGTAGTCGCCGAGCACGAGGGCGGTGTCGTCGTCCGCCGGCTCGAGGAGCCGGGGCCGGCCGTAGTGGACGAGGTACCCCTCGTAGATCGTCTCGAGGCCGAGGGCGTAGCGTTCCTCGCCCAGCGGCGAGAACACCGGCTCGAGCTCGCCGGGTAGAGGCTCGCGGAGCACGGCCGCGAGCTCAGCCGCCGAAACCGGCAACCGCCTCCACCGTGCGATCGATCTCGTCGTCTCCGTGCGCGAGCGACACGAACATCGCCTCGAACTGCGACGGGGCGAGGTAGATGCCCTGCTCGAGCAAGTGCCGGAAGAGGGCCGCGTACCGCTCGGAATCCTCCGCGAAGAGGGTCGCCATCGCGCCCACCCGCTGGAAGCGGCCGTGGGGGGCGAGCCCGGCCTCGAGCCGGGCACCGCGCCGCTCGAGCTCGTCGTAGACGGCGGGATCCCGCAGGCGGCGGAGAACGGAGAGCCCGGCGGCCGTCGCCAGCGGATTGCCCGAGAGCGTGCCGGCCTGGTAGACCTGCCCCAGCGGAGCGAGCTCCTGCATCACGTCGCCCCGCCCGCCGAAGGCGGCGAGCGGCAGACCCCCGCCGACGATCTTCCCGAGGATGGTCAGGTCAGGAGTGACGTCGTAGCGCTCCTGCGCACCGCCGCGGGCGATGCGGAAGCCGGTGATCGCCTCGTCGAAGACGAGGAGCGCGCCGCTCGCGTCGCAGAGGGCGCGCAACCCCTCGAGGAAGCCCGGCGCCGGTGCGACGACGCCCATGTTCCCCGCCACCGGCTCGACGATCACGCAGGCGAGGCCCTCGCCGTACTGCGCGACCGCGGCGGCCGCGGCGTCGAGGTCGTTGTAGGGGCTGACGATCGTGTGCGCGGTCACGTCGGTCGGCACGCCGGCCGACGACGGGATCCCGAGAGTGGCGACGCCAGAGCCTGCCTCGGCGAGGAGCGCGTCGGCGTGCCCGTGGTAGCAGCCGGCGAACTTCAGAATTCGGTCCCGTCTCGTCGCGCCGCGAGCGAGCCGGATCGCCGACATCGCGGCTTCCGTCCCCGACGAGACGAGCCGCACCATCTCGACGGACGGCACGGCGTCGGCGATCTCGGCGGCGAGCTCGACCTCGCGCTCGGTGGCCGCGCCGAAGCTCGTGCCGTCGAGAGCGGCCCCGCGGACGGCCTCGACGGTCTGGTGGTCGGCGTGGCCGAAGATCAAGGCTCCCCAGGACTGCACCCAGTCCACGTAGCGGCGTCCCTGCGTGTCCTCGACGTAGGCTCCCTCGCCGCGCCGGACGAAGAGCGGCTCGTCGAGCCCGACGGCGCGCATCGCACGCACGGGTGAGTTGACCCCGCCCGGGATCAGCCGCTGGGCTCTGGCCCAGAGCTCCGACCGCGTGCCCAGAGCCGCCCTCATTGCGGGGTCTCGTCGCCGGGGCGTGCCGGGGGTCGCGAGGCAAGGACACAGGGCGCGTGCGTATCGACTGAGATACGGACGCAACCGAGGACGCGGCCTCGCGGCGCTCGGCGCGTTCCGGCGGCATAGATCCCCGTGACGAGGGCGGCTCTCAAAGCCAGCGGGCCACGTCCTTCGCCCAGTACGTGACGATCACGTCGGCGCCCGCACGCCTGATCGCGGTCAGGGACTCGAGCGCCGCCTGGCGCTCGTCCATCCAGCTGGAGGCGGCGGCCGCCTTCACCATCGCGTACTCGCCGGAGACGCTGTAGGCGGCCACGGGCAGGTCGAAGCGCTCGCGCACGGCCCGGATCACGTCCAGGTTCGGGAGCGCCGGCTTGACCATCACCAGGTCCGCTCCTTCGGACACGTCCAGCTCGCACTCCCTGAGCGCCTCACGGACGTTCGCAGGGTCCATCTGGTAGCCGCGCCGGTCGCCGAACGCGGGCGCGGAGTCCGCCGCCTCGCGGAACGGCCCGTAGAACGCGGACGCGTACTTCGCCGCGTACGAGAGAATCGGCGTCGACTCGAGCCCCGCCTCGTCGAGCGCCCTGCGGATCGCGCCGACCCGCCCATCCATCATGTCGCTCGGCGCGACCGCGTCGGCGCCGGCCTCGACGTGGCTGACCGCCGTCCTGGCCAGGCGCTCGATTGTCTCGTCGTTCGCCACCTCCTCGCCCGCGAGGACTCCGCAGTGCCCATGGGACGTGTACTCGCAGAGACAGACGTCGGTGATCAACACGAGCCCCGGCACCGAGGCGCGCAGGGCGCGGAGCGCGCGCTGGACGACCCCGTCCTCGTCCCAGGCCGACGATCCCTCCTCGTCCTTCTCGTCCGGGACCCCGAACAGAAGCACCGCGGGGATGCCGAGCCGCGCGGTCTCCTCGGCGTCGCCCACGAGGTCCTCGACCGAGAGCCGGCCGAGGGCGGGAAGCGCCTCGTTCGGCTCGGTCGCAGGGCCGACGAAGAGCGGGAGCACGAGCGAGTCGAGGTCGAGCCGGGTCTCGCGAACGAGCGAGCGAAGCGCGCCCGTACGGCGCAGGCGCCGGAGCCGGGTGACCGGGAACGTGCTCACTGGCCTCTCACGTTAGCCCGTGGCGGAGGGGGCGCCTCCTGGACGGGTGGCTCGAGCTCGACCTCGACGGGCACCGCCTCCTTGCCCTTCCAGTCCTCGAGCTCGACGCGCTCGCCGACGAACTCCCAGAGCTCCCGCAGCACCGCGAGCAGCGGGAGCGCGACGAAGATCCCGAGGAGGCCGTAGATCTCGCCGCCGGCCAGCAGCCCGAAGATGACGAGCAGCGGGTGGAGCCGCAGCGCGCTGCCCATCACGTTCGGGACGACGATGTGGCCCTCGATCTGGTGGATCGCGAGGAAGAGGAGCGTGACCCAGATCGCCGAGACGGGATCGACGACGAGCGCGTAGATCACCGGCGGGATCGCGCCGAGCCAGGGCCCGAGGTATGGAATCAGCTCCATGAGGGCGACCCAGGCACCGAAGAGGATCGCGTACCGGTCCATCCCCTCGGCGAGGCCGAGCGTGCCGAGCACCCAGAGGCCGACCCCGGCGCTCACGCCGATGATGAGCGAGAGGAGCACCTGGCCGCGCACGTAGCTCGCGAGCGCGGTCTCGAGCCTCGGGACGAGCGACGGGGAGTCCGGACGGGGCGGGAAGCGTCGGTCGACGGCGGCCGAGAGCCGACCCATGTCGAGGAGCATGTAGATCGCGACGACGACGATCAGAACGATCGAGAAGAGCACCTGGAAGACCGAGAGCGCCGCCCCCTCCAGGAAGTTGATCACCCGCGTCGTGTACTCCTGCGGATCGGCGTCGCGCAAGGAGTCGACGAAGTCCTGGCCCTGCTTGCGGACCTTGATGCGCTCGAGGCCGTGGTCGTCGAGCCAGACCTGAAGCCGGTCGACGTCCCGCTCGGCGTCCGTCTGGCCGAGTTGTCCGTGCTCGACCGTAAGGTAGGTGTCGATCCGGTCCGCAGCCTCACGAGACTGGTCGACGACCACGACGCCGATGGCGATCACGCCGACCACCAACACAGTCGCGAAGCTCAGAAAGACGACGGCGATCGAGAAGCCGCGCGGGATGCGCAGCCGGCCGAGGGCGCGCACGAGCGGATCGAGCAGGAGCGCGATCAGCGCCGCGACGAGGAAGAGGAACATGACGTGAGCGACCGTGCTCGCCACCACCCAGAGGAAGAGGAGCGCGAGCGGCAGCCCGACGAGCTGAATCCAGCGCGGAATCTCGAGCTTCTGCGCAGCCGGCGGCATCGTGGTGATCGTACTGCGAGTCTTGTCGGAGTCAGGCCGCGTCCTGTACGGACGCACGTCAGGCCTCCGGCCTGGAACTGGAACTTCTCGGAAGATGGGAACCTTGCGCTCGCACGGGACCCCTCGCCAGCTGCAGCGTCGACGGAATTGCCTCTAGAATCGCCCGTCGCCGTGGCCCGAACCCAGAGTGTGAAGCGTGAGCGGAAGTCCGTTAGTGTCGGCGCGATGCCGTCCCGCAGGGGAGTGGAGCAGGCGCGCCGCGCCCGTCGTCGCCGCGCGGCCGGACAGCACCGTGCGCGGCGGATCGCGGTGCTCATCGTTGCGTCCGCAGCCGTGGTCGCCACGCTGCTGCTGACGGCCTTCGGCTCCGGAACGCCCGCCCGCAGCGTCCTGTCCGCGCCGGCACCGGCCCAGCGGCTGCTGCCGACCGGGCCGCCGCAGCCGCAGGTGGTGGCCGTCCAGGGCTCGCTCCAGATCCGCCTGCCGGTCGCTCAGCAGCGGATCACCGCCGTGGGCTATCACGCAGTCGACAACGGCGCCCTGCCGCTCGAGCCCGTCGGCGAGCAGGCGAACAAGGGCCTCTTCGCGCGGCTCGTGCGGCGGCTGGCGGGAGGGGAGAAGGCGGGCCGCGCCTGGTACCAGCTGGGCGGCGAGGGCCCGGCGAACGCCGTCCTCGACGTCGGCGCCTCTCCCGGCACGGACGTCTACGCACCGGTGGACGGCGTGGTCGTCGGGATCAGCGACTACGTGATCAGCGGCCGGCGGCTCGGCGCCCGCATCGACATTCAGCCCTCCAGCGAGCCCTCGCTCGTCGTCTCGCTGACGCACCTCCGCCCGGATGCGACCTTGAAGGTCGGCGCCGCGGTCACGGCCTCGAGCTCGAAGCTCGGCACGGTGATGGACTTCTCCCGGTACGAGCGCCAGTCGCTCGCCCGGTACACGCAGGACGCTGGGAACCACGTGTCCGTCGAAGTCCACCCGGCGGCGACCCTGTCGGTCCAGTAGGGGCCCTCGGATCAGGCTTCTCTTCGTCGCCGACGTGAACGGCGCGCCGGGGCGGAGAGCCGTCGAGCGCCTGCTCCCCGGCCTCCGGGAGGAGCTCGACGTGGACTTCTGCGTCGTCAACGGCGAGAACGCCGCCGACGGTCTGGGAATCACCCCGCGCCTCGCCGAGGTGATCCTCGCCTCGGGAGCCGACGTGATCACGCTCGGGAACCACACCTTCCGGCGGCCGGAGATCGCGGGCTACCTCGCCGAGTCCGACCGCGTCATCCGGCCTGCGAACCTCTCGCGGCACGCGCCCGGCCGGGGCCTCGCGTTCGGCGAGAGCCGCGACGGGAAGACGGTCGCAGTCATCAATCTGCTCGGGCAGCTCTTCCTCTCGCCGCCGCACGGCCCGTGGGAGCTCGTCGACGACCTCGTCGAGGAAGCGGCGCGCCGGACGCCGATCATCATCGTCGACTTCCACGGTGAGGCGACGAGCGAGAAGGTCGCGATGGCGGCCGACCTGGACGGAAAGGTCACGGCCGTGCTCGGCACGCATACGCACGTCCAGACGAACGACGCCAGAGTCTCGGCGGGGGGAACGGCCGCGATCACCGATGCGGGGATGACCGGCCCGCACGAGTCGGTGATCGGCGTCGTCACCGAGCTCGCCGTCAAGCAGATGCGCACGGGGATGCCGGTCCGCTTCAAGACGGCGCAGGGCGACGTCCGGCTCGAGGGGTGCCTCGTCGAGTGCGACGAGAACGGCAGGGCTACGAGCTGCGAGCTCGTTCGCCGGGCACTCGAAGCGTGAGCACGGCCAGGAGCGCGATCAGCGTCAGGTCGCGCAGCAGGAGGATTCCGGACGCAGGCCCGTCGAACTCGAGGGCGAGCTCCCAGTAGCGGCGCGGGAACCAGAGCTGGGTGAGGACGAGCGCAAGCGCAAGCACGCCGCTCGCCAGGAGGCCCCGACGCCCGCGGACGAGCGGCACGAGCGGGATCAGCCAGAGCAGGAACTGCGGTGAGAGCACCTTGCCGAAGGCGATGAAGGCGCAGACGGCCGCGGCGCAGGCCCGAAGCAGGCGGTCGCGGCCGGCTGGGCCGCGCGCGTACCAGATCCACACCGCCACGACGGCTGCGGCCTGCAGCAGGGACGAGAGCGCGGCGATCGCGTCCGCGCCGCCGCCCGTGAGGTTCTGCGACCCGTGGCTCGACTCCATCGTCAGGTCCAGCCCGAGCACGTGATGACCGGCGAGCAGCAGCGCCGCGCCGAGGCTCTCGATCTGCAGCGGCCGGCCGGCCTGCGTCCGGAACGCGTCCCACACGCCGCCGGGCGACACCAGGGCGAACGGCAGGACGACCGCCGCGACGGCACCGAGGAAGAGGCCGCCGCAGACGAGCGCCTCGCGCCGGCCCCGGGTCTTCCAGACGTGCGCCAGGAGGATCGGAGCGAAGAGCGCGGGGTAGACCTTCGCGGCTGAGGCGACTCCGAGGAACCCGAGCGCGAGCCGGGAGCGTCCCCCGAGGAAGAGCGCCAGTGCCGCGCCCGCGAGCGCGACGGGCCAGAGGTCGAAGCGGGTGAGCACGACCGAGCCGAGCAGCAGCGGCGAGATGCCCACGAAGATCGGCGCCCACCACGGCCCGGCGAGACCGACGAGGAGCACGACGCCGACGCCCAGCCCGGCCATCAGCCCCTCGAAGCTCGCCCGGAAGTCGTCACCGACGAGCTCCGGGACGACGAACACCGGTAGCGCGGCCGGCGGATATTCCACGCCGAAGTCCCGGTACGGGACCTGCCCGTCGACGATCGCATCCCCGTACCGCTCGTAGACCTGCGTGTCGGTGATCTTGTGCGGAGCGAAGAAGCCCGCGTGGAGCATCGTCCACGAGACGAGAAAGAGCGCGACTCCGGCCGCGACGCCGCTAGCCCGCCGTGACCAAATCGGGACGCGGGCGCTCAGCCTCGACCACCTGCTGCTCGCGCTCCCGCCGCGCCGATGGTGCGAGCACGGCGAAGGCGACGAAGGGGAAGAACCACGGAATGTAGAGGTAGAACCAATGGGTCAGCACGAGCTCGAAGCCGAGCAAGACCGCGCCGGTGAGCGCGGCGAGCTGCAGCGGCGACTTGCGCCGGGGCCGGAAGGCGAGCGCTACCGACCCTGCGAGGACGAGCACGATCAGCGGAAGCTGGACGAGGTGGAGGTCCGGGATCCCGGCTGCGTGGTACTGCCCCCAGCCCCAGATCGAGAAGGGAGACTCGCGACCGAGCTGCCAGCCCAGCGTGCGGTCCCAGAAGACCCGCGCGGCGTGGATTGGATCGGGCTCCAGGAACAGGATCCAGAACGACGCGAGCGTGGCCACGGCGAAGCCGGCCGCGAAGACGGAGACCGCGCGCGGCCGCCGCAGCCCGTCCGGGTAGGACGCCCACAGCGGGACGACGAGCAGCGGTGCGAACTTCGTCAGGCCGGCGAGCGCGCTGAACGTGCCGCGCGCGAAGTCCGACGAGGCGAGCCAGAACCCCCAGACGAGGAAGAGCGCCGGCAGCGCGTCGTTCGTGTTCGAGCTCGAGACGTACTGCGTGAAAGGAAACGCCGCCCAGGCGAAGGTGAGCGCTGCTGCGAGCCGAAGGCCCCCGAAGCGGCGTCCGACCAGGCCGAGGCCGAGCAGCACGAGGAGGTCGAGGTAGATCGACGTGAAGTGGGCGGCCGGGAGGGTGTCCCATTTCCCGCTCCAGCCGAGGAGCGCATAGCCCGGCACGTACGCGAGGTACGAAACCGGGCCGTAAGTGTCGCCCCGCTCGTTCGACGACTCGCACCGGCCGTTCGTCTGGATCCGGTCGCGCACCTCCCCCTCGGCGTCCGCCGGGCCGCATCGCCTCAAAGTCCCCTCGGCGGGCATGTGGCCGTACGGCACCTCGCCGTGCACGATCCGGTGGGCGCCGACGACGCCCGCGTAGCCGACGTCGATCACGTTCGAGCTCTCGAGGTTCATGCCGACCCGGAAGCCGGCGAGGAAGACGGTGGCTGCGATCAGGACCCACGCGGGCCAGACGACGCCGCCCGACGAGCCGCGTCCCCGGAAGCCGATCCAGAGCGCGCGCCCGAGCAGGTACACGATCGGTGGGTAGGCGAGCGGCATGCTCGTGAAGACGTCGCCCTCGTTGAAGAACCACAGCGAGACGGAGAACGAGAGGAGCGCGAGGAGGTCGAGCGTGCGCAGGCTCAACGGACGGCGCCAGTTCACGAGCCCCAGGAGGAACACCGCACAGAGGCCGAGCCAGACGGCAGGACGGTTGATCGAGCGCCCCCCGAAGGCGCCGGGTTCGCCCCGCGCCATCTTCCATGCGACCTGGGGACCCGTGAGCGCCTCGGTCACGCGACCCGACGCATCGTCCACCCTCCCAGTGGCGATCTCTCCGGCCTTCCCCGACCAGACGTGCACCGTCCAGGCGCCGGTCTTCCGGTTGAAGCTCGCATCCTCGATCCGGTCCCTCGTCGGATAGCGGTCGAGCCAGTCCCCCACCTTCGGGTTGCGCAGGAAGGCCGCTGTCGCCGCCTCCTCCGTCAGCCGCGTGTCCGCGGCCGTGGCAGCCGGCGCGAGCATGAGCGCGGCGACGAGGACGACTGCCAGACGCATGCGCCGCCTCACCCTCGCCGGACGTCCGTCAGGACCTCCGGCGAAAGCTCCAGAGTTTGTTGCCGAGGAAGTTCAGCGGCGTGACGAGGATGATCGCGATCGCCTGCGATGGGATCTTCCCCAGCCCGAGCGCGATCAGCGCCTCGAGGATCAGCAGGTTGGCCGCGAGCGCGCAGACTGCGACCACGAGGAAGCGGATCCCCTGGTAGGCGACGTGGCCCCGCTGCCCGCGGAAGGTCCAGAGCCGGTTCCAGGTGTAGTTGTTCGTCACCGCGACGAGGAACGACACCGTCGCGGCCGCGAGGTGGTGCCAGCCGCCCCAGATGACGAGCGTCGAGAAGACCGCGAGGTTGAGGACGTAGCCAGTGGCGCCGACCGTGCAGAACTTCGCGAGCTGAACCCAGTTGTGCGGGCGCCGGAGGGCGGCCCCGGTCCGTCCGCCGGCGGCCGCAATGGTCGATGAGAAGGAGCGCGACACGGACGGCGGCGAGGCTATCGCAACCTGCGCCTTAGAACTCATTTCAGGATGTGGCTCGTTGCCAGGGTGCGATGGGTGGATGCCAGACCCGGACGCAGACCGCGTCCAGATCACGTCGATCTGGGCGCAGTTGAGGACGACGCCTGGCGCCGCCCAGCTCGGCCTGGAGGCACAGCTTCCATTCTGGAACGAGTTCTCAGGCCGCCGATTCGTCGCGACCCCCGAGCGGCATCCCGTGCGCGCGGTAGAACTCGAGCTGCTCGGTGTCGAGCAGCGCGAAGGGAGAGTCGATGACGATCTCCCGGTCGGTGGGCGAGGCTGCCGCCATCGGCAGAAAGCGGTGCCTGCCGTCCTCACAGCGAACTTCGAAGCCGATCGGCCGCCTCTCCACCGTGTCGAGAATCACGTCGACGACGACGCCGACCCGGACGCCGTGGAGGCTGACGCTGCGCTTCAGCAGTTTCTCCACCGCCCGCCTATTCCCGCGCTACCGAGCGGCGAACCCTTCCTCCCCACGGGGCTCGCTCCAGTCGACTGCAACGTCATCGACCTGGGCGAAGGCAGGCCCTCTCCGGCACCAGGCGAGCATCGACTCGATCCGCTCGCGATCGCCCTCGAAGACCGCCTCCACCGTCCCGTCGGCGTTGTTGCGCACCCAGCCGCCCAGCCCGAGCGAGCGCGCCCGCTCCCGAGTCTCGGCGCGGAAGAAGACGCCCTGGACGCGTCCCCGGATGACCGCCCGTGCCCGAGCGTCTGTCAGTCGAACCCCTCTTCGCCGACGAGCGGGACGAAGCGACAAGGGACCGAGCGGATGACCGCCGGCCCCTCCGGACTGCGGACGATCACCTCCAGCCGCTGCCCACGGCGACGCCCGATCGGGACGACGAGGCGGCCACCGACCCGCAGCTGATCGTAGAGAGCCTGTGGGAACCCCGGCGCCGCGGCCGCGACCGTGATCGCGTCGTACGGCGCGTGCTCGGCGAGCCCGCGCGATCCGTCGCCCACGTGGACGTGGACGTTCTCGATCCCCGCGGCCTCGAGGTTCCGCCTGGCCTGCTCCGCGAGCTCGGTGAGCCGCTCGATGGAGTGCACCTCGTCGGCGAGCTGCGCGAGGACGGCCGCCTGGTAGCCGGATCCGGTCCCGACGTCGAGCACGCGCTCGTCTCCGTCGAGCCCGGCCTCCTCCAGGATCCTTGCGACCATGTACGGCTGCGAGATGGTCTGGCCGGCGCCGATCGGCAGGGCTGAGTCGTCGTAGGCGTGGTCGCGCAGCTCCGGTGGGACGAAGAGCTCCCGCGGAATCTGCTCCATCGCGCGCAGCACGCGCTCGTCCGCGATGTCGCGGCCGCGCAGCTGCTGCTCGACCATCCGTCGGAGGCGGGCCTCAGGCGGCGCGGGCATACGTCGGAGCTTCGACCCCGAAATGCTCGAGGATCCGCGGCGCGACGCCGGCGATCTCCTCCGCCGGCTCGCCTGCGCCGACCGACAGCATCGGCACGAGCGAGTCGCCGTCGAGGAGCGACCCGTGCGAGCCGCCGCCCACGTGATGGCGTCCGGCCAGATCGGCGAACTCGACGCCCGGGGCCGCGGAAACGATGACGTCGCCGCTGTTCGGGTTCGCCAAAGCCCGCGCGGCGCGCCCCTGCCAGCCGTCCGACGGCTCAAGCGGCGCCTCGCCTCCGTCGCGAAGGACCGTCAGCTCGTCACCCTCGCGGAACAGCACGACGTCCACGCCGTCCGAGCCGGCAAGGATGCGCGCCGCCTGTCGCGGCTCGGCGGTGTAGACCATCCCGGCGCGGTTCGACGCCGTGACGATCCCCTGGGCCTCCTCGAGCGCGCGTTCGAGCCTCAGGGCCCGGTCGACAGGAGTCTGGCCGTGGTCTGAGCAGACGATGACCGCGTAGCGCTCGAGGAACGCGTCCAGCCCGCCGGCCGCCTCCACGAGCGCGCCGATGGCCTGGTCGCTCCGCCCGAGCGCCTCCTCGGTGCCGTCCGGTCCGAGCGCGTGGGACGCGTAGTCGTAGTCCGGCAGGTAGTAGAAGAGGAAGTCGAAGCCGTCGCGCGTCACGAGCCACCGCCCGACCGCGGCAGCGTAGGCGTCGATGGAGCCGCCGGACCGGCCGCGGACGGCGAGCGGGGCCCCGGTGACGTCCGACTCGAACAGGCTGAAATAGAAGAATCGGCGCGGGCCGTCGACGGGGCGCACGAGCCCGCGAACCGTCGGTACGTGGCGCGTCCGGCCGCGGTAGCACGGCGTGTTCACCGCCGCCGTCATCAGGCCGGCGTCTTCGAGCGACTCGAACACCGTCACGGCGTCGCGCGACAGGTGTCGCGCGTTCATCTCGACGATCGCGTCCCTGATGGCGCGCCGCGTGCCCGCCGCCCGCATGGCGCCGAAGGACGAGCCGTACTCGACGAGCCGCTGCTCGCCGCGGTGGTACCAGACCAGATGCGGGATGCCGTGGACGTCGGGGTGCGCGCCGGTCGCGAGCGTCGCCATGCAGACGGGCGTCAGCGACGGGAAGGTCGACAGCGCCCGCCGATACGTTCCGACCTCGTGGAGCGCGGCGAGCGTCGGCGCGGTCCGCCGTTCGACGGCGTCCTCGAAGACGTCGGGCGTCAGCCCGTCGATGACGACCAGGACGAGTGACCTAGTCACGCGCGAGCGTCCGCAGCCCGGCGTAGCGCTCGGGCTGCCGCCTCCGCATCCGGATGGCGAGAAGCGGCAGGACGAGCGCCTCGAGGTAGCCGACGAGCGGAATGAAGGCCAACGCCATCAGCGCGACGGCTGCGCCCGCGATCAGGAACGCGGTCGCCACCCGGGCGCCGCCGCGGCGCAGCGCGCCCCGGACGAGCTCGGCCGTGGACACTGACCCGAAGATCCCGCCGAGCGCCGCGGCCGACGCCTCCGGCGGGTCCGCGAGCAGCATCCCGAGCGCGAAGCCCGCCGCGCCGGCGAGCGCAACGGCGACGAGCAGCCCCGCCCGTGTCGCGCCGAGGATGCCGGCGAACAGGACGCCGAGGCCGACGCCGACGCCGAGGTAGACACCGATCCAGTAGACGTCAGCCATCAGGCGGCCAGTGTACGCACCGAGGTTTAGCGCCCCGAGGCGCGGGGATTCCTGAGGTATGCGGGGCGGCTCCTGGCCGCAAAGAGCCGCCCCGCAAACTGTTCGGGTCACGAGCCCGTATCTGTTGCTAACCGACCAAGGAGGGGAGATGAGGAAGGTTGCGATCTTGGCCGCGCTCGTCACGCTCGGTGCGCTTGCGCTCGGCGCCGTCGCGTTCGCGCACGGCGACGACGGCGGCGGCAAGACTCGACTGAACGGCTACCAGGAGGTCGTCGGAGGGCCAGGCCCCGCGTCGACCGGTTCCGTGTCGACGGGTGCGCGTGGGACGTTCAAGTTCCAGATCAGGGACAACCCGCTTCGCATTCACTACGTCCTCAAGTACAAGGGCATGGAAGGCACGACCGTCAACGTGTCACACCTGCACTTCGCCGAGGAGCATGTCGGCGGTGGAGTCATCGCGTTCCTCTGCGGCGGCGGCGGGAAGCCTGCCTGCACCTCACCGGACGGTCGCTTCGAGAACGACATCGTCGCGGCCGACGTGCTCGGTCCCGCCGACCAGGGGATCCAGCCCGGCGCGCTCAACGAAGTGATCCGCGCCATCCGCGCGGGTGCCGTCTACGCGAATGTGCACTCGACGCCTCAGTACCCCGAGGGCGAGATCCGCGGCCAGCTGCCCGGCGGCGAGCACGGCAAGCACGGCAAGAAGGACCATCGGCATTGACCAGCTAGCGGCAGGCTCGCGCGGCAGCGGGGACGGGATCAGTCCCGTCCCCGCGAGCCTTCGAGCCGGCCCACGACTGCAAGCCCGAACGCCGCCGCCCTGGCACCGTCGACCACGCGATGGTCGAACGTGAGGGCGAGGTAGCCGACCGGCCTCACAACGATCTCGCCGTCGCGCACCACTGCTCGGTTCGCGATCCGCCCGATGCTGAGGATCGCCACCTCGGGGTGGTTGACGATCGGCGTCTGGAAGAGCCCGGCGAGCTTGCCGGCGCTCGTGACCGTGAACGTCGAGCCCCGGAGCTCCTCGGGCGTGAGCGTGCCCGCCCGGGCGCCCTCGGCCAGCCGTTTGACCTCGGCGTCGAGCTCCTCGAGCGACCGGGAGCCCACGTCCCGGACGACCGGCACGACGAGGCCCTGGTCGGTCTGGACCGCGAGGCCCAGGTCGTAGCGGTCGAGGTAGACGATCTCGTCGCCGTCGAGCCTGGCGTTCAGCTCCGGGAACTCCTTCAGCGCCTCGACCGCAGCCTGCAGAACGGTCGGGACGAGCAGCTCGAGCTCGACGGCGCCGAAGTCGCACTCCTCGACCCAGGTCACGGGCGGCACTTCGGCGTGGGCCCGCGCCATGTGCTCCGCGATCAACCGGCGGACGCCGCGCAGCGGCTCGCGCCTCCCCTCCGACGGGCCGGAGGCCGACGCCGCGCGGCGGACGTCCTCCTCGGTGATGCGCCCTTGCGGCCCGGTGCCCTCGACCTCGCCGAGATCGACGCCGAGCTCCTGGGCGACCCGCCGTACGAGCGGTGTCGCGCGGACGCTCGGGCTCCTGGGCGCCGGCTTCCGCTGCCCCGGAGTCGGCTCGGCCTGCGCCTGCTCCTCCTCGGGGGCCGCGGCGCCGTCGCCGCCGATGACCACGAGCACGGTCCCGACCGGGACCACCGTCCCCTCCTCGACGAGGATGCGTGCGACCGTGCCTCCGGCCGGGGAGGGGATCTCGACCGTCGTCTTGTCGGTCTGCACCTCGACGAGCGGGTCGTCCTCGGCGATCTCCTGGCCCTCCTGGACGAGCCAGCGTGCGATCTCGCCCTCCGTCAGGCCCTCGCCGAGATCCGGCAGCTTGAACTCGTAGGCCACTAGTGCCTCGTCAGGTGATGCCGCCCGAGTTCTGGTTCGCGAGCACCAAGCCAGAGTGCGCACTCCGACGAGGCAAGGCTGGGCAGCCTTGGTGAGGAGGAGGGTGCGCTCTGGCGCCGCGTGATCGCGGGCCAGACCCGGGCATGTATCGCCTGATGAGGCATCAACCGAAAGCTACCGGGGGGCGGCGCCTCGATGCCCGCGCGGAAGTACTCGAGGCCGCGCCCGCAACTGGGTGCATCTCGAGAGAAGGGGCCGGTCTCCCGGCCCCTTCTGTTGCTGACTTTGAACTACTCAGGAAACGTGCGCGCAGCGCACCACCACGTGGAAGCTCTCGGCGGCCACGCCCCCGTTAGCCATCGTGACCCCGAATCCCGGCGCGCTGGTCACGTCATTGATCAAGAACGTCGCGCTCACCGTCCGGAGCGCGGAGGTCCCTGCCGTTAGTGGGAAGTAGCCGCCGCCGAGCGGCTGCGTCCCCGCCGGGCACCAAGAGACCGCAATCCCCTGTGCCCCGGCCGCGACCGAGACCGTGGAGTCGGCGCCGCCGGTGCCGCTCACATACCCGGAGAGCCCCGGGGGTCCGGGGACGCCCTGCTCGCCCTCGATGCCCTGCTCGCCCTCGATGCCCTGCTCACCCTGGATGCCCTGGGCTCCCCGCGGCCCGCGCTGGCCCTGGAGTGACTTCACGGCGCTCGCAGTGAGCTTGGTCACGGGGACGGAATGGTTCTTGAGCTTGCTCCCGTCGATCAGCAAACTGGCCGCGCCGGCCGAGCCCGAGATGATTGCCGCGACGATGATCGCCGCGATGATGCTCTTCATGATTCTCCGATCGTTTCGCCGCAGCCTGGTGACCGCGATCTGGTTAGTCCGTGTCGTCCACGGCGATAGACGTCCCTTGAGCGTCCACAGCCGCATCCAGTAGAGGACCCGTCCGGACAGTGCCCGGTACGGCGATCCGCATCCTCGTGACCCTCCCTCCCGTTCGTCCCCCAGAACGAACGTCGACTGGAAAGGGTCTCCTCAGGTGCTTGACGGAGGAGCCTTGTGAGGAGGTTTTCCTGCTACGCCCTCACCGACGTCCACAGGCAGATTCTCGTGCCCGCACAGCGACCCTAACACCGAGACGTCGACGAGTCGCGCAGCCCGCCCAGCAATATAGGCGTCACGCTACTTCCGCACAGGAACGCCCCGGGTCGTGCCGCATGATCGCCGGCCGCAGGCCAGAACCTACGAAAGCGGGCGAGCGAAAAATGCGTGTGTTGTTGTTGTCGACGTACGCGTCGCGCGGGGACGTCGAACCAACGGTGGGACTCGCGGTGCAGTTGCGGGCGCTTGACGCGCAGGGATGTGATGCGCTGGTCGCGACCGGCATGAAGCCGGCCGGAGTGTGGCGGTGACCGAGCATGCGGTGGTGATCGCCGGAGGAGGTCCCACAGGGCTGATGTTGGCGGGCGAGCTGGCGTTGGCGGGCGTGAACGTCGTCATTGTCGAGCGGCGCGTCAGCCAGGACCTCCCCGGTTCGCGCGCAGGCGGCCTGCACTCACGCACCATCGAGCTTCTCGATCAGCGTGGAATCGTCGAGCGGTTCCTCTCCGAGGGGCAGGTGGCGCAGGTCGCGGGGTTCGCCGGGATTACCTTGGACATCAGCGACTTCCCGACCCGTCACCCCTACGGGCTCGGACTGTGGCAGAACCACATCGAGCGCATCCTGGCCGGCTGGGTCGTCGAGCTGGGCGTGCCGATCCACTACGGCAGTGAGGTGACCGGGTTCGCCCAGGACGCGACCGGCGTCGACGTCGAGCTGTCCGACGGCCAGCCGCTGCGGGCCGAATATCTCGTCGGGTGCGACGGAGGACGCAGTCTCGTCCGCAAGACGGCCGGCATCGAGTTTCCGGGGTGGGATCCGACGACCAGCAGCCTGATCGCCGTGGTCGAGATGGCCGAGAAGCCGGAACTGGGCATCCGCCGCGACGAGCTCGGCATGCACGCCCTAGGTCGGGTGGACTACGAGATCCGCGACGGTGAGGTGGTCTACGCGGACCGAGGCCCGGTGGGAGTCATGGTGACCGAGCCGCACGTCGGAGCCACTGACGAGCCGACGCTGCGCGATCTCAGCGAGGCGCTCAGCGCCGTCTACGGAACCGACTACGGGATCCACAGCCCCACCTTCATCTCCAGGTTCACCGATATGACCCGGCAGGCGGCGGCCTACCGCGCGAGACGGGTCCTCCTGGCCGGCGACGCCGCACACGTGCATGCCCCGGACGGTGGACAGGGCCTCAACACCGGTGTGCAGGATGCGGTGAATCTGGGCTGGAAGCTGGCCCAGGTGGTCCACCGGACGTCGCCGGAGAGCCTCCTGGACACCTACCACGCCGAGCGCCACCCGGTCGCCGCCCGCGTGCTTCGCACCACGATGGCCTCGGTCGCGCTTCGCCGCGCGGACGAGCGCACGGCGGCCCTCCGCGACACGATGGCCGAGCTTCTCGGCCTGGACGAGCCGCGCAGGGACTTCGCCGGAATGATGTCCGGTCTGGACATTCACTACGACCTCGGCGAGGGGCACCCGCTACTCGGGCGGCGGATGCCCGATCTCGACCTGGTCACCACGGGCGGTCCGCTGCGGGTCTTCACCCTGCTGCACGACGCCCGGCCGGTGCTGCTCAACCTCGGCGAGCCTGGCGGCTTCGACATCACACCGTGGGTGGATCGGGTTCAGTTGATCGACGCCAAGTACGTTGGTAGGTGGGAGCTTCCGGTACTCGGGGCGGTCACTGCTCCCACCGCCGTGTTGATTCGGCCCGACGGATATGTGGCCTGGGTGGGACACCGAACCCAGCTGGGGCTCGCTGAGGCGCTCACCACCTGGTTCGGACCGCCTACTGCGGCGTAGGTCATTCTGTTAGGAGTTCTTGGCCGTTGCGCCGAGGAAGTCGAAGGGCGGCTCGTAGCGCCAGGTCGAAGGCTCGGCCGAACGTCTCCGCCGACTCGGGTCGAACGGTTCGCGTCACGACCGCGGTGTCCCGATCCAGGCGTCGGCCGGCGCGATCAGGATCCGAAGCCCGCCTTCGAAACGCCAGAGCGAGACCGCCTGCTCGTTTCCGCGAAGCTCCGGCGCGACGTCCCGCGGAACATATCCGACCTGGAGCGTCCGCCCCTCGTTCCAGATGCCGACGGCGTTCGGGTCGTGCTCGTTCTCCGGCTCCGGAACGAGCGCCAGGCGCCGGCCCGGGTCGAAGGACGGATCCGGCAGCGCCTCGGGGCGGAAGGAAACGCCTGCGGCGGGCACCACGAGGATCCGCGGATCCTCCCAGCGCAGAGGCTCGCCGGTCGCGGCGTCGCGGAGGTGGTACCCGGCCGCCCCTCGCTCGAGCCAGAGCCTGACGCGCTCACTCATATCCGGAACGCGTCGTCGCGCAGGACGGCATGCACGCCGAGCGTCCCGTTGACCACCTGCGTCACGTGCAGGTCGACTCCCACGCTCGCGAGGACGGGGGCGTCACCGCCGAAGACGCCAAGCTCCCGGCCCATCAGCGCGACCATCCCGTCGACCGCGATCTTCGCCGCCCGCCCCAGGTTCTCGTCGAGGCCGAACGTGAGCCAGGCGCCGCGGATGCGGGCGACCGGCCACTCCAGTCGGAGGTCCTCGTCGACGTCGAGCGTCAGCCGCGCCTGCGCCGGCGTCTCGATCGCCGTGCCGGAAACCTCGCCGTCACCCTGGGCGGCATGCCCGTCCCCGGACGAGAAGAGCCCGCCGTCCACGGGAATCGGCAGGTAGAGGGTCGTGCCGGCGACGAGCTCCTTGCAGTCGAGGTTCCCTCCCCAGCGCCGCGGCGGGATCGTCGAGTGGACGCCCGGCTCGGGCGGCGGCATGCCGAGGACGCCGAGGAACGGCCTGAGGTCGAGCTCCCTGCCGAGGGCGCGGCCGATCCCCGCCCGGAGCTCCCAGTACACGGCGTGGTCCTCGCCGCCGTAGGTCACGCCCCAGTGCGACGGCCGGACCTCCTCGATCCGGACGACGAGCGTCTGACCGGTCTTCGCGCCGCGCACCTCCACCGGCCCGGCGAGCGCATGGCCCGTGTCGCGCTCGGGGTCCTTCGGGTCGACGTGCTCGTCCCGCTCGACGTCCCAGGCGTGGTTCGGCACCGAGATGCGCACCGAGTCACCTGGATCGACGGTCAGCACCGGCTCGAGGTCGCGCGAGAAGTGCCCGTGGAGCGCCCATGGCTCACAGGGCAGCTCGTGAAGCGCCATCAGCCGACCCGTTCGGCGAGGCCTTCGTACCGCGTCACGAAGCCGTCCTCGTCGAACTCGATGTCCGCCTCGAAGGATCCCGAGCTGTAGTGGACGATCCGTTCGCCGAGTGGCTCGTACCGTTGCTCCGAGCGGACGACCTCGAGGCTGGGCACGCGGACGAACGTCATGACGAAGTCGGTCGGCCCGTTCAGCCCGCGCAGCACCGGAAGCGTGTTGAAGAGCGGCGAGAACCCCAGGTCGAAGAAGTCCGTCTCACCTGGCGCGACATCGATGCTCGGCCCGCCGAGGACCGTTACCCGCAGGCGGTCGCGCTCGAGCTCGTACCGAAGCTCGAACGAGACCCCGATCATCGTGCCGTCGGCTCGAAGGCTCGCGGCGCCGCGCTCGACGCGGGCGATCTCCATGCGCGGCTCGTCGAGGCCGCGCCACACGAGCGTCTGCAACTAGAACTCCAACAGCTTGCGCACCGCGTCGGTCACCCGCTCGACCGACGGCATGTAGGCGTCCTCGATCTGCCAGTAGGGGTACGGGACGTCGTAGCCGGTCACCCGCAGGACGGGGCCGCGGAGATCGAGGATCGCCTTCTCCGCCAGGATCGCGGCGAGCTCGGCGCCGAACCCCGCCGTCCGCGGAGCCTCCTGCACGATCACGACCCGGCCGGTCTTCGCGGCGGAGCTCAGCAGCGTCTCCTCGTCGAGCGGCTTGAGCGTCCGCAGGTCGAGCACCTCGACGCTCGCCTCGCCCGCCAGGGTGTCCGCCGCCCGCTCGCACAGAGGCACCATCGAGCCGTAGGCGACGAGCGTCACGTCAGTTCCCTCGCGCGCGAGCCGCGCCTCGCCGAGCGGCACGATGTGCTCGCCGTCCGGAACCTCGCCGCGCATCGTCCGGTAATGGAGCTTCGGCTCGAGGATCACGACCGGGTCGTCCTCCCGGATCGCCGAGGCGAGGAGTCCCTTCGCGTCGGCCGGCGTCGACGGGATCGCGACCTTCACGCCGGGCGTGTGCGCGTAGTAGGCCTCCGGCGAGTCGTCGTGGAGCTCCGGCGCCCGTACGCCGCCGCCGTAGGGCATCCGGATCGTGACCGGGAACTCCATCGCGCCTCCCGTCCGCCAGCGGTAGCGCCCGACGTGCGTGATCAGCTGGTCGAGGCACGGATAGCTGAAGGCGTCGTACTGCATCTCGCAGACGGGCCGCCAGCCGGCCATGCACAGCCCGACCGCCGTTCCGAGGATCCCTGCCTCGGCGAGCGGCGTGTCCACGCACCGGTCTGGCCCGAAGCGGTCCCGTAGGCCTGCGGTCGCACGGAAGACGCCTCCGGCGCGGCCCACGTCCTCGCCCATGACCAAGACGCTGTCGTCGCGGCCGAGCTCGACGTGGAAGCAGTCGTTGATCGCTTCGACGAGGAGCTTCTCAGGCACCGAGGATCCTCTTGAGCTCGGCGAGGTCCTCGTCGAACGACGGAGGCGGACTCGCGTAGGTGTGCCGGAACAGAAGATCCACGTCCGCGGGCGGCTCGGCCTCGGCGGCGGCGATCCCCTCGCGCATCCGCTCGAGCGCCTCCTCGCGGATTTCCCCGGCGCGCTCGCCCGTCAGCACGCCGAGTCGCTCGAGGTAGCGCTCGTAGCGGCCCAGGCACTCGTTTCGCTTCTCCTCCTCGACCCGCTCGGGGTCGATGTATGCAGTCGGGTCGTCGGCGGTGGCGTGCGGGGCGGCGCGGTACGTGAGCGCCTCGATGAAGGTGGGGCCGTCGCCGGCCCGCGCCCGCTCGGCCGCGGCCCGCGTCGCCTCGTAGACCGCCAGGACGTCGGCGCCGTCAACACGCACTCCGGGCATGCCGTACCCCGCAGCCTTGTCGGCGAGCGTCTCCGCGGCCGTCTGCGCCGAGACCGGGGTCGAGATCGCCCACTGGTTGTTGTTGCAGAAGAGGATCGCAGGCGCCTTCATCACGCCTGCGAAGTTGGCCCCCTCGTGAAACGACCCCTCGGAGGTCGCGCCGTCGCCGAAGTAGACGACGGCGACCGTCCGCTCGCCGCGAAGCTTCTTGCCCCACGCCATCCCGACGGCGTGCGGAACGTGCGTCCCGATCGGGACGCAGATCGACGCGACGTTGTAGTCGAGCGGGTTCCACCAGCCGGCGGGGTGCCCGCGCCACCAGGAGAGCACCGTCGAGACCGGCATCCCGCGCAGGAGCCCGATCGCCGACTCTCGGTAGCTCGGGAAGATCCAGTCGCCCCGCTCGAGCGCGTAGACCGAGCCGGCCTGCATCGCCTCGTGGTTCCAGAAGATCGCGTACGTGCCGATCCGGCCCTGGCGGTGGTAGACGAGTGAGCGCTCGTCGTACGCGCGGAGCATGACCATCGAGCGGTAGAGCTCGATCAGGTCGTTCTCCTCGAGGCCCTCCACCTCGCCGTCGGGAATGCTCTCCCCGTCGCCGATGACGCGGCGCAGCTCGCGCTCGTCGGGCAGGACTTGCGCCATCGCAGCCGCGAATCTACCCGAGCGCGCGGAGCTCGTCGTCGGCGGCTCGTGCTCAGGCGGCGCGACGGCTGAGGGCGAGCACGGCGGCGGCCAGCGCGACGGCCGCGGCCACTCCCGCCGACTCGAGCAGCAGGCCGCCGCCGGCGTCGATGCGAGCCACGGAGACGAGGACGGCGCCGACGGCGATCGTTCCGGCGACCAGCCCGGACAGGAGGGCGAGGCGCCGCGCCGCGATCCCCGGGACCGCAGGTGTCGCGTCCCGCGTCTCGAGCGACCAGTAGGCGAGCTCGCCGACGGCGAGCAGGCCGGCCGCGAAGAGCGGCGAGCGGGAGCGGTCGGTCTCCTCCGCGAGGGCGAGCGCGGCCGAGGCGCCGAGTGCGAGCAGCGTCCACGGCACGACCGAGGCGAACCGCCGCCAGAGGCCCGCCCCGAGCACTGCGGCGGCGACCACGCCGAGCGCAGCCGCCGGCAGCGCGAGCTCGCCCGCGCCGAGCGCCGCGAGCCCGCCGAGCGCCGCAGCGAGCGCGACGGCGCCGAGGCCGGTCGCTAGCGGCGTGCGAGATGCGCGGCCCGGCGAAATGCGGCCACCTCCTCGATCGCGGACTGCAGCGCATCGCCTTCGCGCCACTCGACGGCGGGCATCCCGAGGGCGTGGAACGCCGTGCGCCTCGCAGCTCGCCGGAGCAGCCACAGGCGCTCGACGAGGGGATCGATCTTCTCCTCCGACGGCGGGGCGAAGGGAACAGGCGAGATCTCGATGACGGCGACGTCGAACCCGCGGCGGCGGAGATCGGCGAGCGCGGCGAGCGCACGCTCGTCGAGAAGCGGCGAGAGCGCGACGACGAGCGCCTGGGGCGGAAGCGTCCGCCGCGGCACGACGTCGATGTCCTTCCAGGCGTAGCTGAGCATGATCTCCGCGTCGAGGAGCGCGTCGACGATGCGGTACCGCTGGACGATCCCGGTGGCGGGCGTCAGCCAGTTCAGGATTCCGCCGAAGACGACGAGCCCGACCCGGTCGCGGTGCGCCAGGTACTGCTCGGCGAGCGTCGCCGCAGCGCGGACGGCGAGGTCGAGCGTCCCGGCGTCCCCCCTCCGCGCCTCGACGAAGGTGTCCAGGAAGAGGACGACGTCCGTGTTGCGCTCCGGGTGGAGCTCGTTCACCCACAGCTCGCCCGAGCGGGCCGTCGCGCGCCAGTTCACGCGTCGTAGCCGGTCGCCGTGGACGAACGGGCGCAGGTCGGCGAACTCGATGCCGTCGCCGCGCTCCCGGGCCACCTGGTTGCCGGCCGAGGGCTGCGTCGACAGCGGACGCAGGGCGGCCCGGAGCCGCTCGGCCGAGGGGTAGACCTTCAGCGGCCGCGCGTCGCCGAGCCGCTGCTCGTAGACGAACAGCGCGAGCGGGTCCGTGCACCGGACGACGGCCTCGCCCAACGTGTACGCGCCCCACCGACCGCAGACGATGCGCCAGTCGAGCTCGACGCTCTGCCGCGCGCCGAGCCGGACGAGCGCCGGGTGCGGAGCCTCTGCGACGTGGGCGCCTGGGGGCAGCACCGCGGCGACCTCGACGTGCAGGAGGCCGCTCTCCGATCGCAGCTCGAGCTCGAAGGGGACCTCGCCGCCCTCGACGGTCCGCTCGGCCTCGATCGTCGACCAGGCCCTGAACGAGGGCACGCGGGCGAGCGTGAGCCCGAGCGCGGGGACGAGCGCGAAGGGCGCGGCGAGAACGGCGAGCTCGGGCCGCCCCAGGGCCACGGCCGCGAGCAGGCCGAAGGCGGCCAGCCCCGCATAGGCCGTCAGCTTCGGGGCCGTGGTCCGCGTCACTCGCTCATTGAGGCGCCGACTCGGCGGCGCCGACCGAGGACGCGCCGGCTTCGCCGGCGCGTCCGGTGCCTTCGTCGACCGGCGACACGTCCTCGGCGGCCGGTGTCGGCACCTGCTCGAGGACGTCCCGGACGACCTGCTCCGCCGGGATCCGCTGTACCCACAGCTCGGGCCGGAGCGTCAGCCTGTGCGCGAGCGCGGGCACGGCGACGGCCTTGACGTCGTCGGGCGTCACGAAGTCGCGGCCCTGGAGCAGCGCGTGGCCGCGCGCGAGCTTGAGGATCGCGAGCGTCCCGCGCGGGCTCGAGCCGACCTCGACCGCTGCGGCCGTGCGCGTCGCGGCAACGACGTCGACGATGTAGTAGCCGACCGACTCGGCGATGTGAACCGTCTCCAGCGCCCCCTGCAGCTCGAGGAGCTCCTGTCGGCCGACGACCGGCCCGAGCACGACCTCGTCGGTCTCGCGCTCGACGCGCCGCTCGACGATCTGCCACTCCTGGTCACGGTCCGGGTAGCCGACCGCGATCCGGAGCAGGAAGCGGTCGAGCTGCGCCTCGGGCAGCGGATAGGTGCCCTCGTACTCGATCGGGTTCTGCGTCGCGAGGACGAGGAAGGGGTCGGGCAGCGGGCGCGGCTCGCCCTCGACGGTCACCTGCCTCTCCTGCATCGCCTCCAGCAGCGCGGCCTGGGTCTTGGGCGGCGTGCGGTTGATCCCGTCGGCGAGGAGCAGACCGGTGAACAACGGGCCGGCCCGGAACTCGAACTCCCCGGCCTTCTGGTCGTAGATGAACGACCCGGTCAGGTCGGCCGGCAGCAGGTCGGGGGTGAACTGCGCCCGGGCGAAGTCCAGGCCGAGGGTCTGGGCGAACGAGCGGGCGGCCAGCGTCTTGCCCAGGCCCGGGAAGTCCTCGAGCAGCACGTGCCCCTTCG
>DASTCG010000119.1:0-12728 GCA_035711385.1 Gaiellaceae bacterium
GAAGCCAGAGCACGACGACCACCAGGCCGAAGAAGGCCAGGATGGTCTCGAGCGCGTTGGCCACGCTTCTGAGTTAACACCTGTTGGGCAACTGGTGGTTACACGGCGCTTGCTTCGACCCGGCTCGAGGGGCACAGGTCGCTGACCACGCAGCGCTCGCACAGTGGCGCCCGCGCGGTGCAGACCCGCCGGCCGTGCCAGATCAAGAGGTGCGGGAAGACGCCCCAGTGCTCGCGCGGCACGAGCCGCTGCAGGTCGCGCTCGATCTTGACCGGGTCCTCCTGCTTCGTGAAGCCGAGCCGCTGAGACAGGCGGCGCACGTGTGTGTCGACGACGATGCCCTGCGGCTCTCCGAGCTCGGCAGCGACGACGTTCGCGGTCTTCCGCGCGACGCCGGGGAGGCGCAACAGATCCTCCATGCGGCGCGGCACCCGGCCGTCGAACTCCTCGATCAGCATGCGCATCGTCCCGCGGAGCGCCTTCGCCTTCTGGCGGTAGAAGCCGGTGGCGAAGATGTCTCGCTCGAGCTCCTCCTGCGGGACGGCGAAGTAGTCCTCGGGCCGGCGGTACTTGACGAACAGACGGTCGGTGACGCGGTTGACGTTCACGTCGGTCGTCTGCGCCGAGAGCATCACGGAGACGAGGAGCTCGAGGTCGGTGCCGAAGCGCAGCGCGATCCTGGCGTCGGCGTGCTCGCGCAGCAGCCGCTCGATCACGGGCCCGATGCGCGTGCGCTTCGGGCCGACCCGCCGTCGCGCCTCGTGGACGTAGCTACGCGCCACTCAACGCAGCCGCCGGCTGCGGCGGCCGCGCGCCCGGCAGCCGCGGCCCCGCGCACACGAGGTCGAGGGCCGGACAGCCGTCGCACACCTCGCCGGGGGTCGGGCGGAAGTCCCCGGCCTCGATCCGGCCGATCGCCTCCGAGAGCTGCGCCTCGAGGTCGGGAAGCTGGGCGCGGTCGAAGGTCCGCGAGACCACCGTGTCCGGCCGCTCGAGGAAGTGGTAGACGACCTCGACCTGCTCCGCTCCCGCCCGGAAGCACGCGATCGCGTACACGAGCCGCTGCAGCGAGTAGCTCTCCTCGACGACCTCCTCGGGGGTCGCCTCCTCGAGGAGGTTCGTCTTGTAGTCGAGGACGAGCACGCTTCGCGTCTCGGGGTCGCGATGGAGGACGTCGAGCCGGCCGTGGATCAGCACGCCGCCATGCTCGAACGCAAACGGCCTCTCGACCTGCGCACCGGGAAGCGAGGCGATGCGGCGGGCCAGCTCCGACTCGCAGTAGGCTGCGACGAGGCCCGCGATCCGCTCCAGCTCCTCGTCGGTCACCGCCGGATACCAGGAGCGGACGAGCTCCACGCCGGACGGCTCCGGTGCCGCCAGGTCGACCAGCTCGAGGAGTCGGTGGACGGCATCGCCGATCTCCGTCGCCGCGAGGCCCGTTGCCCCGACGCGGGCCGTAGCGCCATCGCTCGGCCGCATGCCGACGACCCGCTCGGCGTAGTAGCGGTAGGAGCAGCGGTCGAAGAGCGCGAGCGACGTGTACGAGAGCGACCGCACCGCGTGGAGCGGCGGCGCCGGGATCTCGGCGAGCGGCGGGAGCTGGGGCGCGGGGGGCGGGAGCGCGGCTGCGCCGTTCGGCGCGAAGAGCGCGAGCTGGCCGTCCTCCTCGGCGACGGCCGGCTCCTCGACGGGAGGCGCCTCCGGAGCGAACCGGTCCAGCCGGAGCACGAGCCGCGCGTTCTCGCGCTGCAGCTCGACGGGGCCCTCCGCCGCCGCCTCGAGCTCCTGCTCGGCCCCGAGCCGGGCGAGCGCCCAGCCGAGCGGCGTCGAGGCGTCGGCGGTGCTCGCCGGATCGACGGCGCCCGAGACGATCAGCCGGTCGATCGCCCGCGTCATGGCGACGTAGTAGAGGCGGAGCCGTTCGGCACGGTCCTCCGCTTCGCGGCGGCGACGCACCTCCTCGTAGTCGAAGACGCCGCGGCGGCGGGTCGTGATCGGATCGGCGATGCGGAAGCCGAAGCGGCCGTCGGAGAGCGCGAGCAGCTCGTCGGGGCCGGGCGGCGGACGGTCGCGGCCGGCGTCGGCCACGATCACGACCTTGAATTCGAGGCCCTTCGCGGCGTGGATCGTCAGGAGGCGGACGGCGTCGGCGCCCTCCTCCTCGGCGACAGCCTCGAGCTCCTTCGCGCCAACCGCCTCCTGGTCGCGCATGAACCGCAGGAAGCCCTCGATGTCGCGGCCGCGCAGATCCTCGTAGGCCCGCGCGAGCCGCGCGAGCTTCCGCAGGTTCGCGTACCGGCGGCGGCCGTCCCAGTGCGCGAGGACCGCGAGGTCGTAGTCGTGCTCGACCACGATCTGCTCGCAAAGCCGCTCCAGCGAGAGCCGTGTCGAGCTGGTCGCGAGCCGCTCGTACCGCTGCTTGAAGGCGCGCAGCAGCCGCTCGTCGTCGGCCCCGACCCCCTCGGGCAGCGAGCGTTCGAGCCCGGAGAAGATCGGCCGCCGGCCCGCCGCCCGCCTGAGCAGGAACAGGGTGTCGTTCGAGACGCCGATGAACGGCGAGGCCAGGACCGACACGAGCGCCTGGTCGTCGTACCGGTTCTGGAGCAGACGCAGGTAGTTGAGGAGGTCGACGACCTGCTGCTGGCCGAAGTAGCCGCGCCCCGTCGCCCGGTAGGTCGGAATGCCGAGTCCCCGGAGCTCCTGCTCGTACCATTCGGCGTCGGTGCCTGCGGCGAAGAGGAGCACGATCTCGCCCGCCGTGGCCGCGCCGCTCTCGATCAGCTCGCGCACCCGCGCGGCGACGTGCCGCGCCTCGGCGCGGCGCCAGTGGACGCCGGTGCCCGCGTACGTCGACTTGTCGGTCACAAGCAGCTCGACGGGCTGCCCGAACACGGGGTCGGTGAACTCCCCCGACGCGTGCAGCGGCTGGAAGTCCTCGCCGAAGTCGCCGCGGAAGAGGTAGTTGACCGCCTCGAGGACCTCGGGCCGGGAGCGGTAGTTCTGGACGAGCGGGATGCCGCCGCCGGCCTGCTCCCGGCGCTCCCGGAAGACGGCGACGTCTGCGTGCCGAAAGCCGTAGATCGACTGGAACTCGTCGCCGACGACGAAGACGTCGCGCTCGCCGGGCGCATCCGACAAGAGATCGATCAACTCGCACTGAAGGCGGTTCGTGTCCTGGAACTCGTCGACCATGATCGCCTTGAAGCGGAGCGCCTCCCGCTCGCGGATCTCCCGGTTGTCGCGGAGGAGTGCGCGGGCGGCCAGCTGAAGGTCCTCGAAGTCGAGCGCCGACTCACGGCGCTTGGCGGAGGCGTACGCCTTGGCGAACCCGTCGAGCAGCCGCTGGAGGAGATCCCTGTCGCGCATCGCCAGCTGGTCGAGCGCCGCCTGCTCGACGGCGAGGCGCTCCTCCTCCAGGGTCGCCGCCCGCTCGCCGCGGGCGCGGTGCGCGGAGAGGTCGAGGAGGTCGTCTGCCCGAGGCTCGCCCGAGAGGACGCCGAGCAGCGCGGAGGCGCTCGACCGCTGGAGGTCGGTCGCGGACGGGTCGTCCACGAGGCAGCGGGCCGCCTCCCGGAGCGATTCCAGCCGCTCCTCCATCGGGGGCCGCTCGCCGAGCTCGAGCCGCAGCTCGCGGCCGGCCGAGCGAAGCGTCTCGTAGATCCCGGTGATCATCCGCCTGAGGCCGCCGGCGCCGTAGGTGGTCAGCAGCCGGGCCCGCTCCTCGTCGCGAGGCGCCGACTCGGCGGCGCCGGCTGAGGGCGTGCCGGCTTCGCCGGCATGCCCGGTGGCTTCGGTACAGAACGCGTCGAGGGCCTCGTCGAACGCCTCGCTGGAGAGCACCGAGGCCTGCGCCTCGTCGAGCTCGCGGAACCGCGGGTCGAGGCCAGCCTCGAACGGAGAGGCCTTCAGCAGGCGGTTGCAGAACCCGTGGATCGTCGAGATGTACGCGCCGTCGAGGCTCCGGGCCAGGTCGGCCCGCCCTCGTCGGCGCAGCTCCGCCCGGATCCGCGCCCGCAGCTCGCCGGCGGCGCGCTTCGTGTACGTGATCACGAGGATCGACTCGACGTCGAGGCCGCCGTCGCAGACCGCCTCGACGAAGCGCTCCACGAGCACGGCGGTCTTGCCGGTACCTGCGCCCGCGGAGACGAACACGCGGCCGCGGGCGGCGATCGCGGCCCGCTGCTCACGGTTCGGCGTCCAGGTCACGCCCGCCTCACCCGGCACATCGTCCAGAGGTCGCACCAGGACGGGCACTCGCCGCCCTTCGGGTCGTGGCGCACGTCGCCCTCGCGGATCCGGGCGGCGAACCGGCGCGCCGTCTCGGTGGCGCCGTCGACCTGCGCCCAGAAGGCTTCCTCGTCGAGGTAGTCCGCCTTCGCGAACCCCGGAAGGGCGTCCTCCTTCGCCTCCGCGCGGAGGAGCCCGCGCGGGCCCCGGTCGCCCGAGAGCGGGCGGTAGACGCCGCCGAGCGGCTCGATCCCGACGAGATCGCGCAGAACCAGCATGTAGAGCGGGATCTGGAGGCGCAGCTCCTTGTCGATCTGCCGGGCGGACGGCGCGCTCTTGCCCGACTTGTAGTCGACGACGATCCCGCTGGCGCTGAAGGGGTCGACGTCGATCCGGTCGATCTTTCCCGACAGCACGATCCCGTCGCCGAGCTCGAGGCCGCGCTGCAGCTCCGGCACCGAGCGCTCGAGACCGAAGGAGACCTCGAACCTGCTCGGCTGGAGCGGCAGCTCGGTCTCGGCCTCGGCGCGAACGAGGCGCTCCAGGTCGCGCGCGAGCGTCTGCTCGAGCTCCCGGCGCTGGAGGCCGGTCATCTCGACGCGGACGCCTGCCAGCGCCTGCTCGAGGCAGGCGTGCATGAAGCGGACGGCGTCCTCGACCCTCTCCGGCACGACCCGCTCGACACCGAGCTCCTTCGGGAGCCCCTTGAAGAAGCGGAAGAGCGCCGAATGCGCGACCGACCCGCGGAGCTTCGCGTCCACCTCCTGGTCGATCGTCTTCGGGTCGATCATCCGGTCGAAAAACCACGCGGAGGAGCAGTCCGCGAAGCGCTCGAGCTCGGTGACGTTGAACACGGTGCGGGCGCGGAGCTCGCCCACGACGAGCGGGTGGGACAGGCGCGTGTGCCGGGTGAAGGCCCGGCGGGCCCGCTCCAGGCGCCGCCCCCAGCCGTTCGCGCGGGCGAGCGCGTCGGCGTCGTCGCGCCTGGCCTCGTCCGCCCAGAGCCCCGCGACGGCGCGCAGGCGCTCGCGCTCGGTCGGCGCCCCCTCGAGGCCCCAGGTAAGCGCCGAGAGCGGCCGGCGCGTCGTCGCCCGCGCCACCTCGTCGGCGGGAAAGAGCGCGGCGACCTCCTCCCAGAACGGGCTCGCCTCGCGCGGGCTGCCCTCGTCGGAGGCCGCCTCGCGGACGAGATGGAGCCGCTCGGTGGGCCGCGTGCACGCGGTGTAGAAGAGGTAGCGGTCGCGGGCGACCTGGTCGCTGCGCCGAAGCCGGGGGCCGATCCGCTGCCGCTCGTCGTCGCCGAGGAACGGAGTCGCCGGCGAGCGCCGCGGCAGGCTTCCCTCCTCGAGCCCGAGGAGGAAGATGTGCTCGAACCGGCGTGTCCGCACCCGCGCGAGGTCGAGCACGGGAATGCGACCGGGCTCCGTCGCCTGCGGCACGCGCACGGGCGCACGCTCGAGCGCGGCGATGACGTCCTCACACGAGAGGGGGCCGGCCACCCGCTCCCAGCCCTCGAGGTCGTCGAGGATCCGGCGGCAGCCCTCGTGAGCCCGCAGGTCGTCGCGCGAGGACTCCGCGGCAGGCGGTGTCTCGAGCCCGTAGGCATTTCGGAGCATCGAGCCGGCGAGCTCGCGGACCGCCTCGATCGGCGTGTCCGCCGCCCTGAGAGCGTCGAGCGCGGGCAGGCGGGCCTCGCGCAGTGCCTCGAGCTCCTCCTCCACGCGCCCGGCTGCGGAGATCGCGCGGCCGCGCAGGCGTCCCTCGACGAAGTCGACGCTCCCGCGGCGCAGGCCCGAGTACGGCGAGCGGAGATAGCGGAAGAGCTCCGGTCGACCCGCGCCCGCCCAGGCGAAGCGGACTAGCGAAAGGAGCGCCTGGCCGAAGGGCGTCTGCGGTAGCCGCGCGGGGGCGTCGATCGCGTACGGGATCCCGAGCGTGGCAAACGCCGTCTCGAGCGGCGCGCGCCAGCGGTCGTGGCTCGGGACGACCACGCCGATCTGGTCGGGAGCGACGCCGTCGCGGAGCAGGCGCAGGATCTCCTCGCCGACGAGCTCGAGCGCGCCGCGCGTCCCCGCGCCTTCGAGGAACCGGATCGCCCCCTCGAGCGGAGGGGCCTCGCCCGGGTCCTGCGCTGCGAAGAGGCCGCGCTCGAGGTGGGCCAGCGCCGGGTGTGCGACCTCGTCGTAGCGCGGGCCGAGCTCCGTGAGGTCGGCCCCGGCGAGACGGGCGAGCTCACCGGCCGTCTCGCCCAGCCACTCGAAGGCGGGCCTTCCGGGCTCGTACGGCAGCGAGACGGTGACCTTGGAGCGCCCGGCGAGGGTGCGAAGCAGCGCCCACTCGGCCTCGGTCAGGTCTTCGAACCCGTAGGCGAAGACCGGCTGCCCCGCCCAGGCGGCGAGCTCTCCGGAGAGACGTTGGGCGGCGGCGGCCCTGAGCCGGTGCCGGTCCCACAGGCCGAGACGGTCGAGCGTGGCGCGGTAGGAGGCATGGAGCTGCGCGAGCGGGCCCTCTAGCTCCTCCGGCGAGACGAGGCCCGCCTCGACCTCGGCGAGCGCGTCGCGCAGGGCGTCCGTGAAGCCCGAGGAGCGTGCGGACTCGCCGAGGCCGTTGAGGGGCGTGGCGGCGACCGCGGCCCTGAGCGCAAGAAGCTGCTGAACGTCCGAGGCAAGCCGCCGGGCATTCGTGTCGCCGGCCGCGATCCGCTCGAAGACGCCGTCGAACGTCGTGATCGACCCGCCCAGAAGTGCCGGCGAGCGGCGCAGGAGCTCCCGCTCGGCCCAGTCGACGTCCGGACGGTTCGGCACGATGAGGACCGGATCCTGGTCGAGCACGTCCAGGTACTGGTCGAGCAACAGCTCCACCTTGCCCGCGTTCGCCGGCCCGGCGAGCAGCGTCAGCCCCATCGGCCTATCGTAGACCTGGCCTCTGACGGCTCCTTCCCCGCTGTGGAAAAGCCGGAGGGACGGGCTCTGCCGCCCCTCCGCCGGTCAGGCTGCGGCCGCCTTCGGGCGGCGGCCCCTGCGCGCCGCCGGGCGGCCCGGCATCTTCGAGGAGCAGTCGTCGCAGAGATCCGCCTGCTTTGCGCCGCGCCGGGCGTCGGAATACGTCAGGCGCAGCGTGGCGCCCTTCCCCTCGCCGACTTCCTTACCACAATTGTCACAGACGAGGACGGTCTTTCGCGCCATGTTTCGAGCCTCCTTTGCGTGCCGGATTGACGCAGCGTAGTACAAACGGGTGAAGTAATTCTAGGCTGCCGCGCGCGCCCGGCGAATGCGCCATGAGCGGAGCAAGGCGAGGAGTGCCCGTTCCTCTTGGTCGAGCTCGATATCTCGGGCGCCGACAACGCGCAAATGCCGAGGGCGAAAGTCGTCGATCGTTCTCCCGTCGAGATACTGCTCGACGACGGCGGGGCTCACGTATGACGAGCGCGCAACGGCGGGCGTGTTTCCGAGCCGCTGTCCGACGGTCCGCATGACGGCGGCGACGACACGCTTCGCCTCGGCGTCGGTCTCCTGAATGCCGTGCTCCGCGAACGCGATCGCCGCGATCAGCGTTCCACCCCAGGTGCGGAAATCCTTGCCGGTGAACTCGTCGCCCATGTGCTCGCCGATGTACTCGTTCAGCTTGCGACTGCTCAGGTTGGAAAGGGAGTCGTCGGGAAGCCGGTAGCGGAAAAGCCTTCGTCCCGGCAGTCCGATCATCGCCTTCATTGCCGCGGCCAGGTCTGGATCGACGACTGCGGTCCGGACCCAGACTCGGTGCTTGCCGCGGTACTTGAAGGCGACGCGGCTGCCTCGAACTGCGATGTGGTTCTTGTTCAGCGTCGTGATGCCGAACGTCCGGTACCGCTTCGCGTACCGGTCGGACCCGACACGGAACCAGCCGAGGTTGATCAGCTTGACGGCGAGCGCCGAGGTCCATTCGGGCGTGAACTGCTCGCCCTCGAGATGCTCGGACATCGCCTTGCGAACCTCGGGAAGCCGTTCGGCGAAGCGGACCAGCCTGTCGTACTTCGCCTGCTCCTGGCGGGCCCGGTATTCCGGGTGGTAGAGGTACTGGCGGCGACCCGCCGCGTCGACGCCCGTCGCCTGGAGCTTGGCGTTCGGCCGGGGCGAGATCCAGACGTCCTTCCAGGCCGGCGGGATACGGAGCTCCTCGATCCGCTCGAGCTTGTCGGGATCCGTGATCCGTCGGCCCCGCGAGTCCTCGTAGCGGAATCGCCGCCGCGATCCGACTCGTTTCCAGCCACCGCGTCTCGCCATGTCCGGGTTCTGTCTCCGCCCGCCGCAGCTTTCAATCCCGCGTACCATCCGGCGCCGATGGACGCCGACACGATTGTCGTGCTCGAAGGCGACGAGACGGGGCAGGAGCTGCTCGAGGAGGCGCTCCGGGTGCTCGCTCCGGACGTGATCGGCTTCGAGGTCGACCTGCCCCGGTACGACCTCTCGCTGGAATCGCGGCGGCGCTCGCGGAACGCGGTCGTCCACGAGGCGGCGGCGGCGATCAAGGAGCACGGGCTCGGCCTGAAGGCGGCGACGATCACGCCGGAGGGCAAGGACGACGTCGGATCGCCGAACCGGATCATCCGCGAGGAGATCGGCGGCAAGGTGATCGTCCGGACCGGCCGCCGGATCCCCGGCGTGGTGCCGCTCGGGGGCGTCCACGCGCCGATCTCGGTCGTGCGCATGGCGGTCGGTGACGCCTACGGGGCGAAGGAGTGGCGCGAGGGCGACGGCGAGGACGAGATCGCGTTCCGGACAGAGCGGATCGAGCGGCGCATCTGCCGGTCGGTCGCCGAGTTCGCCTTCCGGCTCGCCGAGCGGACGGGCGCCAAGGTCTTCGGCGGCCCCAAGTACACCGTCAGCCCCGTGTACGAGGGGATGCTGAAGGAGGAGATGGACGCCGCGGCAGCCCGCCATCCCGAGGCGCCCTACGACCCGCAGCTGATCGACGCGACCTTCGCGTACCTCGTCACCTCGAGCGGCGCGCCGCTCGTGATCCCGACGCTGAACCGGGACGGCGACGTCCTCTCCGACCTGGTCCTCCCGCTCTTCGGATCGATCGCGGGCGCCGAGTCGCTGCTCGTGGCGTTCGACGACGACTACGTGCCCGATGCGGTCATGGCAGAGGCGGCCCACGGCACCGCGCCGGGTCTCCGGGGGAAGAACGTCGCGAACCCGTTGGCGATGATCCTCGCGGCCGCGGCGCTCCTCGGCTACGGCGACGAGCGGGCGCAGGGCGCAGGCCGCGCGATCCGCGAGGCGGCCCTCGAGGCGGTGGCGGACGGCTTCCGCACAGCCGACCTGGGTGGGCAGGCGGCGACGAGCGAGTTCACCGACGAGGTCATCCGCCGGGCGAAGCAGAAGCTCGAGATCTGGTCGTCCCTCTAGGGGGTTTCGGCCCGTCCTGCCGTCGTCCCGAGACGCTCGTAACAGGGTGGTACGAAGCCCGGGGCGCCGCTCAGGAAGCGGCTGCGGCGGCCCAGTACCTCGCTGCTACAAGGCCGTGGCCGGCGCGGATCTGGTCGAAGTCGCCCTCGGCCCACGCGGTGAGGAACGCGCGCACGACGACCGGGTCGAACTGGGTTCCGGCGCACCCACGCACCTCGGCCAGCGCGCTCGAGATCGGCAGCGGCTGCCGGTAGGGCCGGGTCGAGGTCATCGCGTCGAAGGCGTCTGCGACTCCGAGGACCCGCGCGCCGGGTGGGATGTGCTCCCGCGACCGGCCGCTCGGGTAGCCGTTGCCGTCCCAGTGCTCGTGGTGGAAGAGCACGCAAGGCAGCGCCGGCCTCAGGGCCGCGAACGGACGGATGAGCCGCGCGCCGACGAGCGGGTGACGCTCGATCGCGGCCCGCTCGCCCTCGTCCAACGGCCCGGGCTTCTGCAGCAGGGCCGCGTCGAGGTTGAGCTTGCCGACGTCGTGTAGCTGACCGCCCAGCCGGAGCGCGCCGAGCCAGGCGCTTCGCCAGCCGAGACGTCGCGCGATCACCTCCGCGAAGGCGCTTACGCGCGCCGAATGGCCACGCGTGTAGGGATCTCTCGCTTCGATCGCACGGGTGAGAGCGGCCAGCACCACGCGTGCCTCGTTCAAGGGCGTGCTAAGGATTCCTCCGCACAGTGAGGGTCGTCGTCCCGAGAGAAATTGCGCCGGGCGAGCGCCGCGTCGCGCTCGTCCCCGAGATCGTGAAGAAGCTTGGTGCTGCGGGATTCGACATCGCCCTCGAGCGCGGGGCCGGCAAAGCGGCGTCCTTTCCGGACGCTCAGTACACGGAAGCCGGTGCGACCATCGCCTCGCTCGACGAACTGTTCGCGGGCGCCGACGGGGTCGTGAAGGTGCAGAAGCCCTCGGCCGAGGAGGTGACCCGCCTGCCCCAGGGCGCGATCCTGATCGCCTTCCTCCAGCCGCTCTCCGACCCGGAGGGCGTCCGCCGCCTGGCCGAGCGCGGGGTCACGGGCTTCGCGCTGGAGTCGATCCCGCGCATCACCCGGGCGCAGCCGATGGACGCGCTCTCCTCGCAGGCCACGGTGTCCGGGTACAAGGCCGTCCTGCTCGCCGCCGAGCGGCTCCCGAAGTTCTTCCCGATGCTGATGACCGCTGCCGGGACCGTGCCGCCGGCGAAGGTGCTCGTGCTCGGCGCGGGCGTGGCCGGCCTCCAGGCAATCGCCACGGCGCGCCGGCTCGGAGCCGTCGTGTCCGGGTTCGATGTGCGCCCGGTCGTTCGCGAGCAGGTGGAGAGCCTCGGCGCGAACTTCCTCGACCTCGGCGTGGTCGGCGAGGAGACCGCCGGCGGCTACGCACGCGAGCTGAGCGAGGAGGAGCAGCGCCGTCAGCAGGAAGAGCTCGAGCGGCGAATCCCCGAGTTCGACGTCGTCGTAACGACAGCTTTGATCCCGGGACGGCCGGCCCCGAAGCTGATCCCCGCCTCGGCGGTGGCTGCGATGCGGGAAGGGTCGGTGATCGTCGACCTCGCGGCCGAGGCCGGCGGGAACTGCGAGCTCACGACCCCGGGGGAGGAGGTCGTCCACGATGGCGTCACGATCATCGGCGAGACGAACATGCCCAGCACGGTTCCGCTGCACGCGAGCCAGCTCTTCGCGCGGAACGTCCAGGCCCTGCTGTTGCACCTCGCGCCCGAGGGCGAGCTCCGCCTCGACTGGGACGACGAGATCACCGCGGGAGCCTGCGTGACGCGCGAAGAGGTTCCGGCGTGAACGCGCAGCTCGTCGCCGAGCTGACGGTCTTCGCGCTCGCGGTCTTCCTCGGCATCGAGCTGATCTCGAAGGTGCCGACGATGCTGCACACCCCGCTGATGTCGGGCACGAACGCGATTCACGGGATCGTGCTGATCGGGGCCATGCTGATCGTCGGAACGGCGGATTCCACGTTCGAGGAGGTGCTCGGCTTCGTCGCCGTCGTGTTCGGCACGATCAACGTCGTCGGCGGCTTCCTGGTCACCGACCGCATGCTGGAGATGTTCAAGCGGCGGCCCGGCGAGGACGACGAGCGGCGTGAGTAAGACCTGGATCGACGTCGCCTACCTCGTGGCGGCGATCTGCTTCGTGATCGGGATCAAGCGGCTCTCCCACCCCCGGACGGCCCGGTCCGGGAACCTCGTGGCCGCGGCCGGGATGGCGGTCGCCGTCGGCTTCACGTTCGCGACCAAGGGACTCGGGAACTACTGGCTGATCGTCGCGGGCATGGTCGTCGGCTCGGCGATCGGCGTTGCATCCGCGCGGATGGTGCAGATGACCGCCATGCCTCAGATGGTGGCGATCTTCAACGGCCTCGGCGGCGGCGCCGCAGCGCTCATCGCGGCGGCCGAGTTCCATCGTTCGGCGCCCGAACCCGGCCGGCTCGAGGGCGAGCTGCTCGTCGGGATCCTCTTCTCCGCGCTCGTCGGCTCCGTCAGCTTCTGGGGAAGCCTCGTGGCATTCGGCAAGCTCCAGGGGATCGTTCCCGGCCAGCCGCTCGTCTTCCCGGCGCAGAACGCGATCAACGCCGTCCTCGGAATCACGCTCGGCGCCGCGATCGTGCTGACGGCCGTGACCGAGAACGGCATCTGGCTCGCGATCCTCATGGCCGGCGCCGTGTTGCTCGGCGTCCTCTTCGTGCTGCCGATCGGCGGCGCGGACATGCCGGTCGTGATCTCGCTCCTGAACGCCTTCACCGGCCTGGCCGCCGCATCGGCGGGGTTCGTGCTGGACAACACGGCGCTGATCATCGGCGGAACCCTGGTCGGCGCCTCGGGAACCCTGCTGACGATCCTGATGGGGAAGGCGATGGGACGGCCGCTGCGCCAGACGCTTTTCGGCGCCTTCGGGGCTGCGCCGGAAGCGGGCGCGGCCGCGGCGGCCGCCGGGAGCGACGGCGGCACGGTGCGAACCGCCTCGCCGGACGACATCGCCTACATGCTCGCCTACGCGCGCCGGGTCGTGTTCGTCCCCGGCTACGGACTCGCGGTCGCACAGGCGCAGCACGACGTGCGCAACCTCGGCGACATG
>DASTCG010000120.1:0-27141 GCA_035711385.1 Gaiellaceae bacterium
GAACCTGACGCGGTTCTCGATCGCGATCTCCCACCCGGCCGGTTCCGGCGCAGTTTTGTACGCCGGCTTCGACTGGGAGGACGACCTCGGTTACCACCCGTCGCGCGTCTTCAAGTCGGAGAACGGCGGGATCAGCTGGTCGATGCTCCCGAAGGGCTCAGGCACGCAGGACAATGTCGAGGACTACTGCGGTGGGCAGTGCTTCTACGACAACGTCATCGACGCGGCCCCGGACAATCCGAACGTCGTCTACGCAGGCGGCCAATTCAACTACGGCATCGGCTCGGGCGGATTCTTCCGCTCGGACGACGGCGGCCAGACGTGGATCAATCTCGGCTATGACCAGCATCCGGACTTCCAGGCGTTCGCGTTCGATCCGAACAACTCGAACCGGATCATCAGCGGCTCAGATGGCGGCGTCTGGTACAGCGCGAACCGCGGCGGCCGCACAGGCGGCACGAGCGATCCACTCAGCGCAGTCAACTGGCAGAGCCTGAACGGAAAGGTCGACCCGCTCACCGCCGGCGTGACCGGCCGGACCGGACTCCAGATCGCGCAGTTCACCTCGATCGCAACCGTTCCGACGGTCCCCGTTCGCTTCTGGGGCGGCACGCAGGACAACGGCACGTTGCGGAAGTCGGGCGGCTCCGCATCGTGGTTCGACCTTCCAGGCGGCGATGGCGGGCAGGTGCTCGTCGACCCGACGCCGGACGCAGCCTGCACCCCGAACTTTGCGGGCTTTGCTCCGGCATGCGTCGTGTACGGCACGTACTTCGGTATCTCGCCGTACCGGATGATGGACGGCGGAGCCCAATTCAACGGCCAGCAAGGGATCACAAACGGCATCAACCTGGCCGACCGCTCGACCTTCTACATCCCGATCGCGATGAACAAGGACCGGCCGAGCCAGCTCTTCCTCGGCACGTATCGGCTCTATCGCACGAACAACGCGAGGACCCCGAGGGCGGGCGACGTCCACTGGGACGACATCAGCCCCGACCTGACTTCAGGCTGCGCGGGCACTGCTCCGAACGGCGCACGCGGGTGCTTCCTCTCGGCAATCGGTCTTGGCGGCGGTGACGCCGTCTACACCGGTGCCGAGGACGGGCGCGTGTTCTTCAGCCCGAACGCCAAGACGAGCGACAACCCGACGTGGACGCGGCTCGACCAGGGAGACCTGCCGGAGCGGCCGGTCACCCAGATCGCGGTCGATCGCAGCAACTACCGGACCGCCTACATCTCGTACGCGGGCTTCAACCCGTCGACGCCACAGCGGCCCGGGCACGTCTTCGCGACGATCGACGGCGGGAAGAAGTGGCTGAACATCAGCGGCAACCTGCCCGACCTGCCGGTGAACTCGATCATCCTCGACCCGTCCTATCCGAACACGCTCTACGTCGGAACGGACGTCGGGACCTACGTGACGTACAACCGCGGCGGCTCCTGGTCACCGCTCGGGACGGGCATGCCGAACGTCACCACCTGGCAGCTCGACCTGAACCCGTCCGACACGCAGCGGGTGCTCGTGGCCGGGACGCACGGCCGCGGAGCCTTCCGGCTCAACGACTCGTCCGCCCCGGTGCCGGCGCTTGTCGTCTCCAAGGTCGATGCAGGTGTGCCCGTCGGCGAGACGAGTCACGTCAACTACACACTGACCCTGAAGAACATCGGCAACGCTGATGCAACCGACGTCACGATCACCGATCCGGTCCCCGCGAACACGAGCTTCGTGTCCGCGGACAACGGCGGCGTCGTGCAGGGCAGCTCCGTGAAGTGGACCGGTCTGACGGTGCCGAAGGCCGGCTCGTCGGGAACCCCCGGCGTGCCGGGCGTCATCCAGGTGCACTTCACCGTCAGCATCGCAGCCGCGCTCCAGAACAAGGTGAAGACGATCACCAACGACGGCATCACCGTCACCTCGGCGCAGGGCCCCGGCACGACCGGGTCGCCGTTCATCACGCCGATCGCGCCGCCCTACTCGGTCTCGGTCGCTCCGGCGACGCAGACCGACGGTGGACGGCTCGGCACGAACGTCGACTACAAGGTCACGCTGTCGAACCTCGGGTTCAACGCCGACACGTACACGATGTCGTCGACGGGCGGAACGTGGACGACGAGCTTCCTCGACGCCACGTGCACGACGCCGCTCGCGTCGAACACCACGGCCAGTGTGCCGTCCGGCGGGTCGACTCAGGTGTGCGTGAGGGTCGCGATCCCAGCGAACGCGGCCGACAGCGCCACGAACACCGCGACGGTGGTCGCGACCTCGACGGGCGATCCGTCCGCGACCGGCAGCGGCACGGTCAAGACGATCGCCGTCGCAGTCCCGACGCTGCTCGTCGACAACGACACGAACGCACCGATCGACTCCAAGACGCTGATCGAGCCGGCGCTCACTTCGGCCGGCATGGCGCATCAGGTGTGGGATCTCAACGTCGACGAGAACCTGCCGTTGAACTACCTGCTGGCGTTCGACAACGTCGTCTGGTTCACCGGCAACAGCTACCCGGGGCCGATCCTGCCCTACGAGGACGAGCTCACGGCCTTCCTGAACGCAGGCAACAACCTGCTCATGACGGGCCAGGACATCCTCGACCAGGCGGCCGGGACGACTGCGTTCGTCCACGACTACCTGCACGTCAACTGGGACGGGACCGAGAACCAGAACGACAAGGACACCGCGAACGTCCACGAGGTGGCAGGAACCCTGACGGCAGGCGTCGGAACGGTGCCGCTGTCGTCGGCGGTCCTCGGGAACAACTTCGAGGACCGGATCACCCCAATCGCCCCGGCGATCTCGATCTTCACCGACGACTCGGGTGCGACTGACGGCCTGTCGTTCTCGGGCACGTACAAGGTCGTCTTCCTCGCGTTCCCGCTCGAGTCGTACGGCTCGGCGGCGCAGAAGACCGACCTGATGAACCACGTGAAGACGTTCTTCGGCCCGTAGGCCGGCGCGTCCACCACGTTTCGGAGAGAGGGGCCGGCAACCGCCGGCCCCTCTCACGTCAGTTGTGTGCCCAGAGAACGACGAGGCCGACGAGGACGACGAGGACGACGAGGACGACAACGACCGCTGTCGACACTCCGGAATCGTCGGCGGAGCGTGCCGCGTCTGCGGACGGGCGGGGGCGAGCGGCGGTCTCGTAGAGATACGTCGTGGTGGTCCGCCCGAGCGGATCGGGGTTTGCCAGATACCGCTCGAACTGGCGGGTACGCGCGTAGCGGAGGTAGCCCGCGACGGTGGCCTCGAGCGTCCGGGCCGACCGTGGCGGGAGCGCGGCCCGGGGTGCCGGCTCGACCACGAGCCTGAGCCTCGGCGTCGCCGCCCGCTGTGCGGTGCCCCGAACCGTGACGCGAAGGGTCCGGCCTCGAAGGAGGCCGGTGAGCCGTGCGGGTGCGAAGTCGGATACGGCGCCGGCCGGAAAGGCAATCGAGCCGCCGACGGCAAGCGCTGCCCAGGAGTCCACGGTCGCCGGTCCGCTCCCGCCGCGGATGCGAACGACCCGATCCGTGATCGGGCGATCACTCCGCGCCGCCGCGCGAAGGTCGGCGAGCGCCGAGACGAGGTCGGCCGTCGGCACGTCGGCGGTGAATCCGGTCGCGCGCGTCCGGGTCGCGTTCTCGAGCGAGATCGTGAGTTCGAACGGGCCCGGCCGAACGGGAATGCCGGTCACGCGAACGCGGACCGGCAGCGCCGGGACACTGCCTCCGGGGCGCAGGTCGGCCACTGCTGCCAGCACCTTGCGCCGCGGCGAGAAGCCCTGCCAGACGATCTGGTTCGGCCGCAGGCCGGGTCGCGACTGACTGCCCGGGCCGGCAACGACGCGAACCGCAGGGGCTGGCACGAAGAAGGCGTAGTCGCCGAGGGCTCGGACAAGGAGGCGCTGAGAGACGGTGACCGTGCGCGGCGACCCGTCGGGCGCCATCCCGACGACGACTCGCTCGCGGGCGAAGACACTTCCGCGCAGCCTGGGCGTCTCGGTGAGGGGAGGCTGCGGCGGCGCCAGTGGCGGTACCGGTGGAAGAGACGCGGGGCCAGGCAGCACGGCGACGCGGAGCGGCGGAGCGGCTGCAGCGCCTGGTGCCAGCGCGCCCGCGGCTGCGACCACCGCGAGCGTCCGGAGCCTCACCTCGTCTGATCGACGTTCGGCAGCGACGCCGAAAGCAGGTCGTCCTCGACCGGAGCGAACGTCATGTCGCGGAATCGCGCGAAGTAGACGTCGTCGTCGATGACGCCCTCGTGGTTCACGAGGTTGAATCCTCGCTCGTCGCCGTTGGCCCCGTCGATGGTGACGCGGTTCAGCGCGTCGATCACGGCTCGGCCCCGGACAGTGCCAGCGGCCTCCATCGCCGTGGCGAGCAGACGAACGAAGTCGAACGAGTACATCGCGTACTCGGGTGGCTGGATCACCTCGTCTCCGGCCGCGGTGCGGACGCCGACCTCCTGAGGGCCGTACGCCGCCTCGAAACTGCGGACGAACGTGGAGAAGGGCGAGGTGCCGACCTCGGAGGTCATCCGGCCCGACGCGAACGTCAGGCCGTCCACCCATCGCGGGTAGCCCGAGAGCTGCTGACGGATGAGGGGGTCGGCCCCTGACGGTGGCGCATAGATGGGAACGTCCCAGCCGCTGCTCCTCGCCGCGGTGATCGCCGCCGCGATCACGGGCGGCTGCGCCCAGACGAGGAGCCGGGTCGCGCCCGCGCGCTTCGCCCGGAGCACCTGGGGCGCAACGTCGGTCGCGGTGGACGGGACGTCGATACGAGCGACGACGGACTCCTGCCCGCGGAAGGCCTCGTCGAGTGCCTTCTTGCCCTCCTGGCCGTAGCCGCTGTCGTCGACGAGCAGCGCGATCCTGCCGCGCTTCGGGATCAGGTACTCGGCCAGGCGGTACGCGAGCCCGTGATCGCTCGGCGCGATCCGGAAGACGTTCGGCCGCTGCTCCGGATCCACGAGGCCGATCCCTCCCTGGTACGTAATGCCGAGGGGAAGATCCTCGCGGCCGGCGATCGCCCACGACGCGTTGACGCCCGTCCCCTCGTCGACGACCGCAACCGCCGCCGAGTCGCCCGCCGCGCGCCGGACGTTCGCGACTGCCGACTGGGGCGACAGCCGGTTGTCGACCCGCTTGATCCTCAGCACGTACGGCTTCCCGCCGACATTCAGCCCGCGGCCGTTCACGACGCTGGCGCCGAGCTCCGCGCCCCGGGCGATCGTCTCCCCGACGAACGGCGTTGTCGAGAACGGGGCGTTGACGTAGACGACGAGCGGCTTGCCGCCCGCATCCGACCCGTCGGAGCCGCCGCACGCCGTCGCGAACAGGGCTGCGACAACGATCACGACCCCCCGCAGCACGCGCATCAGCCTACCGAGGCCTCCCGCCCAGATACGCACGGAGGACGGCCTCGTCCTCGAGCACCTCGCCGATCGCTCCGGCGGCAATCGCCCTGCCCGCCTCGAGCACCGTCGCTCGCTCCGCAACGCTGCGAACAAGCCGAAGGTTGTGCTCGACCAGCACGATCGTCAACCCGCTGGCACGGAGATCTCGCAGCAACGTGGTGAGCAGCTCGATGTCGCTCCGGTCGGCGCCGGCGGTCGGCTCGTCGAGGAGCAGGACCCGCGGCCGGGTCGCGAGGGCCGCGGCGATCATCAGACGGCGCTGGGCACTGCCGGGGAGCTCGCCGGCCGGAACATCGGCGACGGCCCCCAGTCCCACGACCTCGAGGGCCGCCTTCGCAGCGTTCCGAGCGACGTGTGCCTCGCTGCGCGCCTTGGGCGTCGCCAGCACGGCGCGGGCAACACCTCGGTGGCGGACGCGTAGCCCGGCGCCCACCAGGGCGTTGTCGAGCGCCGTCAGCTCCGGGAAGACCGCGGTCGCCTGGAGCGTCCCGACCACGCCGGTCTCGGCCCTGGCCCAAGCGGCGTCGCCGCTCACGTCCCTGCCGTCGACGGTCACGGTTCCCGCGTCCGGATCGATCGCGCCGGCGACGACCCGGAGCGCCGTGGTCTTTCCGGATCCGTTCGGCCCGATGATCGCGTGCACGGTCGCAGCCGGGACGTCGAGATCCACGTCGGCGAGCGCGGTGACTGCCCCGAACCGCTTCGTCAACCCGAGCGCGCGGACCGATGCTGGAACCCCGACGCGCGTCGGCCGAGCGGTGCTCGGGGTGGCGGCAGCCGCGGTTCCGCCGCGCCGCCTCCGATTCCAGTCCCCGAGCAGGGGGAGCAGGCCGCGATCGACCGCACCGAGTGCGGCGAGGACGATCACCGCGACCAGGAGCGTCTCGAGACGCGACGCCTGCAGGCCCTCCACCCCTCCCAGCTCGACGAGCCGGCCGAGCGCCGCGAGCATGGCGACCCCCACGAGCCCGCCGGCAGGTGCAACGGCACCGCCCAGGACGACCGCGATGAAGAGCTTCGCCGAGAGGAGCGGCCCGTAGGCCTCGGCGTCCGCGACGCCCGCGAGGAGGACGCCGAAGCCCCCGGCGAGACCTCCGATGCCCGCACCGAGAGCGAACGTCGCCGCACGAAGACGCGCGACCGGAGCGCCGAGGCTCTCGGCGGCTGTACGGTCCTGGCTCGCCGCCGAGAGCGTGACGCCGACCGGGCTCCGGGCGAGCACCGCGAAGATGAGCACGGCGAGCGCCGCCAGCGCGACGCCGAGCTCGTAGCGCACCGCGGGGGAGAGATCGAGCCCCGCGATGCTGCCCTCCTCGACGGCGATGCCCTGGGCGCCCCCCGAGATGGAGGGGAAGGCCGCGAGGCCGATCGCGACGAGCCAGGCGAGCAGCCAGGTGACGACGGCGACGATCGCGGGCCGGAGGCGGGCGGCGACGAGGCCGACGGCGCCGCCTGCGGCCGCGGCGACGAGGGCTGCCCCGGCAAGCGCGAGCTCGTCCGGCCAGCCGAGCTTGCTGGTCAGCAACGCGGTGCCGAAGGCGCCGACGGCGACGAACGCCCCCTGGCCCAGCGAGGGCATCCCGCCGAGCCCGACGATGACGCCGAGCCCGACGGCCGCGGCGCCCAGGTAGAGATCGCCGGCGAGCCGGTCGAGGCCGACCTCGAGCGGCAGCGCCGGGAGCAGCGCCGCGAGCGCGACGAGGGCGACGCCCGCGGTTGCGCGAGACGTCCATCCGGCTCGCACGTCCCTGACGGCCCCGGCCAGGGCGTTCCGGGTCTGGACGACGGCCGCCGCGGCGGCGGTCACGTCTCTCTCAGCGCCGCGCCGCGCTCCGTCGCCAGCGCACGCACCGCCACGAAGACGAGCACGAATGCGATCGGCAGGACCTCGTGATACGCGGGTCCGAGCTCGAGCCCGGCGACGTGGAGGTTGGCGATCGCGGCCTCCACGACGCCGACGCCGAGCCCGGCGACGAACCCTGCGAGCGGAGACGAGAAGCCCACCACGAGCGCGGCGAGCAGCGCCTTGACGCCGAGCAGGCTGCCCGTGTCGACTCCGAAGGACGCGCTCGGGGCCGCGACCACCGCGGCCACGGCCGCAAGGCCGCCGGTCAGTCCGAAGGCCGCCACGATCAGCCGGTTCACGGGGATGCCGCTGAACGCCGCGCCCTCGATGTCGGACTCGATCGCCCGGAGGCCGCGGCCGAGCTTCGAGCGCTGGAGCACGAGCGTTGCCAGGAGGGCGAGGGCGACACCGACGGCGATCACGAAGAACGCGCGGACCTGAATCGAGGCGCCGCCGACTCCGACGAACCCGCCGCGGCCGATCTCCCGGAAGGGGATCGGATCCGGAAAGACGTAGCTCGGCCGCGTGAAGAAGACGTCGATGGACGTCCTGACCGCGTAGGCGATCGCCACGGTCGCCGCGACCCACCCGACGACGGAGCCCCTCGCCACGTGCGGATGGACGGCAAGCCAGTACGCCCCGGCGCTCGTCCCGACGCAGACGGCCACGCCGACAGCGACAGCGAGGAGGAAGCGCGCTGCGCCGACGTTCGTCTGGGTCACCGGGCCCGTTCCCGCGGCGACCAGCAGCGCCGTGAACACCGCCAGGCCGACGAGGTCGCCGAAGGCGAAGTAGACGATGCCGGTCAGGCGGTAGACGAGGATCAGGGCGATCGCGACGAGCCCGTAGACGGCGCCCGCCGCAAGGCCCGAGACGAGAACCTGAAGGGTGAGGCTCATGGATCCCTCACTCCCCCGCTGTGGCGGGGCTCAGCTGGGCCGGCTGCTGACGTGAACGGAGATCCTGCCGCTCTCCTCGCAGTTGTCGCGAAGCGCGACGATGCCCGTTCGCTCCGGCGAGCCGCCCTTGTACGCGACCTCGGAGTCGTGCTCCTCGATCTCGTCGAACGTCACCGTGTAGCCGGCATCTTCGAAGCCGGACTTGTAGCTCTCGTACGCCTTCTCGAGCTCGCCCTCGTAGTACCCGTCGGCGATCTCGCTCGGCCCTGAGGCGCTCGACTTCGTGAACGTGACGCCCGAGACCTGCGGGAAAGTTGTCGGCAGGTTCGGCGTTACGGCAGTGCCCTCGCAGGCGACCGTGCCGCCTTCTTCTTCCTCCGACTCCTTGTCACCGTCGCCCCCACCGCACGCGGCGAGGGCCAACGCGAACGCCGTAGCGGTGGTGAGGAGCAGCCCGGTCGGCCCCGTCTTTCTGTTCCTGTCGATCCGCATGGACGCGGGACGATACAGAAATCTCGATACCGCCTTCCGGGTGATAGGTCTTGCTGCACCGCGGGCATAGTGAATCGCATGAGGCATCTCGCGACACTTGCTGCGATCGTTCTGCTCGTCGCTCCGGTCGGGGCGGCCGCCGCCCAGAGCACATCCGGGCCGGCGAAGCTGCGGCTCCTGAGCCTGGCGCCGCTGAAGGTCAAGGGCACCGGATTCAAGTCGCGTGAGCGCGTGGTCGTGCGACTCATGAGCAGGTCGAGCATCACGCGCCGACGGATCACCGCCGGCCGCACCGGCGCGTGGGTGCTCGGGTTCAGCAGGCTCGACGCCGACCGCTGCGACGTCCTCGTCGTGAGCGCGGTCGGAAGCCGAGGCTCGCGCGCAGCGCTGAAGCTGCCGGCGTTCATCTGCCCTCCGCCGATCGCGCGCTAGGAGAGCCACGAGGCTGGGCGCCCGAGACTCAGCGACCGAGGATCAGGCGGAAGGCGCCGCGGCCGTGAGTGGCCGCGTAGATCACGCGCCGCGAGGTCCCGGGGATGGTCGCCTGGCTGAGCTCGTAGATGGCCACCTTGGGCAGCCCGCGACCGCCGTCCTCCCAGGCCGTCGAGCCGTTCCTCAGGCGCAGGACGCCCCAGTCGTACGAGGCGTAGAGGTCACCTGTGGGAGCGTCGACCTCGACGTCGGTGATCGGCAGGTCACCCAGGTCGTAGCTCAGGTCGGTCCAGGTCGCGGTGCCCGTCGCCGGGTTGTACACGGCCTTGAAGACGTGGCCGGGCTGACCAGGCGTATAGGCCTCGTAGCCTGAGAACGAGATGTACGCGGTGTTGCCGCTCGGGTCGCGCGGGTCGATCGAGATGCCGCTGGGGAACCGGCGCGGCTGCGCCGGCGTGTCGATCCGCGTCAAGACGACGTCGGTCTGCCGCTCGTTCATGCCGGTGCCGCAGCAGTCCGGCTCCTGGACCTGCGCCGCCGGGTCGTTCGAGTCCGCGTTTCCGGCGACGAAGATGCGCCCGCGCCGAGTCCCGGCCCAGATCGTGCCGGTGTTCGTCTTCGCCCGCTCGACCGCGACGACGTAGCCGGTGCCCTTGTCGGACGAGGGGCCGGTGACGAGGCTGCCCTGACCGAGCTTCTCCCAGTCCCCGCAGCCGGAGTCGACGCCGGTGTTGAGCCGGTCGCTCCGCGGGCCGCCGAGGACGCTGCAGTGGTTCTCGAGGAAGTCCTTGTCACCGCCGGCGTTCAGCGTCCGCCAGACGCTCTCCGAGCCGGCAAAGGCCGTCTTCGAGACGACCGGATCGGCTGCGAAGGGCAGGTAGAAGGCCGAGCCCTCCGGCGAGAACAGGATCGGGTCGAAGATCCACGACCACCACTGTGGGTCGGTGCCGCGGAAGTTCACGTCTCCTTGCTGGCCGAAATACGTGTGGTAGTGGATCAGGCCCTGCTTCGAGTCGATGCCCGACTGGCCGCCGTCGCCGGATACGAAGTTCAACCACGTGCGGCCGCCGGAGTAGCCGAGTGTCCCGTTGTCCTGCGTCCCGCCGATCACGTCGCCGAGCGGGTTCGTCGGGCTCGGCGACAGATCCTGGAACTGAAGCGTCCGCAGGCCTGCGTTCAGCGGGACCAGGTCGTCCGGGATGGACGACAGGAACATCCGGCACTCGGTCAGGTCGAGCCCGGAGAGGTTCCGGTCGGGCTCCGAGCAGTCGGACGAGTCGTCGGTGTACCGGCCGCTCGTCCTCACGATCCCGCCGTCACTCCCGATGAAGAGGAGGTTCGGGTTGGCCGGGTGGAACGCGAGAGTCTGGACGTCCGGGTGGTTGGCCTCGAATGGATCCTTGGCCTCGCCGGACATGTCCGTGAAGAGCTCACCCGCGTTCCGCGAGAGCATGATGTTGCGGCCGTTCGACTTGTCCGCCCCGGCGTAGGGAGGCAGCTCGCCGTACTGGGTCTGGCCGCCGATCATCACCACGTCCGGATCCTTGGGCGAGACGGCGATCGGCATGTCGTACGAGCACTGGCCGCCGCAGATGTCGAACGAGCTGTATCCGACGGTGCCCCGGGTCGGGCTCGAGAGCATCTGGAAGACCGGCGTCGCTGCACGGGCGTCGTCCGAGCGCAGGACGCGCGAGGCGTCGACGAGGCCGGTCGGGCCGGGAACCTCGTTCCGGCCGTCGTAGACGTACAGCCGCGTCTTCCCGTTCCCGAGCTTGGCCGCCGCGAGCTCGTAGCGGATCCCGAGCGGCGCGCCGCCCGGATTCGTCGAGCCGTCGTCGGGAACGCCGACGTAGATGTTCTCGAACGTCCCGCCGTTGTTCGGTGAGCGAAAGACGCCGTACTCGAACATCGTGAAGTAGAACGTGTTCGGGTCGGCCGGGTCGTACTCGATGTCGGTGACCCCGCCGCGGAAGAAGTCGTTCCCGTTGGGAGTCGACGGATCGACCGGGTCCTGCGGCCGGCTGAAGACGAGCCGGAAGCTCGCGCCGCCGTCCTTGGACTCGTAGAGGCCGATCGGAGGCGCTCCTGGCGGCGTGAACCGCCCGCCGCTCACGCCCGACGCCGAGTGCCGTGCGACCGTGGTCCCCATGAGGATGTGCCGCGGGTTCCGGGGATCGACGGCGACCTCGCCAATGCCGCGGTCCTTCGCCACCGCGTAGCTGCCCGGCACGAGCGTCCAGTACTCGCCGCGATCCGTCGACCGGTAGAGACCGAGGCCCGCTTCGCTGTCGCTCGAGCCGCTCGGCTCGCCTGTCCCGACGTAGAGCGTCTTCCCGCTCCTGTCGCTGGGATCGACGAGCAGCGCGCCGATCGACGTGGTCGGGAGACCCCGGTCGAGCGGCTTCCAGTGCGGCCGCCGCGAGAGCGCGTCGTCCGTCCGCCAGACACCGCCGCCCGCCGCTCCGACGTACAGCCGGCACTCCTGGGGCTTGCACTTCGGATCGACGGCGATCGCGGTCATGCGGCCCGACCACTGCGTCGGCTGTCCGTTGTTCTGCGTCGCCTCCCGCGCGACGTCCAGGGTGTACGGCCCGACCTCGCGCCAGCGCCGTCCGCCGTCGTCGCCCTTGCCGTCGTGCCGGCGCATCGCCGCGAGCGCTCCGTCAAGCTGCTCGGTGGCGACGGTCTTGTGCGGGTACGCCAGGTCCTCGTATGCCTGCTGCGCGAAGCCCGCGACGATCTCGCGCGACGCCTCGCGCGAGGCCTTCTCGCGCGCCACTGGCACCGGCACCCCCCGTGCCTGTTGCGCTTCCCCGAGGTACTCGAGCACCTCACGCGCCTGCGCGGCCTTCGCCGTCTCCTTGGTCGCCTGCGGCGGATGCGTCAGCCCGGCCCCGAGCGCGGCAACGACGACTGCCACGGCCACCGTGGCGCCGAGGACACCTCTTCTCCAGTGCATGTTCTCCCCCTCGTGGAACGGTTCAGCGGGTCATATCAGTTGGATATCAGTTCCCTTATCTCGTTTTCTCTATCAGATGTCAAGTCGTAAGTCGGAACCACCGGAGTCGCCAAGGACGGCCCCCGATCAGCGATGCGTGACGATCAGCCGCCGGGCTGAAGGACGCCGTTCACGCGGAGCGCGTAGGGCGCCGACTCGCTCACCGTCTCGGTGGGCTCGTCGTACATGACGACCGCGCCGACGACCTCGGCATGCCGGTCGAGGCGCCGCAGAAGGGCGCCGGGGACAACCGCCTGGTTGTGGTCGTCGAGCGGGATCCTGAGCACCGACCGCTGCCGGCCGTCCGCGACGAGCTGGAGCGTGAATCCGTGGACGGCGGTCGGCCGGGCCTGCGAGGGTGTGAGCCAGCCCGCGAGCGAGGAGCCGTCGGCGACGGGCGTGCCGGCCAGGCTGAGGTTCCGGAGCCAGAATCCGGGCGGTATCGTCGCCGCGGGATCGTCGGGGTCGCCGGCCACCGAGCCGTCGGTCACGTTTCGGAACCCGAGCAGGATCTGCTTGCCGGCGAAGAGGGAGAGGTCGCACGACTCGGCGCGCCAACCGCCCGAGTACGCCGTGTAGCCGGGCAGGTTCTCGGCCATCACCGGCCGGGCGTGCGGGCTCGCGTCCATGCGTGAGCTCGTGCACGGGATGCTGGTGTACGTGGCCCCACCGTCGGTGGAGACCTGGACGAAGGTGAAGTCCCAGCCGCCGGTCGGATCCTCCTCGAGGTTCCACTGCGCCTGGAAGGTCAGCGTGCCGCCCTGCGCCGCAACGGTCAGCGGCCTGACGATGGCGCGGTCGAGGTCGTTGCCGCCGCCCGAGGAGAGCGCGGCCGAGCCGCCGTTCGGCGGAGCCGGGTCGACCGACCACTCCACGGGCCGGCCGGGGAGCGTCTCCGCGCCGTCGAAGCTCAGCGAACGGATCTCTCTCGGGCGCAACGGACGTCCCGTCTGGTCCCTCAGCCGGACGAAGTCGGCGCCGTTCGGCGGCGCTCCCGGCCGCGTGTAGGCGTTCGGGTTGTCCCAGTTCACTCTGCGCGCGACCGCGGCGGACCAGTCGTGGAGCGCGTCCTCGTCGCTCCCACGCCGCCCGAGCGCCTCGTCGACGCCGGCGAGCCCGTTCGCGTCGCCGCGGTGGAGCGCCGTCAGCACCCCACGGCCGTACCGGTCGCGGAGGTACTCCATGAACGAGTACGCCGCCCCGTAGTCGCAGTTGACGTCGGGGCTGTCGCCCCACAGCGTGAGCGAGTTCTCCGGGCCGCCGGGCGAGCCGGCGATGTTCCCGAGGAAGCACTGCGTGTGCTTGTCGTAGCCGACCTCCGTCACGGGCCGGTCAGGATCGGCGTAGCCGGTGAGGCTGCGGGCCCAGTCCGCGAGGCCCTCGTCCACCCACGTCGCCTCGTCCGGATCCGCGTGGTGCATCAGCAGGTGCTCGTACTCGTGGGCGAAGACGCCCTCGATCAGGGTCGGCCACGCAGGCGAGTTCACGCACGGATCGGTCGACGGCTCGTGAGGCGGGCGCCTGCCGGTGCGGTGAAGCCAGTCGAACGCGTCGATCGTCATCATGTTCCGGTCGAAGAGGTCGTCGACCTGCGAGACGTAGAGGCCGACGCCGTAGCCGAGCTCGTGCGCGTTGTTCAGGTCGAAGTAGGACTCGTCGCGGATGTTGTCCACGAGCACGACGAGCTTCTCGCCGTCGCCCTGCGGCTGGAACGGCGTCGGAACGAGCGCGTTCGTGCCGTCCCGCGCCGGTGGAACGCCGAAGACGCTCGACTCGCGCGGGTAGATGACGCGGTCGAAGGCGTGGACGAGACCGCGGACCTGCTCGTCCGTCACCTGGGTCCGAACGCCGTTCCGGCAGTCGCCGGGCAGGAAGTCGAGGTCGCCGGCTACCCAGACCTCGATGCGCCGGCCGGCGCCCCGGAAGACGTACGGCTTCGGGTAGATCGCCCCGTGCACGGCGTCGAGGCCAACCCACAGGCGCACCTCACCCGGCGCCGGGCCGGCGCCCAGCGGGCGGACGGCGGCAGCCTTCGGGCCGTGCCTCTTCGGCAGGAGTCGAGCCCCGCGTAGCCGCAGCGAGCTGCGCACCGACTGGGGCACGTGGAGCTCGACTCCGCCAGCGCTACGCCGGGACACCTTGTCCCCACGGCCGTCGCTCGCGGCAAGCGCGGTCGACCCCGCAGTCCCGAGGAGGAGAGCGAGAAGCGCTGCGGCGATGGTGAGCGGTCGTCGAGGCGGCATGGGTTGTCCCTGGCGTGGCGCAGGACCGGATCGCGACGCATGGGGCGGCCAGGGACGAGACCCGTCACGTGTGTTTCGGCGCCCCCGACGGGTCGTGCCGACCCCTCGGGTGGGGGATTCCTATTGGCGATGCGGCTCGGCCATGGCGCGGTAGTCGAGCGCCTTGTCGAGCGTCTTCTCGTCGACGCCGGCCTCACGGGCGACCTCGCGCAGCGAGCGCCCGGTCCGAGCGGCCGTGTTGACGATCTCCGTCGCCTTGTCATAGCCGATGTAGGGGTTGAGCGCCGTGGCCGCGGAGAGCGTGAGCTCCGCGTAGCGCTCGGCGTTCTCCCGGTTGGCCTCGATGCCGTCGACGCACTTCTCCGCCAGGAGGCCGGTGGCGGCGGCGAGCAGGCGGATCGAGTCGAGCAGGTTGCGTGCGAGGAGGGGAACGAACACGTTCAGCTCGAGGTGTCCCTGCATCCCGCCGACCGTGATCGCGACGTCGTTCCCGATCACCTGCGCCGACACCTGGGTGACGACCTCGGGGATTACGGGGTTGACCTTGCCCGGCATGATCGAGCTCCCCTTCTGGAGCTCGGGGAGCATGATCTCGGCCAGGCCGGCGCGCGGACCCGAGCCGAGCAGCCGAAGGTCGTTCGCGATCTTCGTCAGCGAGACGGCCACCGTCTTGAGCGCACCCGAGGCCTCGACGAGCGCATCGCGGGCCGCCTGTGCCTCGAACGGGTCGGCCGCCGCCGAGATCGGGAGTCCCGTCTCCTCCTCGAGCAGCGCGCGCACGCGGTCGGCGAACTCGGGGTGCGTGTTCAGCCCGGTTCCGACCGCCGTTCCGCCCAGCGGGATCTGCCCGAGGCGCGGGAGCGCATCCCTCACGCGCGCCGACCCCTGGCGCACCTGGGCCGCATAGCCCGAGAACTCCTGGCCCAGCGTCACCGGGACGGCGTCCATCAGGTGTGTGCGACCGGACTTCACGACGTCGCCGAACTCCTCGGCCTTCCGCTCGAGCGAGGCTCCGAGCCGATCGAGGGCGGGAAGCAGGTCGTGCGTGAGCTGCTCGAGCGCGGCGAGGTGGACGGCGGACGGGAAGACGTCGTTCGACGACTGGCCCATGTTCACGTCGTCGTTCGCGTGCACGTCGTCGCCGGCGAGCGTGGCGAGCACCTCGTTCGCGTTCATGTTCGAGGAGGTGCCGGAGCCGGTCTGGAAGACGTCGATCGGAAACTGGTCGTCGAGCTCGCCCGACACGACGCGCTCCGCTGCCGCGGCGATCCGATCTGCCTTGTCCGCGTCGAGCAGCCCGAGGTCGGCGTTGACGCGGGCGGCGGCGCCCTTGATCCGGCCGAGCCAGTGGGCGACGGGCACCGGAATCGGCTCGCCGGAGACGGTGAAGTTCGCGACTGCCTTGGCGGTTTCCGTGCCCCAGAGCTCCGTCTTCGTCTCGACGTCGGCCATCGCCTGGAGTCTAGTCCGGGCGTGTCGTGGTGCCAGGCACCAGAACCGGTCCGGATCAGACGATACGGAGGCTGCGGCGCTCGACGGGCCGTTCGCGGATCAGCCGGCGGGCGACCTCGGTCAGATCGTCGACCCGGGCCCACCCCACGTACGAGCACCGCGGGCACTCCCCGGGATCGAGGTGCGGGACGTTCCCGGCCACCGTCCGCCGGGCGCCGCAGCTGAGACACTCGATCCGAAGCTTCTCCACCAAGTGCGGTGTTCGGCGTCGACGGGGGTCAACGGCATCACTCGTTCGAGGGACGCATCGGCAAGCGACCCATTTGCGCTAGCTCGCGGTGAGGGAGGCCGGAGGGTTAGTCCGTCGAGTACTTCGGCTGGACCTTCTCGCCGCGGATGGCCGCGATCGCGTTGTTGGCCGCGATCGCCGCCTCGCCCATGCCGACGGTGATCAGGGTGATCTTGCCGGGGTAGCCGGCGACGTCGCCGGCGGCGTAGACGCCGGGCATCGACGTCTGGCAGGTCATCGGGTCGATCTTGATCTGGCGCTTGCCTTCCAGCTCGAGCCCCCACTCCGCGATCGAGCCGAGGTGCGACACGAAGCCGAGCAACGTGATCAGCGCCTCGCAGTCGTACCGCGTCAGCTCGCCGGTGGCGGTGTTCTCGATCGTCACCGCCTCCATGTTCCCGTCGCCGTGCACCTCCCGGACCTCGTGCGGCGTGAGGATCCTGACCGCGCCCTCGTCCTCGAGCTTCCGGGCCTCGTTGACCGACGACTCCAGCGCGCGGAACCGATCCCGCCGGTGCACGAGCGTGATCGGCAGGTCGGCCGTGTCCTGCAGCCCGAGCGTCCAGTCGAGCGCGGAGTCGCCCCCGCCGACGATGACGCAATGCTTGCCCGCGAACTGTGCCTTCTCCCTGACGACGTAGTGGAGGCCGCGGCCGAGCCACTCGTCGATGTTCTCGATCCCGAGTCGGCGCGGCTCGAAGGCGCCGTGGCCGGCCGTGATGATCATCGCCCGGGACAGGTACGTGTTCCCCTGGTCCGTCGTCAGCGAGAGCAGCTCGTCACCGTTCTGGTTGATGCGCTCGAGGGTCTTCGCCTCCTCGCCGAGCCGGACATCGGCCCCGTACTGGAGACCCTGCTCGGAGCACATGTCGACGAGCTTCTGGCCGAGGATCTTCGGGAAGCCGGCGACGTCGTACACGTGCTTCTCGGGATACGTCGCCGCGACCTGCCCGCCGATCTGCTCGAGCGACTCGACGATCCTGACGGTCCCGTCGCGATGCCCGACGTAGTAGGCGGCCGAGAGGCCGACCGGGCCCGCGCCGAGGATCGTGACGTCGACGACGTCCGTCATGTCCCCACGAATGCTAGTGGCGCTAGTGCGAGCAGCCGGAGCCGCAGCCGCCGCCGTATGCCTCGCCTGCGGCGTCGTCCTCGACCTGGAACGAGTGGCCGCAGCCGCACGCGGCGGTGGCGTTCGGGTTGTTGATCGCGAACCCGCCCTGGAGGCCGTCGACGAAGTCGATCTCCGTCCCCTGGAGGTACGGGGCGCTGAAAGGATCCACGACGACCCGTACGCCGTGGGCGTCGAGCTCGTGGTCCCCCTCCATCGAGCCGCGGTCGAACCCGAGCGCGTACTCGAACCCGGAGCAGCCGCCGCCCTGGACGGCGACGCGCAGGACCTCGGCCTCGCCGGCCGGCTCCTCGGCCATCAGCTCCCTGACCTTGGCGGCGGCACGGTCGGTGAGCGAGACAAGCGTGATCGGGCGCTCGGTGATCTCCACGGTCGGCCCATCGTAGCACCGGCCCCGGGCGCCGCCTTCCCCCACCCGAGTGGCATGACGACCGACACTTTGTAACAGCTGATTCACGCTTCGTTGAGCCGTTTTCCACCCGGCTGGTAGCAGGACCGTCGGCTGTAGACTCCGCGCCGAGTGGGGGCCCCGGCGCACCGCAGCGATGCTCGATAACTGGCTGCCCTTCCTGATCTACGGGCTGCTGGCCTTGGCCATCCCCGCCTCGATGATCGGCATGTCCTTCCTCTTCGCGACCCGGCCGTCGCATCGGACCCGCGCCCAGTCGCTCCCGTTCGAGTCGGGCGTCTCGATGGGACCACCGCACGTCCAGCGCTTCACGATCAGCTTCTACCTCACGGCGCTGCTCTTCATCGTCTTCGACATCGAGATCGTCTTCCTGTACCCGCTGGCGGTCGTGCTCGAGCCGCTCGGCTGGTTCGGGTTCTGGGAGCTCGCGTTCTTCATCGGAATCCTGGCGGTGGCCTACGTCTACATCTGGCGGAAGGGGGCGCTCGAGTGGCGGTGAACGGGCCCAAGCGGCTGCGCGACTACGGCATCCACTCCGAGCGCGTGCTGATGGAGGAGAAGGGCCCCTCGGTATTCGAGCGCGAGCTCGGCCCGGAGGACCTCGAGAGCAAGCTGCTGATGACGACGGTCGAGAAGGCCGTCGCCTGGGCGCAGGGGAACTCGATCTGGCCGGCGACCTTCGGCCTCGCCTGCTGCGCGATCGAGATGATGTCGATCGTCTCCTCGCGGTACGACATCGCGCGCTTCGGCGCCGAGGTCTTCCGGTCGTCGCCGCGCCAGGCCGACCTCCTGATCGTCTCGGGCCGGGTCGCGCACAAGATGGCAGCGCCGCTCCGCCAGATCTACGACCAGATGCTGGAGCCGAAGTGGGTGATCGCGATGGGCGCCTGCGCGAGCTCCGGCGGGATGTTCAACAACTACACCGTGCTCCAGGGCGTCGACAAGATCGTCGCCGTCGACATCCACGTGCCGGGATGCCCTCCGCGGCCGGAGGCGCTCGTCGAGGGCATCGTCCGGCTCCAGGAGAAGATCAAGGCCGGCGTGCCGCCCGCCTACGAGATCCGGGGGGTCGCCGAGTGACGTTCGAAGGCGTCCCGGGGCTGGTCGAGCGGAAGGACGAGCACGGGGAGACGACCCTCGTCGTCGATCCCGCGCGTCTTCGGGAGGCGTGCCTCCACCTGCGTGACGCCGAGGGGTTCGACTTCCTCTCGGACATCACGCCCGCCGACTATCTCGGCTGGGGCAGGCGCGGCGTCGCCGGCTACTACGGCACCGCGCAGGGCCGCGACCTGAACGCGCCCTCGAGCCTCGGCGCCTCGGTCGCCTCGCAGGCGTACGCGCGCGTCCCGCGCCCGAAGCCCAAGCGCTTCGCGGTCAACTACCACCTGCTAGCGCTCCGGGACGGCGCCCCCCGCGTGCGCGTTCAGGTCTGGATCGACGACGGGGAGGAGCTCGAGAGCGTCGTGCCGGTCTGGCCAACCGCCGACTGGCACGAGCGGGAGGCCTGGGACATGATGGGGATCCGCTTCACCGGTCACCCGAACCTCCGCCGAATCCTGATGGAGGACGACTGGGAGGGCCACCCGCTGCGCAAGGACTATCCGATCGGCGGCGAGCCCGTCCGCTTCTCCGGGGAGGAGTAGACGCCCGTGGCGACAGTGGAGCGCCCGCGGATCTACGAGGGCTCGCGCATCCCCTCGCCGACCCCGACGATTCTCCCGGTCCCGCCTGAGCTCGAGGGCAGCGACGACGTCCTCCGCGTCAACTTCGGGCCGAACCACCCGTCGATGCACGGCGTCCTCCGTCTGATCGTCGACCTCGAGGGCGAGCGCGTGGTCGGCATCAGCGCGGTGATCGGCTACCTCCACACCGGGTTCGAGAAGACGATGGAGCACAAGACCTGGTGGAAGGCGATCACGTACCCGGAACGGGTCGACTACGTCGGCTTCCAGAACGACGAGCTCGTCTTCGTGCTCGCGATCGAGAAGCTGCTCGGCCTCGAGATCCCCCCCAAGGCCACCTGGATGCGGATGCTGCTCTGCGAGCTCAACCGGATTCACTCGCACCTCGTCTTCCTCGGCACCGGCGCGCTCGAGCTCGGGGCGATCTCGATGTTCTGGTACTGCTTCCGCGAGCGCGACCTGGTCCTCGATCTCTTCGAGCTGGTCACCGGGGTCCGGATGCACACGCGGTACTTCCAGGCTGGCGGCCTCGCCGAGGACATCCCGCCCGGCTTCTACGCCGAGGCGCGCAAGTTCTGCGACTGGATGCCGAAGGCGATCGACGACTACGTGGCCCTGATCGGCCGTAACGAGATCTGGCTCGAGCGAACGCAGGGCATCGGGCCGCTCTCTGCCGACGACGCGATCGCGCTGGGGCAGTCGGGGCCCGTGCTGCGCGCGTCGGGGGTCGACTGGGACCTCCGGAAGAGCCAGCCGTATCTCGCCTACGACGAGGTGGACTTCGACGTCCCGGTCTACGAGAACGGCGACGTCTACGACCGCTACCGCGTGCGGATCGAGGAGATGCGGCAGTCGGTCCGGATCGTCGAGCAGTGCCTCGACCGGCTCGAGGGCATGAAGGGAGAGCCCTGGATCGCGGACGACCGCAAGGTCGTCCTCCCTCCGCGCCACGAGCTGCACACCTCGATGGAGTCACTGATCCATCACTTCAAGATCGTCACCGAGGGGTATCGCGTCCCTGAGGGCGAGGTCTACGTCGCGATCGAGTCGCCGCGGGGAGAGAAGGGATGCTACGTCGTCTCCGACGGGGGGCCGCGGCCGTGGCGCGTGAAGTTCCGGGCGCCGTCGTTCGTCGCGCTCGAGGCGACCGCGACCTGCATGCACGAGGCGCTCGTCGCAGACCTGATCGCGATCGTCGGGTCGCTCGACTCGGTGATGGGGGACACGGACCGGTGAGCGTCGCCGAGTTCCACGAGCAGGTGCTGGAGCTCCGGCAGCGGTACCCGCGCGGCCGCTCGGCGATCATGGGCGCCCTCCACCTCGCCCAGGCGCGCCACGGAGGCTGGCTCCCGACGGAGGCGCTTCAGGAGGTCGCCGAGGCGATGGAACTGACGCCGGCGTACGTCCACTCGGTCGCGTCCTTCTACGACATGTACAACCTCGAGCCGGTCGGAAGGCACATGGTCGAGGTCTGCACGAACCTCTCGTGCGCCCTCGTCGGCGCGCAGGCCGTCGTCGATGCCTTCCAGGAGGAGCTCGGGATCGCAGCCGGCGAGACGACGGAGGACGGCGAGGTCACCTTCCGGCTGATCGAGTGCGCGGGCGGCTGCGGCTATGCGCCGGTCGTGGTCGTCGACCATCGCTACCGCGAGCCGGTCCTGCCCGAGCAGGTGCCGGCCATCGTCGAGGAGCTCCGTGGCGGCTGAGCTGACAATCATGCGCGGGGCCGGCCCGGGGCGCGATCTCACGAAGCTCGACCAGTACCGTCGGATCGGCGGGTACGCCCAGCTCGAACGAGCGCGGGAGCTGGACCGGGCAGCGATCATCGAGGAGATCTCGGAGGCTTCGCTCCGCGGCCGCGGCGGTGCGGGCTTCCCCATGGGCCGCAAGCTCAGCCTCGTCCCGGGACCGGACAAGCGCACGGGGCCGGCCTACGTGGTCTGCAACGCGGACGAGTCGGAGCCGGGAGCGTTCAAGGACCGCGAGATCATGCGGCTGACGCCGCACCGGCTGCTTGAGGGCTGCCTGATCGCCGCACACGCGCTCGACGCGCGGAACGTCTTCATCTACATCCGCGGGGAGTACCTGGCGGAGTACGAGGTGCTTGTCGCAGCCGTCGAGGAGGCCCGCGCGGCGGGGATCTTCGGCGAGGTCGACGTGCTCGTCCACCGCGGCGCCGGCGCGTACATTTGCGGCGAGGAGTCGGCGCTCCTCGACTCGCTCGAGGGGAAGCGCGGCCAGCCCCGCCCGCGGCCGCCGTTCCCGCCCGTCACCGGCCTCTACGGCCGGCCCACGCTGATCAACAACGTGCAGACCCTGGCCAGCGTCCCGGCCATCCTGGAGCTGGGCATCGAGCGGTACAAGGAGCTCGGGGTCGAGTCGGCGCCCGGCACCGTCGTCTACTCGCTCTCAGGAAACGTCAACCGCCCCGGGAACTACGAGCTCCCGCTCGGGACGACCCTGCGCGAGCTGATCTTCGACTGGGGCCACGGCGTCCCGGACGGGCGGGCGCTGAAGGCGATCATCCCCGGCGGCTCCTCGGTGCCGGTGTTCACGCCAGAGCAGCTCGACGTCCAGCTCGACTTCGACTCCGTCCAGGCCGCGGGCTCGTTCCTGGGCTCGGCGGCGGTGATCGTCGTCGACGAGCGCGCCTGCATGGTGCAGCTCGGCCTGCGGGCGGAGAAGTTCTACATGCACGAGTCCTGCGGGAAGTGCACGCCCTGCCGCGAGGGGACCCGTTGGCTCGTTCAGCTGCTCGAGCGGATCGAGGACGGCCACGGGACCCAGGGCGACCTCGACCTGCTGCGGAACGTCTGCGACCGGATTCTCGGCAAGTCGCTGTGCGCGCTCGGCGACTTCGCCGTCTGGTGCATCGCGAGCTACGTGGACAAGTTCACCGACGAGTTCCAGCGCCACGTCGACGAGGGCGGCTGTCCGTTCGGCGGCGAGTCGTCACTCGAAGGCGTCGTCGCGCCGAGCGACCAGCACACGCATTCCCCCGTCGCCTCGCCGGTGCCGGCATGAGCTCGCTCGAGCTGGTCACCATCACCGTCGACGGGATCGAGGCGCAGGTCCCGAAGGGGCTCGGCCTCGTGGAGTCGGCGGCGATGGCCGGCGTGGAGATCCCGGTCTTCTGTTACGAGCCGCGGATCGGCGCCCCGATCGGCGCCTGCCGGATGTGCCTGGTCGAGGTCGAGGGCCAGGGGAAGCTGCAAGCCGGCTGCACGTTGACTGCGCAGGACGGGATGGTCGTGCGCACCGCCCAGACCTCCGAGAAGGCGGCAGACGGCCAGGAGTCGACGCTCGAGTTCATCCTCGTCAACCACCCGCTGGACTGTCCGGTCTGTGACAAGGGCGGGGAGTGCCCGCTCCAGGACCTGACCTTCCGGTACGGGCCCGGCAACACGCGGATGACCTTCCCGAAGCGGACGTTCGACAAGCCGATCCCGATCAGCCCGCTGATCGCCCTCGACCGCGAACGCTGCATCCTCTGCTATCGCTGCACCCGCTTCTCCGGCGAGGTCTCCGAGGACAACCAGCTGATCGCCCAGAACCGCGGCGCCCAGTCGGTGATCGCGACCTTCGAGGACGAGCCGTACCGAGGCCAGTTCACCGGGAACGTGATCGAGCTGTGCCCCGTGGGCGCGCTCACGTCGACGCCGTACCGGTTCGAGGGCCGCCCGTGGGAGATCCAGAACGTCCCGTCGGTATGCGGCATGTGCCCGGTCGGCTGCAACATCTCCGCGACGACCCGCGAAGGCAAGGTGAAGCGGATCGTGTCCCGGAACCACCCCGAGGTGGACGGCGGCTGGCTCTGCGACAAGGGCCGCTTCGCGTACAGCCACCTGCGGGCGTCGGACCGGGTCGTCGACCCGCTTCGGAAAGCCGACCCCCGGTACGACGAGCTCTCGTGGGACGACGCGCTGGACGAGGCCGAGCGGCTGATCCGCGCGGCCGGATCCCGGATCGTCACCGTGCTGTCGGGCTCGGAGACAGTCGAGCTCGCCTACGCGCTCGGGAAGCTCATGCGGCAGGGGCTCGGCGCCCACTCCGCCCTTCTGCCCGAGCAGGTCGACCATTCGTTCGACGCCTTCCGCGCCCCGCTCTCCTCGATCCGGGACGCGCAGCTCGTCGTCGTGCTCGGCGACGTGCCCGTCGCAGAACGTGCGCCGATCGCGGAGCTCTGGATCAAGGCCGCTCGTCGCCAGGGCGCAGAGATCGTCCGCTCGCCCGCGCCGACGGCGGAGCTCGAGAACCGGCTCCGGGAAGCCGAGCGGGCTGTGCTGATCACCTCCGGCGAGGACGGAGCAGCGCTTGCGGCGGCGGCCCGGCTCGACAGGGAGGGCTGCGCGGCGTTTCATCTGCCGTTGACCGCGAACGGCCGCGGAGTCGCCGACGGCTGGGCGGCGTCGTCCGATGAAGAGGCGGAGAACCCGGAGCCGATCGGCCTGCTGATCGTCTCGGGCGACGAGGCCGCCGCCGACCCGAACGTCCGGGTCATGGCCGAGCAGGCCGAAACCGTGATCGCGATCGGGATGTTCCGCCGGCTGATGGCTCCCTGGGCGGACCTGATCCTTCCAGGCACGAGCTACCTCGAGCGGGACGGCACCTACGTCAACCTCGAGGGGCGCCTGCAACGCATCCGGCGTGCCTCCATTCCCCCCGCGCCCGACGAGCTCGCGGTCATCTCGCGCCTGGCCGAGCGCCTCGGCGTGGAGCTCTCGCCCTACCCGGCACAGGTCTTCGACGAGGTCTCGGCGATCTGCTACGGCGGCCTGCCCTTCGGCGAGGTCGGCGAGCAGTCGTCCCTGCGGCCGCGTGTCCGTTCAGGAACGGTCCCGGTGCCTGGCACCGAGCCACGGCCCGGACACACGAAACGCAGGAACGGGCTCCGGCTCGTCACCTACCGGCCGCTCTTCTCCGGGCCGGCCGTCGAGCGGGTTCCCGAGCTCCAGTTCCAGCGGCCCGGTCCCGAGGTCGAGCTCGCGCGGGAGGACGCCCGCCGGCTTGGGATCGCCGACGGCCAGACCGTCAACGTGCGATCCAACGGAACGACGCTCCAGCTCCGAGCCCGGCTCAGCCGCGAGCTCGAGGCGGGAGTCGCCCGGATCCCCGCCGAGCATGCGACGGGACTCGAGGGCCGGGTCGAGGTCAGCGCATGAGCCCGAACGAGCCGTGGTGGATCGACCTCATCAAGGCCATCGTGATCGTCAACGTGGTCATGGGGCTCTTTGCCTACATGACCTGGGTCGAGCGGAAGGTGATCGGCCGAATGCAGCTTCGGTACGGCCCGAACCGTGTCGGCCCCTTCGGCCTCCTCCAGCCGATCGCCGACCTCGTCAAGCTGATCCGTAAGGAGGCGTTCTACCCGGGTAGCGCCGTCGGCCGCCTGTACATCTGGGCGCCCGTCATCTCGACGTTCACCGCGCTTGCGGCCTTCGCGGTGATCCCGTGGGGCCCGGGCTGGGAGGTCGGCGGGTACGACATCACGGGCGAGATCGTCAACGTGCCGATCGCCCTGATCCTGCTCTTCGCCCTCGGGTCCCTCGGCGTCTACGGCTTCATCATCGGCGGCTGGGCGTCCGACTCGAAGTACTCCCTGCTCGGGTCGATGCGCACCTGCGCGCAGCTCGTCTCGTATGAGGTCGCGCTCGCCCTGTCCGTTCTCGGCGTGATCATCATGGCCGGGACGCTCTCGCTCGTCGGGATTGTCGAGGCCCAGAAGGACGGCTGGTGGTACGCCGTACCGCAGTTCGTCGGCCTCATGACGTTCTTCGTCGCCGGCGTGGCCGAGACGAACCGCGCGCCGTTCGACCTCCCAGAGGCCGAGCAGGAGCTCGTCGCCGGCTACCACACCGAGTACAGCGGCATCCGCTTCGGCCTCTTCCAGACGGCCGAGTACATCAACATGATCGTGCTCTCGGGACTCTTCGTGACGCTGTTCCTCGGCGGCTGGCTCGGCCCCGGAGACACCGATTCGCTCGGCCCGCTCTGGTTCGTCATCAAGCTCGGAATCGTCCTCTTCCTCTTCATCTGGCTGCGGACGACGCTGCCGCGACTCCGTTACGACCAGCTGATGGCTTTCGGCTGGAAAGTGCTCTTGCCGGTCGCGACGCTGAACGCGGTCGTCACGGCCGCGATCGTGGTGGCGGTGTGAGCCCTCAGCCCTTCGACTCGATCCGCGGCTTCGGCGTCACGCTGAAGCACATCTTCAAGAAGCCGATCACACAGCAGTACCCGGAGTACAAGCGGCCCGTGTACCCGCGGTTCCGCGGTCGCCACCGGCTCTGGCGTCATCAGAACGGCCTCGAGAAGTGCGTCGGCTGCTCTCTGTGCGCGGCGGCCTGCCCCGCGGACTGCATCCGGGTCGTCGCCGAGGAGAACACGCCGAACAACCGCGTCTCGGCCGGAGAGCGGTACGCGCGTATCTACGAGATCAACCTCAGCCGCTGCATCTTCTGCGGCTACTGCGAGCTGGCGTGCCCGTTCGACGCGATCACCCTCGAGGCCGAGTACGAGATCTCCGAGTACTCGCGGGACGACCTGATCTACACGAAGGACATGCTGCTCGCCCCGCCCGTGAAGCGTATGCCCGTCGCCGACCGCAGCCTCTTCGACACGCCGATCCCGGCGTACAAGGCCAACTCCTAGATCGTGGGCAACTTCCTCGTCTGGGTGATCTGGTTCGTGGCCGCGTTCGGAGCCGTCGGATCCGGCGTAGCCGTCGTCTCCTTCTCGAACCCGTTCTACTCGGCGATCGCGCTGATCGGGAACCTCGCGTCGCTCGCCGTCTTCTACCTGCTGCTCTCGGCGGAGTTCGTTGCCGCGGCGCAGGTGCTCGTCTATGCCGGCGCGGTCATGGTCATGTTCCTCTTCGTGATCGCCTACATCGGGACCCGGGCCGACGCGCCGTTCGGCGGCGGGCCGCCCTGGCAGGCGATCGCCGCCATCGTCGCCGCGGCAGCGATCCTCGTCGAGGTCGTCGTCGCGATCGGCCTCCAGACTGGCGGCCGGCTGTCGAACGAGGCAGATATCGACAGCACGTTCGGCTCGCCTGCGGACATCGGCCGCGTCTTCCTGACCGACCATCTCCTCGCGTTCGAGATCACCTCGATCGTCCTGCTCGTGGCCGCCGTCGGCGGCGTGATCCTCGGCAGCGAGGCCCGCAAGCAGGAGGCGAGCCGGTGATGGGCCCGGACGTCAGCTGGTACGTCGTCCTCTCGGCGTTCCTCTTCACGATCGGCGCGCTCGGCGTGCTCCTCCGCCGGAACCCGCTGATCGTCCTGCTCTCCCTGGAGATCATGCTCAACTCCGCGAACCTCGCCCTGATCGGCTTCTCGCGCAACCTCGGCCAGAACGACGGGCAGATCTTCGCGCTGGCTGTGATGGCGGTCGCGGCCTCCGAGGTCGTCGTCGGGCTCGGCTTGATCGTCGCCCTGCATCGCAGCGAGGTGGCCCTCGACGTCGACAAGCTGACCACGCTGCGCGGTTGATCGCCGCCGCCTGGATCTGCCTGCTCTCGCCGCTCGCCGCGGCCGTCCTGATCACGCTGCTCGGGACCCGGATCCCGAGGAAGGTCGCCGGCTATCTCGCCACGCTCTCCGTCGGCGTCTCGTTCGTCGCCGCACTCGTGACGTTCTTCCGGCTCCTCGATTACTCGCCGGAGGACCGGTCGCACTACTCGACGATCTGGACGTGGCTCACGGCCGGTGACCTCAACGTCGGCCTCCAGATCCTCGTCGACCCGCTCTCGGTCTTCATGATGCTCGTCGTCTCGGGCGTCGGCTTCCTGATCGTCGGCTACGCGATCGGCTACATGGACGGCTCCGACGAGGAGCGGCGCTTCTTCGCCTACATGTCGCTCTT
>DASTCG010000121.1:0-4663 GCA_035711385.1 Gaiellaceae bacterium
CGACGATCGACCCGTACGTGCGATGGTCGACGAGGTCCCACGTGACACGGTCGTCGAGCGACGGGAAGATGTTCTTCCCGATCCCGAGGATCACGGGGAAGATCATCAGCCTCAGCTCGTCGACGAGGTCGTGGTCGAGCATCCCGTGCACGAGCTGGTTGCTCCCGTGCACGACGATGTTGCCGTCGACCTCCTGCTTGAGCCGGGGGATGGACTCTGTGAACTCGCCCTCGAGCACCGTCGTGTTCGTCCACTCCGGATCCTTCAGCGTGCTCGAGACGACGTACTTCGGCATCGAGTTGAACTTGTCCGCGAAGCCGGTCTCGTCGGTGCGCTCCGGCCAGGCCGCAGCGAAGCCCTCGTAGGTCGTTCGCCCGAGCAGCAGCGCCTCGGTCTCCCGGAGCTCCTCGAGCTTGTACTCGTACTGGCCTTCGTCGGGGAACTCGAAGGTCCAGTTCGTGTACTTGTAGCCCTCCTCGCCGCCCGGCGCCTCCATCACGCCGTCCATCGACACGAACTCGGTCACGACCGCCCTGCCCATCTCCTGCTCCTCTCGTCGTTGACGTACTGGAAGACGGGTGGCGGCCCCGAAACTCATCGCTAGGTTCGGGTGGTGCGCCGCCCGACCGCAGCCGAGGTCATGTTGCTCGTCACCGTCTCGATCTGGGCGTTCAACTTCACGGTGACCCGCTACGCCCTGACGAACGGGTTCCAGCCGCTCGCGTACTCGTCGCTGCGTTTCGGTGCCGCCGCGGTCGTCGTCTCGGCGATCACGTACGGCATGGAGCGCTCGCTGTGCCTCAGACGCCGACACCTGCTCCTGCTCGCCGCCGCGGCCTTCGTCGGCATCTACGTCAACCAGCTCGCCTTCTCGTACGCGATCGACCTCACGAGCGCGTCGACGACCGCGCTGATCTTCGGGACCCTTCCGATCGTGACTGCGCTCTTCGCCTTCGCCGTGGGCGTGGAGCGGCTTCACGCGCGGTTCTGGATCGCGGCTGCGATCTCGCTCACCGGCGTCGCGCTCGTGGCGGCGGGGTCGTCGGGCGGCTTCTCGGGGAACCTCCTCGGCGACGCCCTCGCCTTCGTCGCCGCCGCGACGTGGGGGGTCTACTCGGTCGCGATCGTCCCGCTCCTGCGCCGGTACTCCGTCTGGCGGGTCAGCGCGGTCGCGCTTATCGCCGGCTCGATCCCGGCGCTGCTGACCGCGCTTCCGCAACTCGCCGACCAGGCCTGGGATCTCGACACGCTCGTCTGGGTCGGGTTCGCCTTCGCAGTCCTCGGCCCGCTCGTGCTCACGAACATCCTCTGGTTCACGGCCATCGACCGGGTCGGCCCGTCGCGAGCGACCCTCGCTACGAACCTCCAGCCGTTCCTGGCGGCGCTCTTCGCCGTCGTGCTCCTCTCGGAGGAGCTGACGTGGGTGCAGGTCGTCGGAGGGGTCGCAATCGGCGCCGCGCTGCTGATCGCCAGGCGTCGACCCATGCCGGAAACGACATAAGATGCGGGTTGTGACCACGGACTTCATGCCCCTGAACGGCTGGGACCATGTCGAGCTGTGGGTTGGGAACGCGAAGCAGGCGGCGTACTTCTACGAGCACTGCTTCGGGTTCACTCGGACCGCCTATGCGGGCCCTGAGACCGGCGTGCGCGACCGGGCGTCGTATGTGCTCGAGCAGGGTGACATCCGCCTGGTGCTCACGAGCGGCGTGCGGGCAGACAGCGAGATCACCCAGTTCGCCTGCAGGCACGGCGACGGCGCGAAAGACGTGGCGCTCCAGGTGCCGAGCGCGTCCGACGCCTACCGCCAGGCAGTCCAGCGCGGCGCCCGGGGCGTGATGGAGCCGAAGTGGGTCGAGGACGAGTACGGCCGCGTAGAGCTCGCCGCGATCGGGACGTACGGCGACGTCGTCCACACGCTCGTGAACCGCGATGACTATGCGGGGCCATACCTGCCGGGCTATCGCCCCACCGTCGAGAACGGCCAGCCCGCGAGCGGAGTCGGGCTGATCGCGCTCGATCACGTCGTCGGCAATGTCGAGCTCGGGCGGATGGATCACTGGGTCGGGTTCTACGAGCGCGTCTTCGGGATGACGAACATCGTCCATTTCGGGGACGACCAGATCCAGACCGAGTACTCCGCGCTCATGTCCAAGGTGATGGCGGACGGGAGCGGCAAGATCAAGTTCCCGATCAACGAGCCGGCCGAGGGCAAGCGGAAGAGTCAGATCGAGGAGTACCTCGACTTCAACCACGGCCCGGGTGTCCAGCACATCGCCATGCAGACGAACGACATCGTCGGCACAGTCGCGGCGATGAAGGAGCGCGGGATGATGTTCCTTGACACGCCCGACACCTACTACGACGAGGTCGAGGCCCGCGTCGGAGAGATCTCCGAGGACTACGACGACCTGAAGCGGCTGCGGATCCTCGCCGACCGCGACGAGGACGGCTATCTGCTGCAGATCTTCACGAAGACGGCACAGGATCGCCCGACCGTGTTCTTCGAGGTCATCGAGCGCCACGGCGCGACGACCTTCGGCGAGGGAAACTTCAAGGCCCTCTTCGAGAGCATCGAGCGGGAACAGGCCCTCCGCGGCAACCTCTAGCCGCCGGTTACGGGCCCGGGCGCGGGCAGACGCTCAGCAAGACATGATCAGCCTCGTCGACGCGATCCAGGCGCCCGCGCGCCAGAGCGCCTCGCTCTCGGTGACCGACCACCGGCCCTGGCCCTTGCCCGAGAGCTCGTGGAGCATCGGCCAGACCTGGGAGGACCTGCTTTTCGCGCACTGGCGTACGCCGGCCGAAGGCCTGCGAGGTCGCCTGCCTCCCGGCCTCGAGCTCGACCTCTTTCAGGACGAGGCGTGGATCGGCGTGACGGCGTTCCGGCTGACGGGCCTGCGAGCCCGCGGGCTTCCCCCACTGCCTTTCCTGTCGTCGTTCCTCGAGCTGAACACGCGGACATACGTCGTCTCAGGCGGCAAGCCGGGGGTCTGGTTCTTCAGCCTCGACGCCTCGAGCGAGCCGGCGGTGCTCGCGGCGCGGCACGTGTACCGCCTGCCGTACTTTCGCGCGGAGATGCGGGCGGAGCGGTCGGGCGACTCCGTCGTCTACGAGTCGCGCCGCCACGATCCCAGGGGTGCGCCGGCGGCATTCCAGACCACGTATCGCCCGATCGGAGACGTGCTCGAGGCGGACGCCGCCTCGCTCGCGCACTTCCTCACCGAGCGCTACTGCCTCTACACCGTCCACGAGGGCAGGCTGAAGCGAGGCGAGATCCACCACGAGCCGTGGCCGCTGCAGCCGGCCGAGGCGGAGATCGCGCGGAACACGATGCCGCCAAGCGGAATCGAGCTCTCGGACGACGACCCGCTGCTCCACTTCTCGGCGCGCCAGGACACCGTCATCTGGCCGCTGGAAGATGCCTGACGCCGTCGTCGTCGGCTCGGGCCCGAACGGACTCGCGGCCGCGATCGTTCTCGCCCAGGAGGGACGGGACGTGCTCGTGCTCGAGCTGGCCGACACGATCGGCGGCGGCACACGCTCGGCGGAGCTCACGGAGCCGGGGTTCGTCCACGACGTGTGTTCCGCGATCCACCCGACCGCAGTCGGCTCGCCGTTTCTCAGCGGGCTGCCGCTCGCCGAGCACGGGCTCGAGCTCGCCCACCCGCCGGCGCCGCTCGCTCACCCGCTCGAGGACGGAACGGCCGTCATGCTCGAGCGCTCGGTGCAGGAGACCGCCGAGGGCCTCGGCTTGGACGGGCCGGAGTACCGCAGCCTCTTCGAGCCGCTCGTTCGCGACCAGGGACGGCTGCTCCCGTTCCTGCTCGGCTCCCGCCCGGTGCCCCGGCACCCGCTCGCGGCCGCGCGCTTCGGACTCCTCGGCCTGCGTTCGGGCGTCGGGCTCGTGCGGCGGTTCCGCGAGCCACGGGCGAAGGTGCTCTTCGCCGGCCTCGCGGCCCACTCGATGCAGTCGCTCCGCCGGAGCCCCACGGCGTCGTTCGGGCTCGTCCTCGGGCTGCTCGGCCATGCCTACGGTTGGCCGCTCGCCCGCGGCGGCTCACAGGCGATCGCCGACGCAATGGCGTCGTACCTCCGCTCGCTTGGCGGGGAGATCGAGACCGGCAGGCGCGTGGACTCGATCGACGAGCTGCCGGCGGCGCCGCTGCGGCTTTTCGACCTCACGCCGAAGGAGGTCGTCCGGATCGCCGGACACCGGCTCCCGAGCCGCTACCTCCGGGCGCTTCGCCGGTACCGCTACGGCCCCGGCGTCTTCAAGGTCGACTGGGCGCTCGACGCTCCGGTTCCCTGGCGGGCCGAGGAGTGTGCGAGGGCGGCGACGATCCATCTTGGTGCGACGCTGGAGGAGATCGTCGAGTCGGAGGACGCCGTCTGGCGGAACCGGGTGACGGAGCGCCCGTTCGTCCTGCTCGCCCAGCCGTCGCTCTTCGACGGCTCGAGGGCGCCGGAAGGCAAGCACACGCTCTGGGCCTACTGCCACGTTCCGAACGGCTGGGGTGGCGACCGTTCGAACGCGATCGAGAGCCAGATCGAGCGCTTCGCTCCGGGATTCCGCGACGTGATCCGCGCGCGTGCCACCCGCAGTGCGCCGGAGATGGAGGCGTACAACCCGAACTACGTCGGAGGCGACATCAACGGCGGT
>DASTCG010000122.1:0-4112 GCA_035711385.1 Gaiellaceae bacterium
CGGCGATCCTGGCCGGCGCGCTGCTCTCCTTCGCGATCTCCGTCGACGACTTCGTGATCACCTACTTCAACTCGGGCAGCGAGATCACGTTCCCCGTCTTCGTCTGGGGCCAGGCCGCGCGCGGCGTGCCGCCGCAGGTGAACGTGATCGGCTCCGCCGTCTTCCTCCTCGCTGTCGGGATCATGCTCGTCAGCGTCATCGTCCAGACCCGCCGCCGGAAGGAATCCCCCGCATGACCACGACCCCGATCGACCTGCAGCAGGCCGCGCGAGACCATCTCTGGCTCCACTTCACCCGCATGAGCGGCTACGCCTCGAACGAGGTGCCGATCATCGTCCGCGGCGACGGCTGCTACCTCGAGGACTCGAAGGGCAACCGCTACCTGGACGCGCTGGCGGGGCTCTTCGCGGTCAACGTCGGCTACTCGTACGGCGACGAACTCGGCCGGGCGGCGCACGAGCAGATGAAGGAGCTGCCCTTCTACACGAACTGGTCGTACGCTCATCCGCGCGCGATCGAGCTCGCCGCCGAGGTCGCGGAGATCGCGCCCGACGACCTGAACCGGGTCTTCTTCTGCTCGGGCGGGTCCGAGGCCGTCGAGTCGGCCTGGAAGCTCGCCCGCCAGTACTACCAGGTGCGCGGCGAGCGCCATCTGCCATCCGGGGCGTACCGGGACCCCGAGCGCGGCCACGAGACGATCACGGCGGTCCGGGCCGTCCCGGAGCAGCGCTGGAAGGCGATCTCCCGCCACATCGCGTACCACGGGACGACGATGGGCGCACTCTCGATCAACGGCATCCCGGCCCTGCGTAAGCCGTTCGAGCCCCTGGTCCCCGAGGTGTTCCACGTCCGGAACACGAACCGCTACCACCGCCCGCGGGAGGAGAGCGAGCAGGAGTTCACCGAGCTCCTCCTCGACGAGCTCCAACAGGCGATCGAGTCCCTCGGCCCTGGCTCCGTGGCCATGGTGATCATGGAGCCGGTGCAGAACGCCGGCGGCGCCTTCACGCCGCCCGAGGGCTACTGGCGCGGGGTGCGCGAGCTCTGCGACCGCTACGACATCCTGCTCTGTGCCGACGAGGTGATCACCGGGTTCGGCCGGCTCGGGTACTGGTTCGGCGCGGAGCGCTACGACATCCGCCCCGACCTGATCACGATCGCCAAGGGCCTCTCCTCGGCCTATGCTGCCATCGGCGGGGTGGTCGCGACCGACCGCGTGATGGAGCCGTTCCTCGCCGACACCTCGATGTATTCCCACGGGATCACGTTCGGCGGCCACCCCGTCATGTCCGCGATCGCGCTGAAGAACATCGAGATCATGAAGCGGGAACGGATCGTCGAGCACGTCCGTGAGCACGAGGATCGCTTCCGCGAGACACTCGAGCAGCTGCTCGAGCTGCCGATCGTCGGCGACGTGCGCGGAACCGGGTTCTTCTACGCCGTCGAGCTCGTCAAGGACAAGGAGACCCGCGAAACCTTTTCGGACGAGGAGTGCGAGTGGCTCCTCCGCGGGTTCCTCTCGAAGCGCCTCTTCGAGGCGGGGCTGATCTGCCGGGCAGACGACCGCGGCGACCCGGTCGTCCAGATCTCGCCGCCGCTCGTCGCCGGACAGGAGGAATTCGACCGGATCGCCTCGGTTCTCGGCGAGGTCCTCTCGGAGGCCTCGGCGCAGCTCGACCGGGGCCGAGAGCTAGCGAAGGCGTAGCTCGAAGTACGTCGTGCCGTGAACGGGGTTGGGGCGGTAGGCCTCGATCTCCTCGAAGCCGAGCGATCGGTACAGGCCTCGGGCCGCGGCCATCGACGGGAGCGTGTCGAGCCGCATGCGGTCGTAGCCGGCGTCCCGCCCTGCCTCGACGATCGCCTCGGCGAGGCGGCGGCCGAGGCCGGTGCCCTGGAATGCCGCCCGGACGTAGAGCCGCTTCATCTCGCAGATCCCCGGCTCGTGCGCCCGGAGCGCGACGCAGCCGGCCGCCTCGTCGCCCTCGAGCGCCAGGAGCAGGCGCCCCGCGGGCGGCGCGTAGCCGCCGGGAAGCTCCGCCAGCTCGCGGTCGAAGTCCTGGAACGAGAGGTCGACCTCGAGTGACGCCGCGTACTCCTCGAAGAGCGCCCGGACGAGCGGCAGCCGCTCCGCGAGGTGCCCGTCCACGATCTCCATCGCCTGAGCCACCGTAACCGCGCCCGCTGCTGTGACAATAAGAACGGTGACGCAGACCGTCGATCCTTTGGCCGCCGCCCGAGAGGCCGCCGCCCGCCAGTCCTGGCGGGAGGCATACGAGGCCTACTCGAGCGTCGATCGCGCGAGCCTGGGAGCCCCGGACCTCGAGCGGTACGGCGAGGCGGCGTGGTGGAGCGGCAAGCTCGGCGAGGCGATCGGCCTCCGGGAGCGGGCCTATGTCGCCTACGCCGCGGAGGGAGAGAAAGTCGCGGCGGCACGGGTCGCCTTGACACTGTCCTGGGACGAGTCGAACCGTGGTGCGTTCTCCGTCGCGCACGGGTGGTTCGCAACTGCGGAGCGCCAGCTGGACGGAGAACCGGAATCCGTGGAGCACGCCCGGATCGCGCTCACACGGGCGGCGAACGCGATGTTCGGGGAGGGCGACTACGCGGCGGGGATCGCGCACTTCGAGCAGGCCTTCGAGCTCGGTCGTCGGTTCGGCGATCGCGACACGCAGATGCTCGCGCTCGTCGGCAAAGGGCGCGCCCTCGTCAAGACGGGCGAGATCGAGCAGGGGCTCGAGCTCATCGACGAGGGGACGGCCGCGGCGGTGAGCGGCGAGCTCCAGCCCTACTCGACCACCCTCGTCTATTGCATGACGATCAGCTCGTGCCATGACGTCGGTGACTTCCGCCGCGCCGCCGAGTGGACGGAGGCCGCCAACCGCTGGTGCGACCGGCTCGACGTCACGGGGTTCCCCGGCGCCTGCCGGATCCACCGCGCCGAGCTCATGCGGCTGCGCGGTGACCTCGAGGCCGCGGAGAAGGTCGCGATGGCCGCGTGCGACGAGCTGCACGACTTCGAGCGCTACATCACCGCGAGCGGCTATTACGAGATCGGCGAGATTCGTCGCCGGCTCGGCGACCTCGACGCGGCCGAGGAGGCGTACCGGCGGGCGAACGAGATCGGTGCAGACCCGCAGCCGGGCCTTGCCCTCCTCCGGCTCGCCGAAGGGAAGCTCGATGCCGCGGTCGCGGGGATCTCGCACGCGCTGGAGGAGGTGGAGGAGCCGCCTGCACGGCTGCGGCGCCTTCCGGCACAGGTCGAGATCGCCGTCGCAGCCCGCGATCTGAAGACGGCGCGCGCGGCGGCCTCGGAGCTCGAGACTCTTGTGGACTCGTACAAGATCGGCGCCCGCCGTGCTCCGGCGTTCGATGCGACGGTTCACGTCGCAGCAGGCCGGATCGCACTCGCCGAGGGCGACACGGACGAAGCCGTGCGCCGGCTCCGTCAGGCGAGAGACGAGTGGCGCGGCGTCGGAGCGCCCTTCGAGACCGCCGAGTCCCGCCTCCTGCTCGGTGTCGCCTTCCGGCGGCGAGGCGACGAGCACGCAGCGACCACGGAGCTCGAAGCCGCCCATGCGGCCTTCGAGCGCATCGGGGCGAAGCGCGACGCCGAGCGCGCGGCCGAGCTGCTCGGGCGGCAGCAGACCCGGCGCACGTTCGTCTTCACGGACATCGTCGGCTCGACGAGGCTCTTGGAGACACTGGGCAACGACAAGTGGAGGAAGCTGCTCGCACGGCACAACGAGGTGCTCGAGGCGCAGTTCGGCGAGCACGGCGGCGAGGTCGTCCAGCAGACGGGCGACGGCTTCTTCGCCGCCTTCGCCACGCCCAGAGCCGCGCTGGAGGCGGCGATCGGGATCCAGCGTGCCCTCGACGGCGAGATCGTCGCCCCGGACGTCAGGATCGGCGCGCACACCGGCGAGGCGTTCCAGAACGACGGAGGATCGAACGTGTACGGCGGCGAGGCCGTACACCTCGCGGCGAGGATCGGCGCGGCCGCGGGCGCCGGCGAGATCCTCGTGAGTCGCGAGACGCTCGACGGCGCTGGGACGGGATTCAGAGTCTCGGAATCGCGACCCGAGGTGTTCAAGGGCTTCGAGGAGCCGGTCGAC
>DASTCG010000123.1:0-45119 GCA_035711385.1 Gaiellaceae bacterium
CTACCTCTTCCTGACGGCCGTCTCGGGGCGGCTCGGGGGGCGCGAGGGCAGCGGAAGCGCCGGAGGCCTCGCGCTCGCGACGCTCGTCGCGATCGGGATCGGGCTGCACAACCTGGGCGAGGGGCTCGCGATCGGGTCCTCGTTCGCTCTAGGCGAGCTCGCGCTCGGGACGTTCTTCGTCGTCGGCTTCATGATCCACAACGTCACCGAGGGGCTCGGCATCGCGGCGCCGCTCTCGGAGGGGCGGTCGGTGCCCTTGCAGCGGCTCGCGCTGCTCGTCGTCGTCGCCGGCGGGCCCGCGATCCCGGGCGCCTGGCTCGGGGGCTTCTTGACGAGCGACCTCCTCGGCGTCGTCTTCTTCGCGGCTGCAGCTGGCGCTGCATTCGAGGTGGTCGTCGAGGTCGCCCGCTACGTGTCACGGAAGGCGCCGGGAGGGCTGTCCTCGCCGCACGTCCTCGGCGGGTTCTTCGCCGGCGTCGCGATCATGTACGTGACAGGTCTGCTCGTCGCCTAGAGGCTCCAAGGTGATGCGCTGTCGTCGACAGAGCGCGCTCGCGCCGCACAGCGGGGCGACTCAAGGCTCATTGTGTTGGAGCCTCTGGTTCAATCGGGCGCATGAAGAAGCTCAACCTCAACGAGCTCGAGTTCGAGCGGGACGAGTCCGACCCGGAGGGCTACAAGGCGGGCATGGCCCGCTTCGGCAAGTCGATCGGCGCCTCGATGCTCGGCGGCACCGTCTACGAGCTGCCGCCCGGCCAGAGCATCTGCCCGTACCACTACGAGTACGGGAACGAGGAGTGGGCAATCGTGCTCGAGGGACGGCCGATCCTTCGCCACCCCGACGGCGAGGAGCAGGTCGAGCCCATGGACGTGATCGTTTTCCCGATCGGTCCCGACGGCGCGCACAAGTTCACGAACCGCACCGACGAGACCGTTCGCGTGTTGCTGCTCTCGACGATGGTCGACCCGGCGCTGGCCGTCTACCCGGACAGCGACAAGATCGGGGTCTTCCCCGGCTCTGAGTTCCGCCAGGACCACGTGATGGTCCGGCGGGAGAGCCACGTCGACTACTTCGACCGCGAGACGTGAGCGACTTCGCTCCGGTCAAGGAGCTGATCAAGGATGTCCCCGGCTGGCTCTCCGACGAGGAGGGCGAGGCGCTCTACGAGCTCGCCAAGGACTGCACCGGAAAGGGCGTGATCGTCGAGATCGGCTCCTGGAAGGGCAAGTCGACCATCTGCCTCGGGCTCGGGTCGCGGGCGGGCGAGGGCATCCGCATCTTCGCGGTCGACCCGCACGCGGACTACCGGCACGGCGAGTTCAAGGAGAACATCGAGCGGGCCGGGATCGCCGACCTGGTCACGCCGGTCAGGGGTCTGTCCCAGGACGTCGTCGAGGATTTCGACGAGCCGATCGAGCTGCTCTTCGTAGACGGCTCCCACGAGGAGGAGGACGTTCGGCACGACTTCGAGACCTGGGTCCCGAAGGTCGTCGAGGGCGGAACGGTCGCGTTCCACGACACGACCTGGCATCCCGGCGTCCGCAAGGTGGTGGCCGAGAAGATCTACGGCTCGCGGAACTTCCGCGACGTCCGCTTCGTGATCGGCTCGACGACGATCGCCTCCAAGGTCGCGCACAACACGCCGTACGACCGGCTCCACGCACGCCGCGTCCAGCTGACGAAGGCGGTGTTCGGCGCCGTGACCACCGTGCTGAAGAAGCGTCGCGGCTGGCTGCCCGCTCCGGTCGAGCGCGCCGGCCGCCGGGTCTTCAAGGTCGTCGGCCGCTAGCGGTACCTGCCCTCCAGGAAGAGCTCGCGCTCGCGCCGCCGGCGCGGCATCAGGATTGCCGGCTTGCTCAGGAACTCGAGGCCCTTCGGTGAGGCCTGCGTCGGAGGCTGCCGGCGGGCGTCGGACGTCCTCCCGTCCACCCTATCGCCGCTTCGTGCCGACTTCGAGCCGACTCGCACACGGTGTCTGGCGCCCGCCTGACTCGGCGGCTTACCTCCCTCCCCGAAAGCGAACCGAGGGAGGAACATGAAGACCATCCTGCTGGCGGCGCTGGCCGCCACGGTGTCGGTCGTCGCGGGCGTGGCGCTGGCGGCGAGCTCCGGCGAAGGAACGAACACGATCTACGGCTGCAAGCACCCGTCGGGCGGCTGGTTGCGTCAGGTTGCCGGCCCGGACGGGTGCCGGCGTCGTGAGACGCCCGTCAGCTGGAACATCGAGGGCCCGAAGGGCGAGCCCGGGGCGCCTGGCCCGGCCGGCCCGTCCGGTCCCAAGGGCGACAAGGGCGACTCCGGGACGGTCGTCTCCGGCCTGAAGACGCTCGAGGGAGTCCCCTGTGTCGCCGAGGACGCAGCGGCCGGCGAGATCAAGGTGACGATCGCGGCCGGCGGAGACGTGACCCTGACGTGCGAGGCCGCGGCCGACCAGCCGCCTCCGCCCCCGCCGCCGTCCGAGCAGGCGAAGTTGGTGATCAACGAGGTCGACTACGACCAGGTCGGAACGGACGGAAACGGCTTCGTCGAGATCCAGAACAAGGGCGCCGCCGCCGCGGATCTGTCGAACATCGATCTCGTCGCGGTCAACGGCGGCGACAACGCGGAGTACGACCGGGCCGCGCTGACCGGCTCGCTCGCGGCAGGCGGCTACCTCGACGTCGCGATCGAGCTCCAGAACGGTGCGCCCGACGGCATCGCCCTGCTCGAGGGGTCGACGCTCGTGGACGCGCTGTCGTACGAGGGCGCGATCACGGCGGCCACGATCGGCGGCCAGACGTACAACCTCGTGGAGGGCGCGGTGCTGCCGACGTCGGTCGAGGACTCGAACACCGTTGCGGGGTCGCTGATCCGGAACCCCGACGGCAAGGACACGAACGACGCGGCGTCCGACTGGGCGTTCACGACGACGATCACGCGCGGAGCGGCGAATGTGATGACTCCCTAGGCCAGAGGCCTGACGCGGAATTCGGCCGGGCCGGATGACGCCCCAGACGTGGCTTGGTCTGGAGCGCCCCCGACTGCGGCCGAATTCCACATCAACCCTTAGAGCGACCGGTAGAGCTCCAGCAGGCGGCCGGCGCCCTCGTCGGCGTCGTGCACTCGCTCGACGTAGCCCCGGGAGGCGGCGCCCAGCTCGCGCCGCCTCCCGGCGTCCGCGGCGAGCTCGCCGATGCGGTCGCGGAGCGTCTCCTTCGTCACCGGGACGATGGGAACCCGGACGCCGAGAGCGCGTTCGGTCTCCTCGACGGCCTCGTGGCGCAGGTAGCTGAGCACCGGCTTGCCCAGAGCCATCGCCTCGAGCGCGAAGATCCCGTACCAGCCGGCGTTGAGCTGGTCGACGACGATGTCGGCCCGCTCGTAGTGCGTACGAGCCTCGTCGTGCCGCAGCCCCTCGACGATGTCGAGCTCGACGTCGAGGCTCTCGCAGGCGGCGATCACGTGCTCCGTCCCCTTCCGGCGGCGACTCGACGGCGCGTGCAGGACGACGGGCCTGGCGTGCTCAACGGGATCGGCGGGGATGTACTGGCGAAGGTCGAGGCCGGGCGGGACGACCTCGGCGTCGGGCATCCAGCGCAGCGCGTCGTAGGAGCCGACGATCCTCGCATCGGCGCCTCGCGCGTACGCGAGCTCCTCCGAGGTCCTGCCGCGGATGTCCGAGCCGAGGAAATGGAGCACCGACCGCCGGCGGGTCGTCTTCAGGATCGGCCAGGTCAGCTTCCGCGGGACGAGCGTCCAGCCGAAGTAGAAGTGGAAGACGTCGGTCTTGGGCAGGAGCCGGAGGAACGCCGGCCATTGGACGGCCTGCCTGCCCCAGAACCCGGCGGGCCGGTCGAGCGATACGTCGGCCTCGGGGTGCAGCTTCTGCCGCTCGACGACGACGAGGCGCGCATCGACGCCCTTCCGGCGGAGGGCCTGCACGTTCGTCCACGGGATCCCCGCCACGTTCAGGGGGGTGTGGACTACGCGGAGGGCTCGTCCCACTCGATCTGATCGAAGTAGCGGAGAGCCCGGCGCGTCGGCCGCACGCGCGACCGGTACTGCCCGAGCTCCTCCGCGGTGATCTCGCCCAGCGCGTGCTTCACGCCGAGCCAGGGAAGGTTGAGGTCTTCCTGGTAGACGATCGTGGAGATCCGCGGGTTGATCTCGATCACCTTGTCCCCGACGAGCTGGATGTTGAAAAAGTGGTCGATCGAGAGCGCCTCGACGATCCGCTCCGAGATCTCAATCAGCCAGGAGTCGTCGAGGGTGGCGAAATACATCGCCAGGCCCGCGCGCATCGACTCGCGCGTCTTCGGATGGCCGAGCAGGATGCGGCCGGCCTCCGCGATTCCGTCGATCGTCCGCTCCAGTCCGGACGCGAGCTCCATGACGAGGAGCGGCGTCTCGTCGTCCCCGAGCAGCTCCACGAGCTCCTCGAGGCGTAGCGTCTCGGCGACGCCCGGGCGGTTGGTGAGCAGCTGCTTCCGCCGGTCGGCCTCGGCCGAGAGGATCCGGAAGCCACGCGAGCCCGAAGAGAACGCCGGCTTGATCGCGACGTCGTCGTCCGGGTAGCCGAGCTCGCGGGCTGCCCCGGCGACCGCCTCGCCTCCGGCCACGCGGCGCCAGCGTGGCCCCGGGACGCCGATCTCGTCCAGGAGCGCGTAACTCTCAGCCTTGTCGTTCGAGCGGCGGATCGCCTCGGGCGGGGACACCATGACCGCGACGCCGTCGAACCGGTCCTTCGCCTCCGCGAGGCCGAGGAGGTCGAACGATGACTGCGGCAGGACCGCGTCCACCCCCTCCCGGTCGACCACCTCCAGCACGGCGTCGGCGAAGGCGGGGTCGGATCCCGGCGGGACGAGGTGGAACGCGTCGGCGAGGTGGCGGCCGACCGACCGCTCGGCCATGTCCGTCCCGACCACCCGGACCTCGCGTTCGCCGTTCTCGCGGAGCGCGCGGACGAGCGCGGCGGTCCCGGGGGCTCCCGCCGCGGAGACGAGAACTGTCGTCACTTCACGATCAGTGAGAGCTTGGGTCCAAGCGGCTGCGACCGGCGATCGACCCGCTTCGTGAACTCGTCCCAGGCCGTGTTCACGTTCACGTCGTCCGCGACGAGCGCGCCGCCGTCCCGCATCGCCTCCCACGCCCGCTCGAACTCGAACGACATGCACTCGTACGAGTGCTCGCTGTCGTGCAGGAAGAAGTCGATCGGGCCGGTCTCCCGCAGGAGGCCGGGGAGCACGTCCTGGCTGCGGCCGAGGACGAGGCTCCAGCGCTCGCGAAGGTGCTCCGGCACCATCCAGCCCGGCTCGCGCCCCGGCGGGATGACTGCTCCGCCCTTGCCGTCCCAGAACGTTCCCGGCTCGTACTCCTCCCCCGCGACCTCGGGCAGATCGACGGAGTGGAGCTCGCCGGCGCCGTTCCGGTCGAGCGCGAGCAGCAGGAAGGCGGTCGAGACGCCGTTGCAGACACCGGTCTCGACGGCGACGAGCGGCCTCGTCTCGCGGAGCAGGCGATAGAGGCGGAGACCCTCGTCGTAGCCGTCGCGGCCCGTGACCCGGCCCGTGTTGTAGCGCTGGCCGCGCTGCGTCTCGCCCTGGACGACGTGCCAGAAATGCGCGGCTTGCTCCTCGAGGTGCGGGACGAGCCCGCTCTCGCGCACCTCGTCCTCGGCTGTCGTCACCGCCCCGTCCATCGCGGCGGGATGCTACCCGCGTCTACTTCTTCGGCCTGCCCTCGTCGACGCCCGTGGGCAGATAGTTCGGTGGGATGCCGCCGCCGTACTCGCCGCCCTGGAGGTGGTCGGTGCCGCGGGCCGCGGTCAGCGAGTCGATGCGCCGCGCATCGGTGTCGACCGTGCGGTCCCTGCCGAAGAGACGCCGGATCCGCTCGGCGACGCTCATGCCGGAAGTCTACGCAGGCGAAGCCGGCGAAGCTCCTCGGGCAGGAAGAAGCCGAACGGCAGCAGCACCAGCGGGTACGCCGCAACGAGCGCGATGGCTGCGCCGAGCGGGAGGTCGAGCGCACGTCCCACGACCGTGAGCCCGGCGGCGACCCCGAGCGCGGTCGCGACGCGCCTCCACTGGTACGGGGCGGGGAACACCGCCTGCGCCTTCCAGGCCATTCCGAGGAAGAGGAGCGCATAGGCGCCGAAGGTCGCGACAGCCGCGCCCATCATTCCGAACGGCGGGATCAGTGCGAGGTTGAGCACGACGTTCAGGACGGCCGCGGCGCCGGTGATCACCCAGTTCGACCGGGTCTGGCGCACCCGCCCGATCCCGATCACGACGACGATGTAGGCGCCGAACAGCGCAGCCGCGAAAGCGAGCGTCGGCACGACGCGCTCGGCCGCGTAGAACTCCGGCGTGGTGAGGAGCTGGACGAGCCAGGGGGCGAGGACGCCGAGCGCGAGCGCCATCCAGGACGTGATCGTCACGAGGTACGTGAGGACGAACGCGTAGGCACGCCCTGCTTCGCGGTCGTCGTCGATCGAGTAGGCGAACGCCGGCCAGGCGGTTCGGAAGGCCGCGAGCAGCAGGATGATCGCCGACGCGAGCCGGACGCCGATGGAGTAGAGACCCACCTCGCGCGGCCCCGAGAGCTTCACGAGGAAGAAGCGGTCGCTGAAGTTCAGGATCCAGAGGAAGAGCGCGGACGGCACGAGCGGCATACCGAAGCGATTCATCTCGCGTAGGAGGTGCCGGTTCCACTCCAGGCCCAGCTGCTCCCGCCGGTAGGCCAGGAGTCCGAAGTAGACGAGGAGCGTGCCCGTGAAGTTGCCGACGATGACGCCGATCGGCCCCTGATCCCAGGCGACGACGAGGAGGAGGGTGGCGCCGACGGTCAGGCCGAGGTTGATCAGCGTCGCGATCAGGTAGGCCACCGATCGCTGCTCGACCCGGAAGAGCGACGTCATCTGCTCGTAGTTGACGTGCGCCCAGAGTCCGACGAACGCGGCCCGGACGAGGTTCGCGTGGTCGCTCGTGTCGAACAGCAGGTCCGAGATCTGCGCCGCGAACACGAGCCCGAGTACGAGGCCGGCGGTGCCCATCGCCATCGTGAACCAGAAGGACGTCCGGATCACCGTCCGGTGGCCGGCTTCGTCCTTCTCGTCGAAATAGAAGCGGAAGAAGGCGCTCTTGACGCCGGCCGCGAGCAGCACGGTCAGGATTGCGGAGAGCGCGATCAGCGTCTCGATCAGCCCGTAGTCGGCGGGTGTCAGGTAGCGCGTGTAGATGGGTAGGAGCAGAACGGCGATGAACCGCGAGACGAGCGACCCGATGCCGTAGACCGCCGAGTGGCGGGCGAGCTCTGCGAGCCTCTTACTTAGTGACACGCTGTTACTTGCTCCTCGAAGCGCCGGGTAGCCCCGTGGTTATGCCGCTCGGGGCCCCGGTACGACGCTTGTGACGCAGTGTTACTTGGCATCTCGGCGCTCACGAGAGGTCGATGCGGTCCTCGGCCAGCAGCTGCCGGCGGCGGTCTCGCTCGGCGTCCAGCATCGCGTTCATCGTCTCGGCCATCGTCTCCCCCGGGTAGACCCAGATCTCCGGATGGACGAGGAGCTGGAGCCACTCGAAGCGACCTCGCCGCAGCTCTTCGTGCGGGCAGCCATGGCGCCACTGCTGGTTCGAGTCCGAGCGGTAGTGCTCGGGGTCGAAGAACGTCGGCTGCATCACGTTGACCGCGATGTCGACGGGCTCGGTCATGTACTCCGGGTTCGGGTTGTGCCAGGCGACGACCGGGTCGAAGCGGTCGTCCAGCTCCACGTTCGGCCAGACCGCGTGCAGACCGACGCCGTGCCCGAGCTCACGCAGCCGGTTCAGTGACCGCCGCCCCTCGGACGAGCCGAGGTTGTAGAAGACCGACTGCGTCATCAGGAAGTACGTCGCACGCGCGCCGGCCGACGCCTCGAGCTCGGCCATCTCCAGGGCCGCATCGAGCGAGAGGTCGACGTCGTGCCGAAGGAGCAGGTCGCCGGCCTGCGGCTCCCCGTTGAAGAACGACCAGCGATAGCCGCCCTCCTGCGCGGCCTCGAGCAGCTCGCGGTAGTGCTCGAGCGAGAACGAGCACCTCACGCCGTCGGCCTCCTTCGGCTCCCGCCCGGCCAAGGGAGCGGGAATTCACTTCCCGTGACCGCAAGGTTGCTTTCGCGGCTCCGCCGAAGGCTGACCCCGCTGGCGGCAGGATCCAGCGCGAGCAGCGCTTGTCCGTGCCCGTCTGCACTGTCCTGCGCGCTGCTCGCTTGGCTCCTTTGCCAGCGGTGCCCCGACGACGTGAGGAAGGTCATGCGGCCCCCACCTCGACGTCGAGGAGCCGTGCGGCCGACTCGGCGCGGTCGACGGCCTCGAGGTTCGTCGCGCCGAGCGCGACCACGTACCCGCGCCGGTCGCCGTCCCGCTGGACGGGATTGATCGTCTCGCCCTCCTGGAAGTACAGCTCCGCCTCGACGACTCCGGGGAAGGCGCGCACGCGCTCGAGACCGCTCACGCGCACCAGCTTGCCGGTCGGCAGCGGCCCCGGCTCGGCAGTGAGGAAGGAGATCGCCATCGGCTGCTGCGTCCTCGGCACGAGCAGCTCGTCGGGGACCGGGCGTCCGAGCGCCTGGAGCAGCGCGATCTCGATCAGCTCGACGCCGACGCCGTAGCGGGCGATCGAGTCCATCTGCCCGGCGGGGATCCTCGCCGCGACCTCCACGAGCCTCGCGACGCCGTCGTCGCTCCAGAGCACCTGCGGATACGCGATTCCGTTACGAAGCCCGAGGGCCTTGACGGTGTGGATGCCCGTTCGGCGCACCTCCTCGAGCGCGTCGCCGAAGAGCGTGGACGGATACACGTGCGCGATCGCGACTCCGAAGCCCCGCCCCGGCGGACGGCGGCGGTCCGAGAGGGTGACGACCGAAGGCTCGCCGTCCCGGACGACGAGCAGCCCGTTGATCTCCGTCCCCTCGTGGTAGCTCTCGAGGATCGCCTCCTGCTCGATGGACTGCACGAGCGACGCGTGGAGGTGGCGCTCGACGTCGTCCAGCGACTCGCAGAGGAAGAGCCCCCGCTGGCCGGCGGAGTCCGCCGGCTTGAGCACGGCCGGAAAGCCGACCGCGGTCGCCGCCGCCCGCGCCTCGCTGAGCGTCCGAACTGCTGCAAAGCGAGGCTGCGGAACCCCGGCGTCGGCCAGCCTTCTGCGCATGGCGATCTTGTTCGTCATCAGGTGGGCGGTCTCCGGCCCGATTCCGGGCAGACCGAGCGCCTCGGCGACCGCGGCGACGACGGGAACCGCTCGGTCGGCGGCGTACGTCATCACGCCGGCGACGCCGTGCCGCCGGCCCACGGCGACGACCGCCTCGACGTCGAGCGCGTCGACGACCTCGGCGTGGTCGGCGATCGCGAGGCCGGGCGCCTCGGGATTCCGGTCGACGGCCACCACCTGCACGCCGAGTTCCTTCAGGTGCGCGAGCGCCCGCCGCTGGTGCCGCCCCGCGCCGACGAACAGGATCGTCGTGCCCTCGGGAAGGTGATTAGTCGTGCTTATCACCCCCAACCGAAGGATTCGTGACGAGTCTCACCAGTCAAGAGAGCGTGTTCAGGTATCTCGTCAGACGGCTGCTCTGGGCCGGCGTGCTTTTCATCGCCGTGACCATGGTGTCGTACATCATCTTCTTCCTCGTTCCGGCGGAGCCGGCGCGGCTGATCTGCGGCGCGCAGTGCCCGCCCGACCAGGTCGAGCGCGTCCGGAAGGAGGTCGGGCTCGACCGGCCGGTCTGGCAGCAGTACGGCGACTTCCTGAAGAACATCGTCGTGCACCAGTCGCTCGGCCGCTCGTACGCGACCCGCCAGCCGGTGACCGAGATCATCAAGGATGCAGCGCCCATCACGGCCAGCATCATCGTCGGCGGGGTGGTTCTCTGGCTGGCCATTGCGCTGCCGGTCGGGATCCTCTCGGCGCTGCGCCCGCGCTCGCTCTTAGACCGGAGCGCGATGACGTTCGTCCTGCTCGGGATCTCCGCCCACCCGGTCTGGATCGGCCTGATCCTCATCTACTTCGTCGGGTACCGGGCCGGCCTGGCCCCGCTCGGCGGCTACTGCGACTTCTTCAACCCCTCGACAGAGTGCGGAGGGCCGCTGCAATGGGCGCACTCGCTCGTCCTCCCCTGGGTGACGTTCGCGCTCCTCTACGCGGCCCTCTACACACGCATGATCCGGGCGACCGTCCTCGAGACGATGAACGAGGACTACGTCCGGACGGCGAGGGCCAAGGGCGCACCCGAGTGGGTCGTGATGCGCTCGCACATCCTCAGGAACGCGATGCTGCCCGTCGTCACGATGCTCGGTCTCGACATCGGCGTGCTCCTCGGAGGCGCGATCTTCACCGAGACCGTCTTCGGGCTTCCCGGCCTCGGGCGAAGCGCCCTGCAGGCGCTGGAGGGGTTCGACCTGCCGACGGTGATGGGGATCACCGTCTTCGCCACGACGACGGTGATCGTCTGCAACCTCGTCGTCGACCTGCTCTACGCGGCCGTCGACCCGAGGATCCGCCTGAGCTAGGGCGAGGCGGGCTGCACGGGAAAGAGGAACTGATGCCGCTTCCAGACCGCGATCTGGCACCCGTCGGTCCGCGCGAAGGTCATGTCCACCTGCGCGTTGTTGAAGGTGCCACGGACCTCCGCGACGGCGGGTCCGCCGTAGATCTCGGTGCAGACGACCTCCCCGCTCGGCCCGACGAACGGCTGATCCATCCGCTCGAGCTCGCGGCAGGCCTCCTCGGGGTTCGCGAGGGTGCCTCCGGCGGGTTTGCAGCGAAGGGTCGCTTCGCTCTTATCGCCTGAGCGCCCGCTCGGCCAGACGACGATGTCCAGCTGGGTCGTCGGCACATCCGGCGTGCCGCCGCCGCCCCCGCACCCGGCTAGGAGCGCCACGGCCGCAACGACGCACCCGGCCAGGAGACATGGCCGTCGCCGCCGCCGGCCTTTCGAGCGGCGGCGACGGGGCATTGCGGCCAGACCGGGCACTACACTCGCCGCGTGCCACTTCATGGCAAACGCATTCTGCTGACGGGCGGGGCGGGCTTCATCGGTACCACGCTCGGCCGTCGGCTGATCGACGACAACGAGCTCGTCGTCTACGACAACCTCCACCGGGACGCCATGGCCGGAACCGAGCTCGCCGGGCACCCGAACCTGACCTTCGTCCAGGGCGACGTCCTCGATGCCGAGCTGCTGGCGCGGACGTCGAAGGGCGTGACGCACATCGTCCACCTTGCCGCAATCGCCGGGGTCGACACCGTTCTCGAGAGCCCGGTGCGGACGATGCGGGTCAACCTGATCGGCACCTACAACGTCCTCGAAGCCGCCCAGGCCACCGGGGAGACGATCGAGCGGCTGGTCGACTTCTCGACGAGCGAGGTCTTCGGGCGGCATGCGTACAAGGTGGAGGAGGTCCACGAGACGGCGCAGGGGTCCGTCGGCGAGGCGCGGTGGACGTACGCGGTCTCGAAGCTCGCCGGTGAGCATCTCGCTCACTCCTACCACGACGAGTTCGGCCTGCCGACGGTCGCGCTGAGACCCTTCAATGTCTACGGTCCCGGCCAGATCGGCGGGGGCGCGATCCGGGCCTTCATCGAGACCGCGCTGGCCGGCCAGGACCTCGTGATCCACGGCGACGGGTCGCAGATTCGGGCCTGGTGCTACGTGGACGACCTCGTCGACGCGCTCCTCCTCACACTCGAGCGGCCCGAGGCGGTCGGACAGGTCTTCAACATCGGGAATCCCCGGTCGGTGGTGACGGTGTACGACCTCGCACACCGGATCAGGCGGCTGATGGAGGCCGACGTCGAGATCACGCACCGGCCCCTGCACTACGTCGACGTCGAGATGCGGATCCCGAACATCGACAAGGCCCGCAACGTCCTCGGGTGGCAACCGCAGGTGGACCTCGACGAGGGTCTCGCCCGCACCATCGCGTGGTACAGAGAGCGCCAACCGGCTCCGGCGTGATCCGGCTCGCCTGGCCCGATCTCGGGCCCGAGGAGCTGGCCGCGGTGGCCGAGGTCTTCGAGAGCGGCCAGCTGACGATGGGGCCGCGGGTGGACGAGTTCGAGGCGGGGCTCGCCGCCGCCTGCGAGGCCGAGCACGCCGTCGTCGTCTCCTCGGGGACGGCGGCGCTGCATCTCGCAGTGCTCGCCGTCGGGATCGGCCCGGGCGACGAGGTGATCGTGCCCGCCTACACCTTCCCGGCGACGGCGAACGTGGTTGCCCTCGCGGGCGCCAGACCGGTGCTCGTGGACGTCGATCCGGAGACGATGAACGCAACGGCGGAGTCGGTCTCTGCGGCACTCACGAGCCGGACGAAGGCGGTGCTCGTCGTCCATCTGTTCGGTCGTCCCGCGCCCTGGGAGGAGCTCGAGGCGTCGGTGCCGGACTCCGTGGCGCTGCTCGAGGACGCCGCCGGCGCGCTCGGAGCGAGGCGTCGGGGCCGTGCCTGCGGCGGCCTCGGCCGCCTCGCCTGCCTCTCGTTCCACCCCCGCAAGATCGTCACGACCGGGGAAGGCGGGGCGGTGACGACGGACGAGGCCGCGATCGCGGACGCGATCCGGCGCTTCCGCCACCACGGCATCGAGCCGCGCGGCGACTTCGAGATCCGGGCCCCGGGGCTCAACTACCGGCTGCCGGACATCCTCTGCGCGATCGGGACGACCCAGCTGCGCAGGCTCGAGGAGCTGCTCGTGGAGCGCGAGCGGCTCGCCGACGCGTATGCGGAGCGGCTCGCGGGCGCCGTTGGCCTCCCGTCCGCGGACGAGGGCGACCGGCACGGCTGGCAGGCCTACGTCGTCAGGGTCGACCGGCGGGACGAGCTGCTCGCCCGGCTGCACGACGCCGGCATCCAGGCGCAGATCGGCACCTACGCGCTCCACCGGCTCGTCGCCTATGCCGACCAGGGGCCGTTTCCGGGTGCCGACGAGGCCTACGAGCGGGCGCTCGCCCTGCCGTTCCACAACCGGCTGACCGACGAGGAGCTCGACCGCGTCACCGAAGCCTTGACAGGCTAGGAAGTAAGCACTAACTTACAACCCTGTCATGGCAACCACGGAACGACAGACGGCCGAGGAGCGACGGGAGTCGATCCTCGACGCTGCGACGATCGAGTTCGCGTCCAAGGGGCTCCACGGCACGTCGACCGAGGACGTCGCCCGCAGGGCCGGGATCTCGCAGCCGTACGTCTTCCGCCTGTTCGGGACGAAGAAGCGGCTGTTCGCCGAGACCTGCCGCCAGTGCATGCGGGAGGTCCGGGACGCGATGGCGGAAGCCGCCGAGGGCGTCTTCGGCGAGGAGGCGTTCGAGGCCATGGGCCATGCCTACATGGAGCTACTGGAGGCGGATCCGCGCCGCTTGAAGCTTCAGATGCAGATGTACGCGGCCTGCGACGAGCCCGAGATCCGGGAGGTGGCGCAGGAGGGCTACGGCGAGCTCGTCCGGTTCGTCGAGGCCCGCACGGGTGCAGACCGGGCCCGGGTGTCCTCGTTCTTCGGCAAGGGCATGCTGACCAACGTCCTCGCCTCGATGCAGGTCAAGGGCGCCGGCTTCGACTGGGCCGACCGGCTCGAGCAGGGGTGCAAGGAGGAAGAGGTCTGACCGCCGTCTTTTTTTCGAGCCTGAGTAAGTGATGAGTCACTATCGTGAAAGGAGAAACGAGATGACAGCACCGAGGACGATGTGGACGTTCCTCATCACGTCCGCCGCGCTCTTCATGGTCGTCCTGGACAACCTCGTTGTCTCGACGGCCCTCCCCGTGATTCGCGTCGACCTCGGCGCCTCGCTCGAGGAGCTCGAGTGGACGGTCAACGCCTACACGCTGACCTTCGCCGTCCTCTTGCTCACCGGTGCCGCGCTCGGCGACCGTTTCGGGCGCAGGCGGGTGTTCCTCGTCGGGCTGGCGATCTTCACCGGCGCTTCGGCCGCGGCCGCTCTGGCGCCGAGCATGAACGCCCTGATCGTTGCGAGGGCGATCCAGGGCATCGGGGGCGCGATCGTGACCCCGCTGACGCTGACGATCCTGAGTGACGCGTTCCCGCGCGAGCGGCGTGGCGTGGCGCTCGGAGCCTGGTCGGGCATCGCCGGCCTCGCAGTGGCCTCCGGCCCGCTCGTGGGCGGCGCCGTCGTCGACGGGATCTCGTGGCAATGGATCTTCTGGCTGAACGTCCCGATCGGGATCCTGCTCCTCCCGCTGGCCTTCACGTTCCTCCGCGAGACCCGCGGGCCCGACACCGCGCTCGACCTGCCCGGCCTGGCCCTGGCGAGCGCCGGTCTTCTCGGGCTCGTCTGGGGTCTCGTGAACGGGAACTCGGACGGCTGGACGAGCCCACAGATCGCGGCCTCTCTGACGCTCGGGGCGATCCTCACCGCCGGGTTCGTCGCGTGGGAGCTCCGCGCGCCCGCGCCGATGCTGCCGATGACGTTCTTCCGCGACCGCTCGTTCGCGGCCGCGAACGGCGCCTCGCTCCTCATGTATTTCGGGATGTTCGGGTCGATCTTCCTGCTGACCCAGTTCCTCCAGACGGTGCAAGGGCACTCGCCGCTCGGAGCCGGCCTCCGCGTGCTCCCGTGGACGGCGATGCCGATGATCGTCGCCCCGATCGCGGGCGGCCTCTCCGACCGCATCGGCGGCCGCCCGTTGATGGTCGGCGGGCTGACGCTTCAGGCGATCGGGCTCGGCTGGCTCGCAGCCGTGTCCACACCGACCGTGCCCTACACGGAGCTCGTGGTCCCGTTCATCCTCAGCGGCACCGGGATGGCGATGTTCTTCGCCCCGGTCGCCAACGTGGTGCTCTCGGCGGTGCGGCCCGATCAGGAGGGGAAGGCCTCGGGAGCGAACAACGCGATCCGCGAGGTGGGCGGCGTCTTCGGCGTCGCGGTCCTCGCGTCCATCTTCTCGTCGTACGGCGGGTACGGGACTCCCCAGTCGTTCGTCGACGGGCTCACGCCGGCCCTCTGGGTCGGGGCGATCGTCGTCGCGACCGGAGCGCTGGTCTCGGTGCTGATCCCGGGCCGCGGCCGGCGGCAGGAGCAGCCGGTCGAGGAGCCCGAGCTGGCGTACGAGGCCGCGTAGCTACGCGTTCGCCGCGAGGGGTGCGACCAGCTCGTACCCCTCGCGGAGGAACGGGATCCGGTCGACGAGTGTCGCGACCTCCTCCGGGGGGTAGACGCCCTCTTCGGTCGCGATCTCGGTGATGAGGTCGGCCGAGATCACCTCGAAGAGCTCGCGCTCGAAGTCGGCCAGGTCCGGCGCCTGGGCGCCGGGTACCGGGGCGAGCTTGACGACCTCGGCGGCGACGACGATCGGCATGCCGGCGGCCATCGCGGCCCTCGCCAGCGGAATCGTGCCGATCTTGTTGCAGATCGCTCCGTCCCGGAAGACCGTGTCGGCACCGATGAGGAGCACGGTCGCCTCGCGCAGGCGCTCAGGCGCCTCGGCGTCGTCGACGAGGTGTGCCTCGACGCCGGCCTCGGTCAGCTCCTGCACGAGCGTTCGGCCTTCCTCGACGGGGCTCGACACCGTGCAGAGCACCTTCGCCGGCTCGTCGTGGCTGAGGGTCTCCCGGACGGTGGCCGAGTTCGAGTGGGTCAGGACGGTCGCCCCGTCGATGCGCTCGCGCAGCTGAATGGCGATCGACGCGGGTGCTCGTATCCGACCTTCCGTGAGCGCGAGGGCCTCCTCGTTGAGAACCCGCCGGAGGTCGTCGGGCTCGAGATGGCTCTCGTACCGCGCGGCCGCGAGCATCCTGCCCACCGCGCCCGCCACCGCTCCGACTCCCGGACGGGCGGCGGCCAGCCGACGGCCTGCGAGCCGGAGCTCGTCGAGCAGCTCCTCGGAGCTGCCCTCGCACTCGGTGGCCATCTCGGCCAGCGTCTCGACCGCCCGGCGTGCCATCCAGCTGGCTCCGTGTCGACGGGCGTCGCGGAGCTCCGCGATCCGATTTTCGAGTTGCATGGGGACGGGATTCATCCTGTCCCCGTGTTCTTGGAACGGACGGCGGCCACGGGACAGCCAATTGTAGTGTCGAGCCGTGGACCCTGAGATCTCCGTGGTCGTGACGCTCTTCAACGAGCGGGGGACGGTCGACGAGCTCGTGCGCCGGACGACCGCCACGCTGGACGGCGAGCCGTTCGAGGTGCTGCTCGTCGACGACGGCTCGACGGACGGAACCTGGGACGAGATCGAGCGCGCACACGCCGCCGACGGGCGGGTGCACGGCATTCGCCTGAAGCGCAACTTCGGCCAGCATCCGGCGATGCACGCGGGCCTCGCGCGAGCCCTCGGCGACGTGCTCGTGACGATGGACGGCGACCTGCAGAACGCGCCCGAAGACATCCCGAAGCTGGTGGCGGCAGTGCGGAACGGGACCGACGTCGCAAGCGGGCGGCGCGCCGCGCGGCGGGATTCCTGGGGCCGGACGCTTCCGTCGCGGCTCGTGAACGCGATGCTCCGGCGCTTCACGCGAGTCAAGATCGACGACTTCGGCTGCGCGTTCAACGCGTACCGCCGATCGGCGGTCGAGCCGATGATGGGCGCGATCGGCCGCCAGAAGTTCACGAAGGCGCTCGTCCTCTCCGGCGGCGCGAGCGTCGTCGAGGTCGACGTCTCGCACGAGCAGCGCAAGGGCGCGTCGCGCTATTCACCGCTCCGGCTGACGCGGCTCGCGCTCCACGTGCTCGCCGGGTTCTGGCCGCAGCCGATCCAGTGGATCGGGATAACGCTCGGGACGCTCTGCACCCTCGCGACGCTCGTCCTCGGCATCTACGGAATCGGCTACTGGATCACCGAGTCGAACTTCCCCGGCCCGCTCTTCGGCGGCGCCGCGGTCCTGTTCGTCCTCGGTGTGCAAGGGTTCATCCTCGCGCTGATCGGCGAATACCTGGCCAGGATCCAGCGAGACGTGGAGGGACGACCGCTGTACACCGTCGACAGAGAGCTGTGAAGCGGATCCTCGTCACCGGGGGGGCCGGCTTCATCTCGTCCGCGTTCATCCGCCACCTCCTGCGCGCGACGCCGTACGACGTGGTGTCGCTCGACGCGCTGACCTACGCCGGGAACCTCGAGAACCTGCGCGACGTCCGCTCCCACGAGCGGCTCTCGTTCGTGCACGGCGACATCCGCGACGAGGGGCTCGTCCGCGAGGTCGTGGCCGGCGTGGACGTGATCGTGAACGCGGCGGCCGAGTCGCACGTGGAGAAGTCGATCGCCGAGGGCGCCTCCGAGTTCGTGGCCACGAACGTGGAGGGCACGCGGGTGCTGCTCGACGCGGTGCGCGAGGAGCCGGTCGAGCGCTTCATCCTCATCTCCTCGAGCGAGGTCTACGGGACGGCCGAGGCGGACCCGATGGAAGAGGAGCATCCCTTGAACCCGCGCAGCCCCTACGCGGCGACGAAGGCGGGCGCCGACCGGCTCGCGTACGCCTACCGCGCCACCTACGGGCTCCCGATCGTGATCGTGCGGCCGTTCAACAACTACGGGCCGCACCAGCATCCGGAGAAGCTGATCCCGCGGTTCATCCTCCAGGCCCTGGCCGACCGGCCGCTGACGGTCCACGGCGACGGGACGGCGAGCCGCGACTGGCTCTACGTCGATGACGACGCGGAGGCGATCCAGGCGGTGATCGAGGCCGATCTCGGCGAGGTCGCCGGCGAGGTGATCAACGTGGCGACCGGCCGTGACGCCTCGGTCTCCGAGATCGCCGACCTCGTGCTCCAGCTGACGGGCAGGCCGGCGTCGCTGCGGGAGCACGTCGAGGAGCGGCCGGGCCAGGTCGCACGGCACGTCGGCTCGACGGAGAAGGCGGAGCGGCTCCTCGGCTGGCGGGCCGGGACGTCGCTCGAGGAGGGGCTGAGCCGCACCGTCGCCTGGTATCGCGAGAATCGGGCGTGGTGGGCCGAACAGGTTCGCGCAGAAGTCTCCTCGTTCTAGGCGCAGGGCCGGCGCAGCTCGGCCTGCTCGAGGCAGCCGGGGCGCGCGGCGACCTGGAGGTGATCGCGCTCGACCGCGACCCCTCTGCGCTCGGGTTCGCGCTCGCCGACCGGCGCGCGATCATCTCGACCGAGGACGAGCGTGGCATCGAGCGGCTCGCACAGGCCGAGCGGATCGACGGGATTGTCGCTCCCGGGATCGACTGGCCGGTCTCGATCGCCGCCCGGGTCGCGGACAAGGTCGGCATCCCGCATCCGCTCGCGCCGGCAGTCGCCGGCCTCGCTGTCTCGAAGGCGCGACAGCGGGAAGTCCTGGCCGAGGCCGGAGTTCCGCAGCCCGCCTGGCGGCTGGTCGCAGGCGTCGAAGAGGGCCTTCCGGTTCCCTGCGTCGTCAAGGCGCCCGACCGGCAGGGCCAGCGCGGGCTCAGCCTCGTCGAGGACGCCGCCGATCTGAGGGCTGCGATCAACCGCGCGCTGCACGAGTCACGGACGGGCCAAGCGCTCGTCGAGGAGCTGGCCGACGGGCCGGAGGTGACCGTCAACGCGTTCTCCGTCGGCGGGAGCTTCCACCCCCTCACCGTCACCGACCGCCTGACCGCCGACCCGCCTGCCTTCGGAGTTGCGCTCGCGCATGTCTGGCCGTCGCAAGCCGACGCGGCCGGCGGGGCCGGAGAGGTCGCCGCACGGGCCGCCGAAGCGCTGGGGATCGCGGACGGGCCGACGTACACGCAGCTCCGGATCACCAGCGACGGGCCGCAGGTGCTCGAGGTCGCCGCGCGGCTCGGCGGTGGCCACGACGCGGAGCTCTGCGAGGCCGCGCTCGGCGTCGACCTCAACGGCCTTGCGCTCAACGCCGCGCTCGGCAGGGAGATCCACGAGCGGGCGCTCGTCGCCGAGCCGCGGGTCGGTGGCGCCGCGACCGTGTTCCTCACCGCGGAGCCTGGGGAGCTCGAGGCCGTCGAGGGCGTCGAGGAGGCGGAGGCGGCCAAAGGGGTGCTCCGCGTTCGCGTCTACCGGCGGCCGGGCTCCGCCGTGGGCGAGCTCCGGCGGGGCGCCGACCGGGTCGGCGCCGTCCAGGCCGTCGCGGCCACGAGAGCCGAGGCCCTGGAACGGGCGAGGTCGGCCGCCGCTCTCGTACGCTTCCGGACGGCCCGTGCCCGAGCTGTCCTCTAAACGCCGGACGATGCTCTCGTTCCAGCCTCCCGCCGTCGGTGAGGAGGAGATCGAGGCCGTCGCACGCACGATCCGCTCCGGGTGGCTCACGACCGGCCCGAATGCCGCCGAGCTCGAGCGCCGCTTCGCCGAGTATGTCGGCGCTGAGCATGCGATCGCCGTCGCCTCTGGCACCGCCGCGATGCACCTGGTGCTCGTCGCGCTCGGGATCGGGCCCGGCGACGAGGTGATCACGACGCCGATCACCTGGCCGGCGACGGCGAACGTGATCGTCCACACCGGCGCGACGCCGGTCTTCGTGGACGTCCGCGAGTCCGACCTCAACATCGACCCCGAGCTCGTCGCCGGGGCGGTGACGGAGCGGACGAAGGCGATCCTGCCCGTGCACCTCGCCGGGCAACCGGTCGAGCTCGAGCCGCTCTGGGCGCTCGGCCTGCCGGTGGTCGAGGACGCCGCCCACGCCGTCGAGAGCTCCTACCGGGGACGGAAGGTCGGCGCGCTCTCGGACGCGACCTGCTTCTCGCTCTACGCCACGAAGAACGTCGCCGCCGGAGAGGGCGGGATCGTGACGACCGACCGGGACGACGTCGCCGAGGCGATCCGGGAGTTGCGCCTGACGCGGCGCGAAGCGGGGTCGCTCTACGACATCGTCGTCCCGGGCTACAAGGCAAATCTCTCCGACGTCCTGGCGGCGATCGCGCTCGTCCAGCTCAACAAGCTCGAGCGCCACCGGTCGATCCGCGGGCGGCAGTTCGCCGCGTACGACGAGGCGGTGGCCGAGCTGGAGGGGATCGAGCCGCTCGCGCGAGACGAGCGGGACGTCCACGCGCTCCATCTGTATGTCATCCGGATCGACCCCGAGCACGCGGGGGGAACGCGCGACGAGTACGCGCGGCTCCTCGCCGAGGAGAACATCGCCACGAGCATCCACTTCCTGTCCGTCCATACGCTGAGCGCGTACCGCGAGCTGCTCCCCGGCCAGGCCGCCCTCCCCGTCGCCGAGCGCGCAGGGGCCGAGGTGCTCTCCCTGCCGCTCTCGCCCGCCCATTCCGATGAGGACATCGCCGACGCCGCGGCGGCGCTCCGTCGGGTTCACTCGCGACTGACGTGAACAAACGACTCAGGGTCTCGCTGACCCTTCTCGTCACCGCGCTGTGCGCGGCCTACGTTCTCTGGAAGATCGACGTCGGCAAGACGCTCGAGATCCTCGCGGACACCCATGTCGGCTACTTCCTGCTCGCGGCCGCGATCACGCTCGCGACGACCTTGCCCATGGCGCTGCGCTGGAAGTGGCTGCTCGACGCGAAGGCGATCCACGACCGGCTCGCCTGGCTCACGCGCGCCTACTTCGTCTCGTATGCGGCCAGTCAGGTGCTGCCGACCGCGGTCGGCGGTGACGCGGCCCGCATCTACGAGACGGCGAAGCGGCATCCGGGGAACACCGGGACGATCGCGGGCTCGGTGATCCTCGAGCGGGCGATCGGAGGCGCCGCGACGCTGCTCCTCGCCGCGATCGGGCTGGCCCTCGCGATCGGGGAGTACGACGTCGACGTCTACCTCTGGATCGAGGGCATCTTCGTCGTCGCGACTGTGCTCGCCGGGTTCGTGATCTTCTCGCGAAGCGTGCGCAGCCGGCTCCGGCGGTTCCGGCCGCTGCTCGCCCGGCTGCGGATCGAGCGGCCCGTGCGGGCGCTCTACCGGGGAATGCACGGCTATCGCGACGCTCCTCGTGCTCTCCTCGCGGTCTTCGCCCTCACGGTCGTGATCCAGATCGTCCGCATCCTCTCGATCTGGCTCTGCGGCGAGGCCGTCGGGGTCGACCTCTCGCCGCGGCCGTACTTCGTGCTCGGGCCGTTGCTCTTCCTGGTCATGCTCGTGCCCTTCACGATCAACGGGCTGGCCGTTCGCGAGGCATTCTTCGTCAGCTTCCTCACGCGGCTCGACGTGGACGCAGACGCTGCCGCCGCGACCGGCTTTCTCTTCTTCGTGACGACGATCACGCTGGCCCTGCCGGGCGCTGCGATCATCGCGTGGGAGGCGATCCGCCCCGGCGCCCGCCGCTCGGTGCCGAATGCGTGAGGTCTCGGCCGTCGTCGTGACCTACGACGGGCTTCCGCACGTCGAGAGGGTGCTCGAGAGCGTCGGAGGCCTGGAGACCGTGGTCGTCGACCATGGGTCCACCGACGGGACGCTGGAGCTCGTCCGCGAGCGGTTTCCGGACGTGCGGCTCGTCGAGCAGGAGAACCGCGGGCTCGCGGCCGGGTGGAACCGCGGAATCGGCGAGACGGAAACCCCTTACGCCCTCGTCCTGAACTCGGACGCCTGGGTCGTCGGCGAGGCGGCGGAGCGGCTGGCGCGGTTCGCGGAGGGGATTCCGCGGGCGGCCTGGGTCGCACCGCGGCTCCTGAACCCCGACGGGTCGCTGCAGCCGTCGGTTCGCGGCTTCCCGACGCCGTGGCGGCTCGCGACCGAGTACCTGTTCCTGCGGAAGCTCGCTCCCCGGTCGCGGCTCCTGAACGCGTTCTACGGAGCAGGGTTCGGCCACGACGAGGTCCGCGAGGTGGAGTTCGCGAAGGCGGCGGCGTTTCTGATCCGGCGGAAGGCGTTCGAGGAGGTGGGCCCGTTCGACGAGGACTTCTTCCTCTTCAGCGAGGAGACGGACTGGTGCTACCGCGCCCGGGCCGCGGGCTGGCGGACGCTCTTCTATCCGGAGGCGGAGGCCGTCCACGTCGGGGGCACGACGTGGCGGCGCGAGTCGGCCTCGCTCTTCCGAGAGCAGGTGCGCGGGCACCTGCGCTTCCTGCTCAAGCACCGAGGCGCGCGGGCGGCCGAGCGGGCGCGGCGGGTAATCCTGGCGGGGTTGCGGCTTCGCTCGGTGGTGTTCCGGGGCGAGCGGCGCGCTGTCTACCGGGATGCGGCGGAGTGGGTGGCCGGCGCGCCGGCCGGCGCGCTTCTGGAATCCACGCGGTGAGGCGGATCCCGCTCGTCCTCGCGGCGATCCCGCTGCTGGCGGTCGCGCGCCTGCTTCCGGCCGAGGGCGCAGGGCTGGCGCTGCGGCTGACCGCCGCCTCGCTCTGCCTGCTCATCCCCGGGGCGCTCATCGCGCGGGCTCTCCGGCTGCCGGCCGTCGCGGAGGCCGCGGCGCTCTCCCTCGGGGTCGTGTTCCTCGGGCTGCTCGTGACCTTCGCGCTCGGAACGTCGATCCTCGTCGCGCTGATCGTGGTCGCGGGCGCGGCCGTGGCGGCGCTGCCGTTTGCCTTCCGCGCGGAGCGCGTCCGCCTGCACTGGGCGACCTGGGCGGTGGCCGGGGCCGGTGTCGCCTTCGGCGTCTTCATCTGGCGGTTCGGCCCCGCGCTCGGCGGCGACGCCCTGTTCCATCTCGCGCGGGTGCGGAAGCTCGAGGCGTTCGACAAGCTGTCGATCGACTCGGTCGGGGAGTTCGCGGACGGGGGGCCGCATCCCGGTTATGCCTTCCCACTCTGGCATGCGGTCCTGGCGATGGTCTCGAAGCTGGCCGGCGTCGACCCGACGGACGTCGTGCTCAACGAGGCTGCGATCCTCGTGCCGCTCGCGTTCGTGCTCGCGTTCGAGGCCGGCCGTGCTGTCTTCGACTCGGTGTGGGGCGGGGTCGCCGTGCTCGCGGGCCAGGTGGCCATCACCGGCCTCGCGCCCGGCGACGGCGGCGCCTACGGGTCGCTCGCGCTGCCGGCGACGGCGGCGCGGCAGCTGCTAGTCCCGATGGTGCTCGCGTCGCTCTTCCTCCTGATCCGGGAGCGGAGGCCGCTCTTCGCCGTGCCCGTCGCGGCGGCGTCGCTCGCGATCGCGCTCTCGCATCCGACGTACGCGCTCTTTCTGCTCATACCGCTCGGCGGGTTCGGGCTCGTGCGGGCGATCTGGGCTCGACGGGACTTCCTGACGGTCTCGGCGGGGCTGGCGGCGGTGGGGCTGCCGAGCGCGGCCGTCTTCCTCTGGCTCACCCCGCTCGTCGAGGACACGGCGAGTCACACGCCGGCGCAGGAGGAGGTGCGGCGCGCGCTCGATCGGTATGCGCACGAGCTGGACGTCGACTCGCTGCAGCGCTACGCCCTCACGCCCGAGGTGTTCGGGCGGAGGGGGGCGGTCGCGGTCGCCGGGCTCGTGGCGATCCCGCTCGCCGCGTTCGCCTCGCGGAGCCGCTGGGCGGCGCTCGTCGTCGGCGGGTCGCTCTCGATCCTCGTGCTGACGCTCGTGCCGTTCCTGTTTCCCTCGTTCGCGGATCTCGTCTCCATCTCCCAGGCTCGGCGCCTCGCCGGCTTCATGCCGTACGCGTATGCGTTCGCCGGGGGCTGCGTGGTGCTCGCCGGGTTCCTGCGGGGTGCCGCGCTGCCGGCGGCGCTCGCCGCCGGCCTCTGGCTCCAGCTGACCTGGGAGGGAGACTTCGTGCCGCACCTCGACCATGGCGGGCCGGCGCTCGCGACCTGGATCGGGCTCCTGGGCGCCGTTGCGGCGATTCCGGCCGGGATCCTCATCGACCGGCGCTGGGGGAGCATCGAGCGCCGTGGCCGCTGGGCCGGGCTCGCTGCGCTGCTCTTCGTCCTGCCGATCGCCGTCCAGGGCATGCGCGACTGGCACGAGCCTCCGGGCCCGCGCGTGCCGCTGACGCCCGGGCTCGTGCGGGAGTTGCAGGCGCTTCCTGAGGGCAACATCGTCTTCTCCGACCTGGAGACGAGCTACCGGATCGCGGCGCTCGCGCCGGTCTACGTCGCCGCGGGACCGCCTGCGCACGTGGCGGACACACGGGAAAACCGGCCGTATGCGCGGCGGCGCGACGTCGTGCGATTCCTGCGGACGGGCGACCTGGCGATTCCGCGGCGCTACGGCGCGGACTGGCTCGTCATCGACCGGCGGCGCTCCTTCCTCCGCCCGGCGCTGCCGGTTCGCTACGCCGACGACCGCTACCTGCTCTACCGGCTCTGAGCCGCAGCGTGCGGCGAGGGACTGTCCCTCGGGCCCGGCGGGCGGGGACATGGCTCTTGTGCCGAGAGCGTCACGGATGTGTGCCGAAAGGCGCGCAGGCGCCCTGTTCTCGTGCGATCTCCCGTACCGTCGAGACGTGCCGCGCCGCCCTCGAACGCTTCTGGGAGACGGCACGTACCACGTAACGGCGAGAGGCGTCGCTGCGTCCGAAATCTTCCTCGACGTCCACGACTTCCGTGCGTTTCTCGTGCTCTATGGAGACGTGGTGAGTCGGTTCGGATGGTCGACGCGCGTCTTCTGCCTGATGCCGAACCACTACCACCTCGTGCTCGCGGCGACCCGCCCGAACCTCTCCGCCGGCATGCACCGGCTCAACTGCCTGTACGCGATGCGGTTCAACAGGCGTTACGACCGCCCCGGCCATCTCTTCCAGAACCGGTTCGACGCCCGCCTGGTCGAAGGCGACAGGCACATTCGGGCCGTGTGCCGCTACGTCCTGCGAAACCCCGTGCGCGCCGGTCTCGTCGACCATTGGCGACAGTGGCCGTGGAGCGGCCTCGGGGCGATCTAGTGCCCCTTCAGGGGATGCTGCCCCGTTCCTGGGTCGCGAGCACCAAGCCAGAGGCCGCACTCGTCCGCGGCCGAGGCGGGCAGCCTTGGCAAGGGCGAGGGTGGGCTCTGGCGCCGCGTGATCGCGGGCCAGAAGCAGGCGTGTATTGCCTGGAGGGGCACTAGCCTTCGCAGCCGTGAAGGTCCTGATCGTCTCGCTCTACTTCCCGCCCGCCGGCGGGGGAGGCGTCCAGCGGCCGCTCAAGTTCGCGACCCACCTGCCGGCGCTCGGGATCGAGACCCACGTGCTCGCGCCCGACGACCCGAAATGGGTTCACCGCGACGAGGACCTCGCCCCACCGACGCAGGCCTGGGTGCACCGCGTGCGGTACATCGGCCCGAAAGGACGGCTGCCAGCGGAGGAGCTGCACGGCCTCACGGGCATCGAGCGCACGGCCCGCAAGGCGGGGCTCACGTTCCGCCGAGCGCTCGCCCCCGACGAGAACGTGACCTGGAACCTGACGGCGATCCCTGCCGCGATCCGCATCGCGAGGCGAGAGGAGATCGACGTCGTGCTCACCACCTCGCCGCCCACGTCCGTGCACCTGATCGGCGCGGCGGTGAAGCGGGCGACAGGCGCGCACTGGATCGCCGACCTGCGTGACTCGATGGTCTCCAACCCGCACCGCAGGACCGAGAGCGCGCTCGTGCGCGCGAAGGAGCGGACCGGCGCGAGCGTCGCCAGGCTCGTCGCCCGCCGCGCCGACGCCGTCGTCGCCGTCTCGGCGCCCATCGCGGACGAGCTGCGCGAGCTCGGAGCCGCCCGCGTCGAGACGATCGCGAACGGCTGCGACTTCGAGGACTTCGCGGGGCTCGAGTACCACAGCTCGACCCGGCTCCGGATCACGCACACGGGAAGCTTCTTCGGCCGCCGCAGCCCGAGGCCGATCCTCGACGCGCTGGCGGGCTCGAAGGCGGACGCGGTGCTCCGGTTCGTCGGCGACTTCCGCGCCGCCGACCGCGAGTACGCGGAGCGCCTCGGCCTCGGCGACCGGCTGGAGCTCCACCCGTACCTGCCGCGGCGGGAGGTCCTCGCGATCCAGAAGGACTCCGAAGCGCTGCTCCTCCTGATCCCCGAGTCGGGAGGGCGCGGGCGGGCGGTGCTCTCCGCGAAGGTCTTCGAGTACCTGGCAGCGGAGCGCCCCATCCTCGCCGCCGTGCCGCCCGACGGGGCCGCCGCCGACCTCATTCGCGAGACCGGCGCCGGCACCGTCGTCGCGCCCGACGACGTGGACGGCCTGCGCGCCGCGATCGAGCGCCTCGATGCCGACTATCGCGGCGGCCGATTGAACGGGACGCCGCTCACACCCGAGCTCCGCGAGCGCCTGTCCCGCCGGACGCGCTCCCGGGAGCTCGCCGACCTGATCGGCAGCCTTGCGTGATCCTCTCGCGCGTCACCTCGTTCCTCTTCCTCGCGACGCTCTTCTGTGTGAGCTTCGAGAAGATCCAGTGGGAGCTCGCCGGCACGATCGGGCTCGCAGGGATCCTCGCCGTGCTCTTCGTCGCCTCGTTCACCCTCGAGCGGCTCGGAACCTGGCCTCGCAAGATTCCGCGCACGGTCGCGATCGTTCTCCTCTTCGCCGCGGCATTCCTCGTCGTCTACCTCGCCGGCTTCTACAACATCGAGACCCAGCAGGCCGCCGCCCAGTTCGCCAAGGGGCTCGCGCGCTTCGCGATCACCTTCAGCTTCGCCGCCGTCGGGATCGCCTATCTCGGCCGCCGTCCGATCGCCTTCTACTGGGTCGCCCTCGGCGCCCTCTGCGCAGGCGTGGCGCTCAACGGGCTCTACGCCGTCGTGCAGCTCGCCTTCGCCGAGACCGGACGGGACCTCGACCAGACGGTGCTCGGGCCGCTGCTCGGCGAGGCTCGGCCGATCAACTTCTACGGCGCCGTCCAGGGAGCGGACGTCTACCGGCCGAACGCCCTCACGAACGACCCGAACCACCTCGGGATCGTTCTCCTGCTGCCGCTTCTGATCCTGACACCGATCTACCTGCGGCTCGAGCGGGGGCACCCGCTGCGGGTCCCGTTGATGCTGCTGCTGCCCTTCCTGCTCCTCGTCGAGCTCGCCACGCTCTCGCGGAGTGGGCTGCTGGGCCTCTTCGCCGGCGTGCTGGTGCTGCTCTTCCCGTACGGCCGGAAGCTCGTCTCCGCCGCCGTGCTCGTTCCGCTCGGCGGCCTCGCGCTCGTGCTGGCGGTGATCGTCTCGCGGCGAGTGGATTTCTTCGAGACCGTCGTCCGGTCCCGCCTCGACACCGAGTCCGGATCCACCGCGACCCATTTCCAGGTCTACGAGCTGATCCGCCCCGCGCTGGAGGGACACTGGCTCTTCGGACTCGGCCTGAACACGTTCTCCGTCTACTACGAGGCCGCCACGGGCCTGACGAACTGGGGGCCGCACTCGTTCTACGCCGCGCTGCTGATCGAGACCGGCATCGCGGGGGCCGCCGTCTTTGCCGCCTTCATCGTGTGGCTGTTCCGCCGGCTCCGGGCAGGTCACCGGCTCGGCAAGGCGCTCGCCCAGCTGCGCGACCCGCTCGCCGCCCGGGTGCGGCCGCTTGCGTGGGGGCTGACCGCGGCGGTCGTCGGCGTGATGGCGGCGAACGCCTTCTACTTGACGATGCAGCAGTCGTATTTCTACGCGCTCGCGATGCTCGCTCTCGCGCTCCCGGTCGTCTTCGGCCGCAGGCTCCCGGCCGCATGAAAGTCGTCGTCCTCGCCACGTCGTATCCGCGCTCGGCGACGGACACCGCCGGCAGGTTCGTCGCCGACGCTGTCGAGCACCTGCGTGAGGCAGGCACGGAGATCGAGGTCGTCTCGCCCGCGTCGTTCAAGCACTTCCGCCTCGCGTACGGGTCAGGGATCGTCGGCAACCTACGCCGCCGGCCCTGGCGTGCGGCTCTCGTCCCGGCCTTCCTCGCTGCGTACAGCCGGGCGGCGAGGCGGGCGGCGCGTGACGCCGACCTCGTCCACGCGCACTGGCTCCCCTCGGGCATCGCCGCGCTGGCGACGGGCAGGCCGTTCGTCGTCCAGCTCTGGGGCACCGACGTCGAGCTCGCCCGGCGGGCCCCGTCGCTCGCACGTGCCGTCATCCGTCGCGCCGAGGCTGTCGTCTGTCCCTCGGCGGCGCTCGCCGGGGACGCGACCCGGCTGGGAGCCCGGCAGATCGAGGTCGTCCCGAGCGGCGTCGAACTTCCGGCCGAGGTCGGCGAGGAGGCCGATCCGCCCGAGGTGCTCTACGCCGGGCGGCTCTCGCCGGAGAAGGGCGTCGTCGAGCTCATGCTTGCCGCCGAGGACCTCAACCTCGTCGTGGCCGGAGACGGGCCGCTTCGCGATCGTGTTCCGATGGCACGCGGGATGCTGCCTCCCGCCGAGCTCGCGGCGCTCTACGCCCGGGCCGCCGTCGTCGTCTGTCCCTCGCTCCGGGAAGGCTTCGGCGTCGCGTGCCTCGAGGCGATGGCCCACGGCCGCCCCGTCGTCGCGAGCGGGGTCGGGGGGCTGCTCGACCTGGTCGTCAACGGCGAGACGGGGATCCTCGTGGAGCCGGGCAACGTCCCGGCGCTGCGGACGGGCATCGACCGGCTGCTCGGCGACCGCGAGCTGAGGCGAAGCATGGGTGAGGCGGGGCGACGACGGGCCGCGGAGCGGTTCTCCTGGGACGCGGTCACGCGGAAGACGCAGGAGGTCTACGCGCGGTACGCGGGGAAGAAGTCGGGGCGCAGCGGTTCCGGCTCCTCGGTCCGCCGAGCGACGAGCGCCTCGTAGCGATCCGGATCGATCACGAGCGTCGCGAACGAATAGGCGAGCTCGTCGCCGCCGAAGCTTCGCTTGAACGCGTAGAGACTGTCCGCGCCCGAGGTTCCGCCGCCGAGGTGGAGCAGCTCGCAGCCGCGCCCGGCCGCCCAGATCGCACCCTCGTGGACGAGCAGGGTCCCTGCCTTGAGCTCCCGGCCCACCTCGGTCGTGCCGCTCAGGTGGTAGTGCGCGAACCGGCCGACCCGGTCGGCAAGGAACAGCGCGCCGCCCGTCACCTCGTCGCCGCGAAGCGCGAGCGCGACGCCGAGACCGTCGCCGAGCCCTGCGGCGAGCTCCCGGTAGTACTCGCGGGGGAACAGGTAGGTGTCTGCTGCGCCGATCCGCCTCATCGTCCCGTCGTACACGGCCCGAAAGCGCTCGAGCGCCTCGTCGCCCGACTCCCAGGAGACCTCGAGCTCGCGGCGGGCCACGGAGAGGTCGGCCTTTCGTCCCTTGCTCAGCCCTCGGAGTCGGCCGTCCTCGATGCGGGCGAGATCGATCGCCGTGGTCGGCCCGTGGTGCCGCACGTCGGCCCAGTCCAGTGCGGACAGGTCACCGAGTCCCCCAACCAAAGGGTGTAGCCGAAGCATCACGCTCACGACGCCGCTCGACGTGCAAGAGGCACGAAGCCGTTGCAGATCCGCGACGGGGTCCGACCCCGTCCCGAGCGGCAGGTACCCGCCGTAGCCATACGGCGTGACGGCGTCGTACCCGTCCGCGCCGAACGGGAGGTCGCGGAGGAGAAGCGGGAAGAGCGCGCCCTCCGTCCGCACGCCGACGAGCCGCCCCTCGCCCGCCGCCTCGTAGGCGCGGCAGTAGCCCGGACGGAAATAGACGTCCGGCGTCGGCGCCGCGTCGACGAGCGCATCCCACCGCCCGTCGTCGGCGGCGAGCGTCTCGGCGCTCACACGAGCGCCGCGGCTTCGCGCAGAAGCCCTGCGACCCGCTCCATGTCGGCGCCGGAGTAGCGCCAGTCCGTCGGGATCGTCAGCACGCGCGACGCAAGGTCCTGTACCCGCTCGGAGGCCGGGCGCTGCACAGCCCAGTGGACGGGGCAGTAGACGTCGGCCTCGCGCAGCGTCTCGCGCACGCGGTCGCGGACCATCTCGGACGGGAACGCGAGGACGACGCCGAGCGGCGCCGCACCGGCCGGCCACTCGTCGAAGACCGGCTCGGCGATCTCGATCCCGGCTATGAGCCCGAGCAGGTGCACCGTGTTGTCCGCCCGCCGCGCGCGCCAGGGGAGAGGCGCACCGCCGATCACGGCCTCGCGCGCGGCGGGCGACGCCGCCGCCAACGCCGCCTGACCGAGCAACGCCTCGCCGTCGAGCTGCAGCCGGCGGTACCGCTCCTTCAGGTCCTCGCCACCGCCGTCCAGGTAGCGGCCCTTGAGCAGCATCGCGGCGAGCTTGAGGTCGCTGCCCTCCGCCGTCCCACGAGGCTGCGGAGGGAGGTCCAGCCCGCGCGGCGACCAGAGGATGCCTCCGTCCGGCACCGGCAGCGTCTTCCGCAGCGAGCTGAACGCGTAGTCGGCGGCCGAGGCAACCGCCCACGGCGAGAACGGGTCGTGGGAGTGGTCGTCGACGAGGAGCCAGCGACCCTCGTCCCGCCGCTCCTCCCAGCCCGGCTCCGCGCGGGCGCCGAAGTAGTTGACAGCGAGGACAGCGTCACCGGTCGACGCGTCGAGCGTCTCCCACCGAGGCTCGCGCCACCGCGGGTCGTCCTCGTAGGTCCGGACCGCGACGCGTGCCTCCCAGTCGACCGCGACCTCGTGGCAGAAGTAGTCCGGGAGCCAGAGCGTGCGCACGCGCAGCGACTCCAGGAGCGCAGCGACGGCATGCCGGCCGAGGGCGTACCAGACGGCAGGCCGGGGCCACGGATGAAAGGGCCGCGGCGTCTCCACCGGCGAGTGGAACTCGCCCCCGACCTCCCACGTCGTCTCCGTCACAGCCGTCACATCAGGCCGCGCTCGCGGCGCACCGCATCGTGTAGCCCGACGTCGTCCACCTCGGCGTCGGTTTGCGCCGCCTGCGAGCCCCGCATCGAGAGCACCTTGAGCATCGTGAGCCCGAGGATCCTCAGGTCGAGGCCCAGGCTGCGGTTGTCCACGTACCAGACGTCGAGGGCGAGGCGCTTCGAGAAGGGAATGTCGTGCCGGCCCTGCACCTGCGCCCACCCGGTGACGCCCGGCTTGACGTCGTGGCGGCGCATCTGCTCCGGCGAGTACCAGGGAAGGAACTCCATCAGCAGCGGCCGCGGCCCGATGAAGCTCATGTCGCCCTTCACGATGTTCCAGAGCTGCGGCAGCTCGTCGAGGCTGAGCCGCCGCATGAAGATCCCGACCTTCGTCAGCCGCTCCTCGTCGCGGAGCGGCTCGCCGTCCTCCCCGACCGCGTCCTTCATCGTCCGGAACTTGTAGACCTCGAACGGCTCGCCCTTGTACCCCGGCCGGAGCTGGCGGAAGAGGATCGGGCGGCCCATGGTCAGTCGGATCGCAAGCGCGAGCCCGGCCAGGATCGGCGAGAGGAGAACTGCGAGAAACGAGGCGCCGCTGAGGTCGACCAGTCTGCGCACGGGAGCTCCGCTCATGAGGGCTGCCCGTTGTCAGGGTGCGATGGGTGGCACGAGCCAAGGACGCAGATCGCGTCCATATCCGGAGATACGGGCGCGATTGAGGACGCCGGCTCGGGGCATCCAGCGCGGCCTGATGACATGGCCGTCCTCATGGGTGGAGCTCCATGGCGGAACTATGGCGTTCTCGAGCGCAGGTAGGCGAGAGAGGCGACCGCCGGCCACGGATCGTCCCGCGCGAAGATCGCTCTCGCCTTCGGCCGGCGCAGGTAGCCGCGGAGGAACTCGCGCGGCCCGAGCTCGCCGCGGCGGGCCATCTGGAGCGAGACGTGGACGTCCTTGGCGAGGTAGATCCAGGTCAGATTCGCGGTGAAGGTCGGCAGCGGCTCGACCTCGCGGCCGATGAGGTCGTCGTAGGCGATCCGGGGCAGGTCGAGGTGCCGGTTCGCGGCGAGCGCGGCCCAGACCGGCAGGCGGGTGTTGACCTCGAGCACGCGGAACGCGCCGTCCCGCGGATCCAGCGCGAACTCGACGTGGGCGATGCCCGTGTAGCCGGCCGCTCGGAGCAGCCGGAGCCCCTGGTCGAGCACGGTCGGCTCGTAGTCGACCTCGAAGATCGCGCTGGTGCCGAACCGGAGCGGCCCCTGACGCACCTTCCGGCCCACGAGCGTGACGAGGGGCCGGCCGTCGCGGGCGACGTACGCCAGCAGCGAGTAGACCTGCTCGTGCGAGTCCGGGACGACCTCCTGGATGATCGTCTGAAAGCCGCGGTTCCGCGCCTCGCTGGCGACGGCCAGCGCCTCGTCGACGCTCCCGGCGACCACCGCCTTCTGCCCGAAGGTGAGCGCGAACTCCTGCCCCTCGACCGCCTTGACGACCATCGGCGCGCGGAGACCGGCCTCCCGCACGGCGGCGTCTCCGTCCGCCAGGACGGTCGCCGGCGAGGGCACCTCCGCCTCGGCCGCGACCTGCGGGAGGACGTCCTTCCGCCGCAGACGGACGACGGCCTCGCGGTCGGCCGGGAGCGGCAGGTCCGCGATCGTCTTCACCTCGTCCCAGTGGTCGAGCGCCCACTCGACGTGCTCGTCCCGGTCGGGGAAGAGGACGACCCGGTCGCCGGCCGCCTCCGCGTGCACGGCCTCGAACGCCGCGCGGTCGCCCTCGACCAGATGCTTGGCGGTGAGATAGCGCGACCTGAGCCCGAAGTCCTGCGGGCTCCAGGCGACGCCCACGACCGGGATGCCCGCGCGGCCGAGGCTCCGCGTGACGGCAAGCCCGGCGTGCAGGAGGCCGAAGACGACCGCCTTCCTCACCCGACCGCCTCCTCGAGCGTTCGCTCGAGCCGCTCCGCCATGAGATCGCGGGAGAACTCGCGCTCGGCAAGGTCACGCGCGTTCCGGCCCATCCGGGAAACGCGCTCCGGGTCGCCTGCGAGCGCGCTCAGCGCCCAGGCGAGCGCCTCCGGCTCGCCGGCCGGCACCCACGCTCCGGCGTCGTTTTCCTCGACGAGCCGTCGCACCCAGCCGTCCAGGTTGACGATCGCCGCCTTCCCGGCGGCAAGCGAGTCGAAGAACTTGTTCGGCGAGTTCGTCTCCAGCACGGGATATGGGGCGAAGATCGTGAGCGTGACGTCGGCTGCGCCGACGATCCCGGCCAACTCCTCCTTCGCGACCGGCGGCAGGAGCAGGAGGTTGTCGAGGCCGAGGTCTCGGACCCGCTCCTCCAGCCTCGGCCGCTCGGCCCCGTCTCCCAGCGCGACGATCGCGACCCGTTCCTCGCCGCGCCGACGCAGCGCCTCCGCGGCGTCGACGAGCTGGTCGAGCCCGTTCGCGCGGCCCATGGCCCCCGCGTAGAGGGCGACGAACTTGTCCTCCAGGCCGTGCGTCGCCCGGAAGCCGTCGTCCACCACGTCCGGGCGGAAGACGTCCAGGTCCGCGGCGTTCGGGATCAGCGCGAGCTTCTCGCTCGGGATCCCGCGCCGCTCCAGGTCTTCCTTCGCGCCCTCGCTGAGGACGACGATCTTCGCGGCGCCGTCATACAGCCGCCGCTCGAGCCACTCGGCGCCCCTGACGGCAGGCTCGCTCTTCAGCGCCCCGAGTTGCACCGGCACGGCGGGCCAGAGGTCGCGGATCTCGAAGACGAACGGGACGCGCTTCAGCCGCGCCGTCGCGAGGCCGGCGATCCCGATCGTCAGCGGCGTCGACGAGGCGAAGACGACGTCCGGCCGCCGCTCGAGCGCGCCTGCGATGCCCGCGCCGACCGTGAACGCGGTGAAGGACGCCAGGCGGACCGGTTTCGAGTAGCGGTTTGCGTACGGGATGTTCAGGAAGAGCACGTCGATACCGTCCACCTGCTCGCGCGCGACGAGGCGGCCGGCCGGGCGGCCCTCACGGCCCGCCTCCAGCCTGCGCGTGTCGCGGCTCACGATCGTCACACGGTGGCCGCGCTCGACCAGCCGGCGGGCGAGCTCGTACGAGCGCGTCGCCGTCGAGCGCCGCCGGGTGGCGAAGTACTGGTGGAAGTAGAGGACGTCCAAAGCTGCTTGCAGCGAACCTATGATGCTGGCCCGGTGCGAATCGCGCTGCTCGATCCGCCCTCGTACTCGCCGGCGTACGACCACCACCTCGCCTCGGCGCTCGCGGCGCGCGGGCACGAGGTCGAGCTTCTCACCTCCCCGTTCGCGTTCGGCGAGCCGCCCAGGCCGGACGGCTACCGGCGGAGCGAGCTCTTCCTGCCGCTCTCGAGCCGACTCCTGCGGCGCGCCCCGCGCTCGCGGCTGCGCCGGCCCCTGAAGGCGGCCGAGTACGTGCCGAGCGTCGCCCGGCTGCTGGCGCACGTGCGCCGAGCCGAGCCGGACGTCGCGCACGTCCAGTGGCTCCCGCTGGGTCGGCGAGACCTGCCCTGGGTCCGGAGGTTGCCCCGGCCGCGGGTGCTGACGGCCCACAACGTCCTCCCGCACGCCGGCGAGGCGGACCGGGAGGGCCGGCGCATGGTCTATGCAGCCTTCGACCGGATCGTCGTCCACACGCGCAGCGGCGCCGACCAGCTGGCCGGCTTCGGCGTGCCGCCGGAGCGCGCCGTCCGCATCCCGCACGGCACCTTCGACGCCGCTTCCACCGCCGAGATCGAGCCGCCGTCGGGACGCACGCTGCTCTTCTTCGGCCTGATCCGCGACTACAAGGGTCTCGACGTGCTCGTCCGTGCACTGCCGGAGATTCCCGGCGCGACACTCGTCGTGGCGGGGGATCCGCTCGACCCGGTCGAGCCCGTGCTGGCGCTCGCGGCGGAACTCGGCGTCGCCGACCGGATCGAGTGGCGGCTCGGCTACCTGCCGGAGAGCGAGGTCGCGGCGCTCATGCGGGTGGCCACCCTCGCGGTCTACCCGTACCGCAGCACGGAATCTGCCTCCGGTGCGCTCGCGACCGCGCTCGGGCATCGCCGGCCCGCCGTCGTGACCGACACGGGGGCGCTCGGCGACACCGTTCGAGACCACGGCGCCGGCGCCGTCGTCCCGCCTGACGACCCCCCGGCGCTCGCCGAGGCCATCCGCGGTCTCCTCGACGACCCCGGGGCGCTCGAGCGCGCGTATCGCGGCACCGAGCTGGCCCGGCAGGCGCTCTCGTGGAGCGCGATCGCCGAGGCTCATGAGCAGCTTTACTCCGGCCTCCTCGCTAGGGTCTCGGCCGGATGACGACGACGCGGCAGCGAGTCCCGCCCGACGAGCTCGACCTCGAAGCGGAGCGCGAGGTCGACGTCCGCGGCTGGTGGGAGGCCGTCAGGCGGCGCTGGTGGCTGCCGGTGCTCGGCCTCGCGCTCGGGCTGGCCGTCGGCTACGCCCTCGCGCTCGGCGGCGGACAGGTCTATCGCGCCGAGGCGACGCTCTACCTCGGCCAGCCGTTCTCGCCGACGGGCGGCGCGCCCGTTCCCGGGCTGGCCACGAACCCGTCGACCGTCAACGAGATCGTCCACAACGAGGGCGTCCTGCGGAGCGTCGCCGAGAAGAGCGGGATGTCACTCGCGAAGCTCCGCGCGAACGTCACGAGCCGGCAGGTCTCTCCGCCGGCCGGCCGCCGAGCCGTCGCAGGCACGACTCCGCTGATGGAGGTCGCCGTCACCGGGCAGAACCCCCGCGTCACCGCCCGGGCGGCCAACCTGCTCGCGCAGGAGATCGTCGACGACGTGTCTCCCTACGTCGAGGACAAGATCGCGGCGCTCCAACAGCGGATCAATGCCGACGAGCGCGAGCTCGCAGAGAGCGAGCGGCGGCTGAATCAGGCCCAGGCGGAGCTGAACCGCCTCCAGACCGATCGCAGCCTCGCCGCGACCGACCGCCTGATCGGAGTCACGACCCTCAACGCCACCATCGGGTCGCTCGTCGAGCGGCGCGGCCTCGTGACACAGGACCTGCTCGAGGCGAAGCAGGCGCTCTCGCTGGCGGAGAACGTCGAGCAGCCGAGCATCGTCGAGCAGGCGGCGCCGCGGAAGACCACCGCGCGCAGCGTCGGGCGGTCGCTCGTCGTCGGCGGTCTGATCGGCCTCGTCCTGGGGCTGCTCGCGGCGATCCTCTGGGAGCCGACCGAGCGTCGCTTCCGTCGTACGTAGGACGCGTAGCGTGCTGGACGGCAAGCGGGTCGCGGTCGTCGTCCCGGCCCACGACGAGCAGGAGCTGATCGGCCGCACGCTCTCGACGATCCCGGCCTTCGTCGACCGCATCTACGTCGTGGACGACCACTCGAGCGACGACACGGCCGCCCGGGCGGAGGAGTCGCGCGACCCGCGCGTGGAGGTGATCGCCCACGACCGGAACCTCGGCGTCGGGGCCGCCATCGTCACCGGCTACAAGCGCGCGCTGGACGAGAAGGTGGACGTCACGGCGGTGATGGCGGCGGACGGGCAGATGGACGCGGGCGATCTCGAGACCCTCGTCGGCGCCGCCGCCCGGGGCGATGTCGACTACGCGAAGGCCAACCGTCTCTTCACCGGGCAGGCGTGGCAGCTGATGCCGCGGCACCGCTACCTCGGCAACGCCGTCCTCTCGATGCTGACGAAGATCGCCTCCGGCTACTGGCACGTCGCCGACTCGCAGTCCGGCTTCACGGCGATCTCACGGCCGACGCTCCAGCTGCTCGACCTCGACCGCATCTACCCGCGCTACGGCTTCCCCAACGACATGCTCGTCCACCTGAACGTCTGGAACGCGCGCGTCCGGGACTTTCCCTCCCGGCCGATCTACGACGTCGGCGAGCGCTCCGGCATCCGCCTCTGGCGGGTGATCCCCGCCATCGCCTGGCTCCTCTTCAAGGGCTTCTTCTGGCGTCTTCGGGAGAAGTACGTGATCCGCGACTTCCACCCGCTCGTCTTCTTCTACGCGCTTGGGATCGTGATGACGTCGCTGGGGCTTGCCCTCGGCATCTGGATCGCGATCGAGCGGATCTTCCTCGGCGGCGACATCACGGCAGGCACCGCGACCCTCGTCGCGCTACTCCTGATCTCGGGGACGCAGTTCTCCTTGTTTGCCATGTGGTTCGACATGGAGTCGAACAAAGACCTGAGGTAGCGCGTGGAGCTGGGGAAACCTCCCGGTTTCCCCAGACCCCTTCCACCGGTCCGCCCTGCGGCGGACAGGCCGCTCACGCGGCCGGTTCGACATGGAATCGAACAAAGACCTGCGGTAGGGCTTAGAGCCCGGGAAACCTGCCGCCGAAATCGGCTACCGCGGATTGCTTGCGGGCTCTGCGGCTGGCCGGTCTCGGGTGGGCAGCGTCTCAGACCGGGCGCGGGCGGCGAACGCAGTCGCCCAGAGGCCGATTGCCACGAGGCTCCACCCGGCAAGCTCGAGTGCCTGCTTGATGACGATACCGAGCTCGTAATCGAATTCACCGCGGTGCTCGTCGCCGCGTCCTAGCACGTTCAAGAGCTGGTCGTAGGTATATGCGCCCCTGACGGCAAGTCCAAGGGAGACGAGGCCGAGAAGGAGACAGAGCCCAACACGGAACGGTGCGCGGCGAAGGGCCGCGACGATGAGAACCGCTGCCGTGAGCGCGGTGGCGGCCACGAAGAGCGCGGATTCGCTAGTGCTTCCAGCCTCGCTCTGCATGAGGTCTTCGAGCGCGATGATGAGGAGCAGGGCCGAAAGCGCAGCCGCCTGAGGGCGGAATGGTTTGTCGAACCTCGCAAGGATGAGCGCTCCGACCGCGGCGGCGACGATCGCCAACGTGGAGACGAGGTCGGGGAGACCGTTGTTTCGGTCCAGGTCGAGAAAGACGAGGCGGTCGGGAGGGCCGAAGGGTCGTGAGTTGAAGGAGTCGAATGCGAGCGGCACGATGAATCCCACCGCGGACTGAAGGATGAGGACGACGATCAGGGCTGCAAGCCCGATTCGCAGCACCCTGCCGACTGGGTCATAGCGTTCCGCAGACATCTCCCACGCTTCGACCGTGCGTCGAGACGATAGTCCTCCTCGACCGTCGTGCCAACCACCTTCGGTGCCGCCGGTGCCTCGAAGGACGGTCGACTGCTCATTGGTGACAAATAGCCTGCAAGCACCGGCCTTCGCCGTTAACCGTTCGTAAAGCATCGGCTTGTCCAACCGCGAGGAGGGCTACCCTGCGCGGATGCCTACGGCCGTCGTCACCGGCGGAGCCGGCTTTCTCGGCTCTCACCTCTGCGAGTACCTCCTCACCCAGGGCCACCGGGTGATCTGCATCGACAACCTCGAGTCGAGCACGCTGACGAATCTCGAGCACATCCGGGACGAACGGTTCACGTTCCTGTACCACGACGTCATCGAGCGCATCGACATCGACGAGCCCGTCGACTTCGTGTTCCACCTCGCGGCGCTCGCAAGCCCGATCGACTACCTCAGGCAGCCGCTCCACTCGCTGAAGACCGGGTCGTACGGCACGCACAACGCGCTCGGCCTCGCCAAGTGGAAGCGCGCCCGGTTCCTACTCGCCTCCACGAGCGAGATCTACGGCGACCCCGCGGTGCATCCCCAGCCGGAGACGTACTGGGGCCACGTCAACCCCACCGGCCCGCGCGGCGTCTACGACGAGGCGAAGCGGTACGCAGAGGCGATGACGATGGCGTACCACCGCCAGCAGGGCGTGGACACGGCGATCGTCCGGATCTTCAACACCTACGGTCCCCGGATGCGGGCGTACGACGGTCGGGCGATCCCGACGTTCGTGCGCCAGGCGCTGGAGCACAAGCCGCTCACCGTGTTCGGCGACGGCTCTCAGACTCGGAGCTTCTGCTACGTCGACGACCTGACCCGCGGGCTCTACTTGCTCGCCGCGAGCGGTGAGCACCTGCCGGTGAACCTCGGAAATCCCGGCGAGTTCACGATCCTCGAGCTTGCGGAAACGGTCATCCGGGTCACGGAGTCGAAGAGCGAGATCGTCCACGAGGCGCTGCCGGTCGACGACCCGCAAGTTCGACAGCCTGACATCACACGCGCGAAGGAGATCCTCGGCTGGGCTCCCGAGATCGAGCTCGAAGAGGGCCTGCGCCGAATGTTGCCCAGTCTCGGAAGGGAGCAAATTCGTGTTTAGACGTGTCGCCCTGCTGCTCGCGTTAAGCCTTCTCGCCGCCGTCGGAGCGGCGTCCGCGACTCGTGACGCCGATTCGGCGGCGAAGCGTTCGACCGCGGGCACGCTCTTCGGCTTCTACGACGACGCTCAGGTTTACGGCAACACCACGTGGGCCTTCACACAGCTCCGCGCGCTCCGCGCCGGGGTTGTCCGCACGACCCTCGACTGGGCGGCAGTGGCGAAGCGCCGACCCAAGAAGCCGACCGACCCGGCAGACCCGGCGTACAACTGGAAGGCGGTCGACCAGGTCGTCGACGAGGCCGACAAACGGAACATCAGGGTCGTGTTCGCGATCTACGGCACGCCGCGCTGGGCGGGCCGCGCCCGCAACCGTGTTCCGACGCGTCCTGTCGACCTCCGGGCGTTCGCGCTGGCTGCGGCGAAGCGCTACAGCGGCGACTACCTGATCGAGGACGAGCAAGGCGAGCCCGTTCGCACGCTTCCGGCCGTCCGCCACTGGCTCGCCTGGAACGAGCCCAACAACCCGATCTTCCTGAAGCCGCAGTGGAAGCTCTCCAATCGCAAGTGGGTGAACCAGGCGGCGTACGACTACGCGAAGATCTGCAACGCGGTCTACGCCGGCGTGAAAGCCGCCGTCGTCCCCGGGAACAAAGTGGCCTGCGGCGTCACCGGGCCGCGCGGGAACGACGCGCCGCGCAGCTCTCGGCCGTCGACCTCGCCGCTCGTGTTCATGAGCTGGCTCCGGCGCGCGGGCGTCCGCCGCATGGACGCGTACGCGCACCATCCGTACTACGGGCACCGCACGGAGAAGCCGACCACGAAGCCGAAGTCGAAGAAGGCCGTGACGATGGCGAACATGGGCGACCTGATCAAGCAGGTCAACCGCCTCTGGGGCCGGAAGACCCGGGTCTGGATCACCGAGTACGGCTACCAGACGAACCCGCCTGACCGCCTCTTCGGGGTGTCGTACAAGAACCAGGCCGCCTACATGAAGCAGGCGCTCGCGATGGCGAAGAGGACGCGTCGGATCGATCTCTTCATCTGGTTCCTGATCAAGGACGAGGGGCGTCTAGACGGCTGGCAGTCCGGCGTCGTCACCCGGCGGGGCCTGAGGAAGCCGTCGTTCCGGTCCTTCCAGACCTTCGCTCGGTAGTCCGGCGCACGATGGTCGCGGGGCGGCGAGCGTAGAATTCGTCGCCCCGTGGCTAGCAAGGAAGCGCCGGATGCCGCGCCGCACGCCGCCGTCGGCGACATCCGGTCGGCGCGGGCCCTCGTGTTCGGGACGCCGGCGACGGCGTTCCTCCGCCGCACGCTCAGCATCCTCGCGCTGATCGCGCTCGACCTCTGCGGGCTCGTGCTCGGCCTGTACGGCGCCTTCGTGCTCCGGGCGCTGTACTACGGCGACGAGATCCTCTGGGGCGCGCTCTGGCGCGCCGAGACCGAGTGGCTGCCCTTCCTCTTCCTCGTCACCCTCCTCGTCTTCTGGCGCGCCGGCCTCTACGCCGAGCGCGAGCGCCGCGGCGGCGGGGGCCGGATCATCGGCTCGCTCGTCCTCGTCGGCGTCGTCGGCGTCCTCTACGGAGTCGGGACGAACAGGGACTTCGGCACGTACGGGCTGGCGCCGACCGCCGTCGCGCTGAGCGCCCTCTTCATCGGCCTGCTGCGCGCGAGCTACGACGTGGTCACCGGCGACCTCCTGCTCGCCGCAGGCGTCCGCCGGCGGGCGGTGCTCGTGGGCGACAGCGACCGGGTCGGCCACCTCCGGCGCATCCTCGGCGAGGGGAGGAGCGGGATCCGTTACGAGTTCGTCGGCGCGGTCGGGCCGTCGACCAGGGGGATGCCGTTGCCGTTCCTCGGCCAGCTCTCCGACCTTCCACGGGTCGTCGCCGAGAACGATCTCGACGAGCTGATCGTCGCCGAGGCCGACTTCGACGACCGCGAGTTGCTCGAGCTCGTCGATCTCGCCCACCGGCGCGGCGTGCGCGTCCGCCTCGCGCCGACGACGACGGAGCTCCTGACACAGCGGGCGGACTACATCGCAGGCCAGGGCGTCCCGCTCTTCGAGCTGCGACCTCCCGCCTTCGTCGGCACGGACTGGCTGGTCAAGCGCGCGTTCGACATCGTGGTGAGCACGCTGATCCTCGTGGTCGGCTTCCCGCTGTGGATCGCGATCGCGGCCGCGATCAAGCTCACGTCCCGCGGCCCCATCCTCTACCGCGACCCCCGCGTCGGCCTGAGCGAGGAGGAGTTCGAGATGCTGAAGTTCCGGACGATGCGCCACGACGCGGCCGCCCTCCAGCCGCAGCTCGAGGCCGAGAACGAGGCAAAGGGCGCGCTGTTCAAGCTCCGGGACGATCCGCGCGTCACGCGCGTGGGCTCGATGCTCCGGCGGCTGTCGCTGGACGAGGTGCCGCAGGTCCTGAACGTGCTCCGCGGGGAGATGAGCCTCGTCGGGCCGCGTCCGCTGCCGATCCGCGACTACCGGCTGCTGGAGGACTGGCACCGCAAGCGCTACCTCGTGCTCCCGGGCATGACCGGCCTGTGGCAGATCGCGGGCCGCTCCGACCTCGAGTTCGACGATCTCGTCCGGCTCGACTTCTATTACCTGGAGAACTGGTCGATCTGGCTCGACATCTCGATCCTGCTCCGGACGATCCCGGCAGTCGTGGCCGGGAAGGGCGCGTACTAACCGCGTCCGTCATCACCGTCGCCTACTACTCGGGCGAGTCGCTCGGGCGGTTGCTTGACTCGCTCGACCACGAGGCGCCTGACGAGGTGATCGTCGTCGACAACGGCGGCGGGCCGGAGATCGAGGACGCGCGGGGGCGCGACGGCGTGGTCGTCCTCGACCCGGGCGAGAACCTCGGCTACGGCGCGGGGAACAACCTCGCGGCGGCCGAGGCCACAGGCGACGCCCTCGTCTTCCTCAACCCCGACACGGTCGTGACCCCGGGAGCGCTCGCCGGCCTCGTCGGGCCGCTCGAGGATCGATCGGTCGGGATCGTGACCGCGCGCCTGCGGCTGCTCGACGATCCGGAGACGCTCAACTCCGCCGGCAACCGGGTCCACGTCACCGGGATCGCCTGGGCGGGCGGGTACGGCGAGCCGGCCGAGAGCGTCTCGGCGCTCGAGGACGTGCCGTTCCCGAGCGGTGCCGCGATGGCCATCCGCCGCGACCTCTTCCGCGAGCTCGGCGGCTTCACGGAGGAACTCTTCCTGTACCAGGAGGACCTCGTGCTGGGCTGGCGTGTACGGCTGCGCGGGCTGCGCGTCGTGGTCAGCCCGGCCGCCGACGTCCTCCACGACTACGACTTCTCCCGCAACCCGCGCAAGCAGTACTGGCTGGAGCGGAACCGCCTCGTCTTCGTCCTCTCGTCGTTCTCGCCGCGGCTGCTCGCGCTGCTCGCGCCGGTGCTCGCCTCCGCGGAGGTCGGGATGCTCGCGCTCGCCGTCAAGGAGGGGTGGGGCCGCGAGAAGGTGCGGGGCTGGGCGTGGCTCCTCCGCCACGCCGGCTGGCTCCGACGCCAGCGGCGGGAGACGCAGGGGCTCCGGCGCGTGCGCGACCGTGACCTGGCCCGCTATCTGAGCCCCGTGATCGAGCCCGCGATGATTCCCGTGCCGCCACCCGTTCGAGCGATCAACCCGCTCGTCGCCCGGTACTGGGAACTGGTCAAGAAACTGCTGTAAGCGGCCGATATCTACCGCGTGACCCAGGCGGTTGCGCTCACTGCGGCCGACGCGCGCCGGGAACGTCCACGGTGCCTCGCGATCGTGCCCGCGTTCAACGAGGAGGCCTCGATCGCCGGGGTCGTCCTCGAGCTGCTTGCCTTCGATGCGGAGCTGGAGGTTCTCGTCGTCGACGACGGCTCGACGGACGCCACCGCCGCCTGCGCGGCCGAGGCCGGGGCGCGGGTCCTCCGCCTGCCGGTCAACCTCGGCATCGGCGGTGCCGTGCAGGCCGGCTACATGTACGCACTGGAACGCGGCTTCGACCTTGCCGTCCAGGTCGACGGCGACGGCCAGCACGACGCCCGTGAGCTCGGCCGCCTTCTCGAGCCCGTGCTCGCGGGGCGCGCCGACCTCGCGATCGGCACGCGCTTCTCGGGGCCGCGCGCCTACCGGGCGCCCGTGGCGCGCCGGATCGGGATCGGGATATTCGCCACGGTGGTCTCGCTCCGTGTGCGACAGCGCATGACCGACACGACGTCGGGCTTCCGGGCAGTCAACCGGCGCGGGATCCGCCTGTTCGCGGCCGACTACCCGCACGACTACCCCGAGGTCGAGGCAGTCGTCACCGCGGCCCGCGGGAGGCTCCGGGTCTGCGAGGTGCCCGTCTTCATGCGGCCGCGGCTGACCGGGCGCTCCTCGATCACCGCCTTCCGGTCCTTCTACTACGTGGTCAAGGTCCTGCTCGCGCTGTTCGTCGGCCTCTTCCCGCGGCAGCCGCTCATCGCGGACGAGTAGCCGTGCCCGTCCAGCTCTTCGCCGCCCTCGCCTCGTTCGCGCTGCTCGGCATCGTGATCGAGCTGATCCGCTCCAGGAAGCTGCGCGAGCGGTACGCGCTCCTCTGGCTCGGCACCGCCGGCGTCATCCTCGTCTTCGCGATCTGGCGCGAGGGTCTCCATCAGCTCTCGAAGGGCCTCGGCATCGCGTACCCGCCCAACGCGCTTTTCGTCCTCGCGATGCTCTTCGTGCTCGTCCTGCTGCTGCACTTCTCGACCGTCATCTCGAAGCTCTCAGACCGCAGCACGACGCTCGCGCAGCGGCTGGCGCTCCTCGAGGAGCGGCTGCGGGAGCTCGAAGGGACGCCGGAGCCCCGGCTGCGGGACGTGAGCCGGGACAGCGACCCCGTCACAGAGCTCTTCAGGTGACGGCGGGCAGCGAAGGACTGCAGCCCGTCGCAGCTTCGGGTGAGAGCTGGCTCGAGCGCGTGCTCGGGCGGCCCGAGCAGCCGCTTCCGCTCGCCGAGCCGCTGGCGCGCCTCGCCGGCAAGCGGATCCTGATCACCGGAGCCGAGGGCAGCATCGGCTCCGCGGTTGCCCGGATCCTCGCCGGCGCGGCCGAGGTGACTGCCACGGACAAGCATTCGGGCACCCCCGCTCTCGACGTCCGAGTCGAAAGCGATGTGGCCGCCGTGCTCCGAGAGGTACGGCCTGAGATCGTCTTCCACCTCGCCGCCGCGAAGTCCGCGCCGGAGGGCGAGCGCGACCCGATGAGCGCGCTCGAGGTGAACGTGCTCGGAACGCGCAACGTCCTCGCGCACGCCCCCGACGGCTGTCACGTCGTGACGGCATCGACGTGCAAGGCGTGCGAGCCCGAGACGGCCTACGGAGCGAGCAAGCTGGTCGCGGAGCGGGTGACCCTCAACGCCGGCGGCTCCGTGGCGCGGTTCTACAACGTCGTCGAGTCGAGCGGCAACGTCTTCGAGATCTGGGCGCAGGTCGATCCGGGCGAGCCGATCCTCGTCACGCCGTGCCGCCGCTACTTCATCTCGCTCGCCGAGGCCGTCAGCCTCGTCATCTGGACGGCGGTGCTCCCGCCGGCGCGCTACGGGTTCGACCCGGGCAGGCCGCGGGAGATGCACGATGTCGCCCGCGACCTCTACCCCGACCGCGTCCTTCGCTCCGTGCCACCGCGGAGGGGCGACCGGATCGCGGAGCCGCTCGCCGCCCGGCACGAGCAGGTCGAGCAGGACGCCCGGCCGGGTCTCCTCCGCATCGTCGGCGCGCACGACCTCGCCGCGACCGACGGCCGCCTCGAGCCCGCCGTCAGGCGGCTCGTCGCGCACTGAAGCGGCGCCAGGAGGCCCGCTCGCAGGCCGAGAGCATGCGCGGTCGCCGCGAGATCCCGATGAGCCGGTCGGCGAGGCCGACCGCGCGGTCGAGCGCGTAGGCGGCGAGACCGCCGAGGCCCGAGGCACCTCGCTGAAGCTCGAGGTGCCGGCACCGGATCCGCGCCGTCTCGGCCTCGGCCTTGCCGCGGGACGCCGGATCCCTGCTCCCGCCCTCGTGGCGGCGCCAGTGCAGCAACGGCTCCGGGACGTAGGTCCCGCGGTGGCCATGATCGAGCATCGAGAGCCAGAAGTCCCAGTCGTCGAACGAGCCCTCGCCGAGATCCTCGGGATAGCCGCCGGCCTCGAGATAGGCGCTCCGCCGGGTCAATGCGCTGCCGTTGATGTAGTTCCGGCCGCGCACGAGGGAGAACGCGCTGAACGGGCGCGAGGGAGCGATCCCGGACTCGGCGCCGAAGAGCCGCGACGAGCAGTACGCGAACGACGCCTCCGGCTCGTACTCGACTGCGCGCAGGAGCTCGGAGACGTAGCGGGGCTCGAGCCGGTCGTCGGCCGAGAGAAACACGAAGTACTCCCCGCTCGCCTCGCGAACGCCGCGGTTGCAGGTCATGGCGAGGCCCTGGTTCTCCTGCGTGAGCACCCGCACCTGCCCCTCGTAGCGGCGCGCAATCTCGAGCGAATCGTCGGTGGAGCCGTCGTCGACGACGAGGATCTCGAGGTTCGGATGATCCTGGG
>DASTCG010000124.1:0-10516 GCA_035711385.1 Gaiellaceae bacterium
GACGAGATCAAGCGCGAGCTCGAGTCGTTCCGGATCGACTTCGACTCCTGGGTCCTCCAGCGCGAGATCGCGGAGACGATCCCCGACGTCCTCCCGCACGTCGAGACGTACGAGGCCGAGGGGACCGTGTGGGCGCCGACGAGCCGGTTCGGCGACGACAAGGACCGACCGCTCGTCCGCTCCGCGGACGGCAGCTTCCTGTACTTCGCCGCGGACATCGCGTATGTGCGGAACAAGTTCGAGCGCGGCTTCGACCGGCTGGTGTACGTCCTCGGCGCCGACCACCACGGGTACGTGGCGCGGTTGCAGGCTGCAGCCGCGCTCCTCGGCTACGACTCCGAGCGGCTGGAGGTGCTCATCTACCAGCTCGTCCATATCGTCGAGGGCGGACGGGCGAAGCAGTCGTCGAAGCGGCGCGGAGACGTCGTCTTCCTGAACGAGCTCGTGGAGAAGATCGGCGTCGACGCGGCGCGCTGGTACCTCGTCTCGCGGGGACACGACCAGACGATCGACATCGACGTCGACCTGGCCCGGGAGCGGAGCGAGAAGAACCCCGTCTACTACGTCCAGTACGCGCACGCGCGGATCGCCGGGATCCTGCGGAACGCCGGCGAGGCGGAGGTCTCGACGGAGGGCGGTGATCCCGCGCCGGAGGAGCGCGACCTGATCAAGCGGCTGGTGGAGTTCCCCGACGTGGTCGCGGAGGCGACCGAGCGGCGTGCGCCGCACCGGCTGCCCGACTACGCGATCCGCCTCGCGGACGACTTCCACCGCTTCTATCACCACCACCGCGTGCTCGGAAGCGAGCAGCAGGCGTTCCGCCTGGGTCTGGTCACCGCCACGAAGGCCGTGCTGGCGCGGTCGCTCGGCCTGATCGGCGTCGTGGCGCCCGACCGGATGTAGCCGCGACTCTAGCCCGCAGACGTGTCCCGCAGGCGGATGAGCTCGAACGCCTGCACGGATCGGGCGAAGCCCTTCACGTCGAGCCCGCCGACGGGAGTCGTCTCTGCCCAATCCTCGAGCGCCGCGTGCGCGCGCTGGCTGAGCAGGATCTGTCCTGCGGTCGCCTTGTCGCTCAGCCGCGCGGCGAGGTTCGTCACGCTCCCGAGGGCCCCGTAGTCGTACCGTCCCTCGAAGCCGATCCGGCCAAGGGTCGCGTGCCCGACTGCGATGCCTGCCCCGAGCTCGAGCTCGTACCCGCGCTTGCGCCAGCCGGCGGCCAGCTCCCCGATGCGCTCGCGCATCGCAAGTGCCAGCCTCGCCGCCTGCAGCTCGGGGTTCGCGACCGGCACCGGGTCGTTGAAGAACACCATCAGGCCGTCCCCCGCAAAGTGCTCGACCATTCCGCCGTGCGCACGCACGAGCTCACCCGCCGCGGCGTGATAGTCGCCGATCACCTCGATCAACTCCTCGGGTTCGGCCGTCTCCACGAAGGCGGTGAACCCGCGGAGATCGAAGTACGCGATCGTGATGTACGCCCGGTGGCCGCTGAGAAGCTGCCGGCCCTGCTCGCTCGAGACCAACTCGGCGACCTCGGGTGAGACGAAACGAGCGATCTCTGCTTTCTGTCGCTCGACGGTCTCGAAGAGCCTGGCGGAAGAGATCGCAATCGCGCTCTGATCCGCGAACGTCGCCATCAGGTCGATCTCGTCGGTCTCGAAGGGCCGGACCTCGCGACGCGAGAGCCCGAAGACGCCGACGAGATCTTCCTCCACGAGGATCGGGAGCCCGAGCAGCGTTCGGTAGTGCCGAGGTGTGCCCGCGTAGGTGTAGCCCGGATCGGTGTCGACGTCGGGAATGTGAACCGGCCCCTTCGTCAGCGCGACCCTGCCGGTACAGCTGCCCGGCTCGGCGGTGTGGGGGTGCGAGCGCTGATACTCGACTGCGTCCGTCGGCGCCCCGTAGCTCGCGCCCAAGCGCAGCTGCTCACCGTCCACGAGCCAGACGAGGCAGCTGTCCGCGCGACCCAGTCGCGCTGCCGCCTCGACGATCTGGTCGAGAATCGGCTGCAGCCTCATCGCCGAGCGACTCAGCGCCCGGAGGATGTCCGAGACAGCCTCGATCCGACCGCGGAGGTCGTCCAGCTCGCGGTTCGGCTCGCCGGGCCGGACGTTCTCCGAGGTGAGTTCTTGCATGGCCGAGCCGTCTGAGCGTACGCCACGCGGTCGTTCTGTGGAAGCGCCGAAAGCGGCGTCGTAAGATCCCGGGCGTGGGGGAGACCGCCGAACGCACGGCGCCGCCGGCCGAGCCGAGCGCGAAAGCGCCCGACCGGAACCTCGCGCTCGAGCTCGTGCGTGTGACCGAGGCGGCGGCGATGGCGGCCGGGCGCTGGATCGGACGGGGCGACAAGAACGCCGCCGACAAGGCGGCCGTCGACGCGATGCGGACCGTGATGGACACGGTGTCCATGGCCGGCGTGGTCGTGATCGGCGAGGGGGAGAAGGACGAAGCGCCGATGCTCTACAACAGCGAGGAGATCGGAAACGGCCATGGCCCGGAGGTCGACGTCGCAGTGGATCCGCTCGAGGGGACGCGCCTGACGGCCCTCGGGATGCCGAACGCGATCACGACCGTCGCCCTCGCCGAGCGCGGGACGATGTTCTTCCCCGGCGCCGCCGTCTACATGGACAAGATCGCGATCGGCCCGGAGGCCGCCGACGCCGTCGACATCGACGCCACGCCCACCGAGAACGTCCGCGCAGTCGCCAAGGCGAAGGGCGTCTCCGTCAGCGAGATCTCGGTCGTGGTGCTCGACCGGCCGCGACACGAGTCCCTCATCTCGGAGCTGCGAGAGGCCGGCGCCAAGGTGCTGCTGATCACGGACGGGGACGTCGCCCCCGCGATCGCCGCCGCCCAGCCCGGGACCGGCGTGGACATCCTGATGGGGATCGGCGGGACGCCGGAGGGCGTGCTCTCCGCCGCTGCGCTGAAGTGTGTGGGCGGCGCGATCCAGGGCAAGCTCTGGCCCCGGAACGACGAGGAGCGCCAGAGTCTCGTCGACGACGGCTACGACCTCGACCGCGTCCTCACGACCGACGACCTCGTCGGCAGTCAGAACGTGTTCTTCGCGGCGACTGGGGTGACGACCGGCGCGCTGCTCCGCGGCGTCCGCTACACGCGCGACGGTGCGACGACCGACTCGATCGTCATGCGCTCACGCAGCGGAACGGTGCGCCGCATCGAGGCGACGCACGCGTTCCAGAAGCTCGAGGAGATCTCGAACCTCGCGCTGCGCTAGACGACGGCCTCCTCCTTCTCCCAGTCAGGCGCATACGAGCCCGTTCGCGCGGCGCCGTTGAACTTCGCGCGCCGGTAGTACGCCTGCTGGGCCGCCTCGACGCTCGCCGGATCGCCGCCCCACGCCTTCAGCGCCGGAGCCTGCAGCGCGCGCCCGTACGAGAACGAAAGCTGCCACGGGTGCGGGCCGCGCTGATTCATGGCGTTCAGCCGCGCGGTCGCGTCCTCGTCGGACATCCCTCCGGAGAGGAAGACGACGCCCGGCACCGTGGCCGGCGCGGTGTTCCGCAGGCATCTGATCGTCATCTCCGCGACCGTGTCGACATCGGCCTGGTCTGCCCCGTCATAGCCGGAGACGACCATGTTCGTCTTGAGCAGTGAGCCTTCGCGCTCGACGCGCTGGTCGAACAGCTCGGTGAAGACGGCTCGGAGCGTCCGCTCCGTCACGCGATAGGACTCGTCGATCGTGTGCTCGCCGTCCATCAGCACCTCGGGCTCGACGATCGGGACGAGCCCGGCCTCCTGGCTCAGCGCCGCGAAGCGGGCCAGTGCGTGGGCGTTCGTCCAGATGGCGTACTCGCTCGGCCGCCCGTCGCCGATCGAGATCACGGCGCGCCACTTCGTGAACCGCGCACCGAGCTCGTAGTACTCCTCCAGGCGCTCGCGCAGGCCGTCCAACCCCTCGGTGATCGTCTCCCCCGGCGAGCCGGCGAGCGGCTTGGCGCCCAGGTCGACCTTGATGCCGGGGATGATGCCCTTGCTCTCGAGCAGCTTCGGGAACGGCGTCCCGTCGGCCGAGGTCTGGCGGATCGTCTCGTCGTAGAGGATCACGCCGCTGATGAACTCCTCCGCGCCGGGCGTCGTGAAGAGCAGGTCGCGGTAGGCGCGCCGGTTCTCCTCGGTCGACTCGACCCTGATCGAGTCGAAGCGCTTCTTGATCGTGCCGGAGCTCTCGTCGGCGGCGAGGATGCCCTTGCCCTCGGCGACGAGTGCCTTCGCGGTCTCGTGCAGGTCGGCCATGCGAATCCCTCCCTCGGTTTTTCGAGCTGGATTCTATGCCGGGCAGTCCGAGCGCTCGAACCCGCGGGCCGCCCTGTCGCTCAGCACCCAGCGCCACTCGTCGCCGACGCGCACGACGTGGTAGCTCGCCGTGTACTCGGTCTCGTCGGTCACGACGCGGACCTTCACGAGCTTCGAAGGTGTCCCCGGCGGCAGGCCGTAGACCGTCAGCGGGGCGTCCTTCACGTCCAGCACGACGACGGAGTCGATCGTCCCTTTCACGTCGATCCCGCGCCTGCAGTCCTCGTACTCCTGGCGCGTGACGAGCCGCTGGTGCCGCGGATGGAGGAGGTCCCAGGCGCCGCCGTAGTTTCCGAAGTACTCGAGCTCGAGGACCGTCTTGACGGCGACGCCCGCGTCGTGGTCCTGCGAGTCCTCGGTCAGCGCGCAGCCCGCCGCGAGCGCGACGAGGGCGAGGGCGAGGACGGCTCGGGCGAGGGCCATGGCGCGCTGCAGGACGCTATCGTTACGCCAGACGCGGACGTAGCTCAGTTGGTAGAGCATCGGCTTCCCAAGCCGAGGGTCGTGGGTTCGAATCCCATCGTCCGCTCTCAGGAGCTCCGGCAACGTGGACTCCCGTCTAGGTGCTCGCCGCGATCTTCAGCGTCCCGGCCGGCGTGGGGTATCTCGCGCTCTTCCTGCTCGTCGGAGGCGAGTCGGCCGGGCTCGTCATCCCCGGGGAGACAGCGCTGATCGCGGCGGGCGTGCTCGCCTCCGCCGGTCACCTGTCGATCGAGCTCGTCATCCTGACGGCCGCGTGCGCGGCGATCGTCGGAGACAACGTGGGGTACGTTCTCGGCCGCAAGGGCGCTCGGGCGGTTCTCGCCGCGCCGAGGGGCCCGTTCGTGCGCCGCCGAGCCGATTTCGTCGAGCGCGGCGAGGCGTTCTTCCGTCGTCACGGCGGCAAGACCGTCTTCTTCGGCCGGTGGGTGCCTGTCGTTCGCTTCTCGGCCGCCTGGCTCGCCGGCGTGCACAAGATGGCGTGGTGGCGGTTCGCCCTCTGGAATGCGCTCGGCGGCGTCGCCTGGGCGACTTCGGTCGCGGTCGCCGCCTATGTGCTCGGGTCGGCGGCGAGCACGATCGTCCCCTACGTCGGGGCTGCCGGTGTCGTCGCCGTCGTGATCGTGGCTGTGACCGTCTACCTGTGGCGACGGCGTCGCAAGAGGTGATCGACGCTCCGCGCAGGCGCGCTAGGCTCAAGTTCTCCACGCTGTCGGACCAAGGTGCAGAGAGAACGAGATGGACTGGCTGGTCGTCCACGACATCAACGAGTTCATGCGAACGCATGACCTGTTCGAGGACCCCGTCACCCTGTTCGCATCCATCGCAGTCGGGATCTACGCGTTCGCGACGGTTGCGCTGTGGCTCTTTTCCCCGCCGGCAGGTGTCCAGCGGCTTCGGCTCGCCTGCGTCGCGGCCCTCGGCTCAGCAGCGGTCGGCCTGCTGCTCAACCAGGCGATCGGGCATCTCTGGCTTCGCGACCGACCCTACGCCGACCATCCCGGCTCACTCGTCCTCTTCACCGGTCGCTCGCACGACCCGTCGTTTCCGAGCGACCATGCGACGGCGGCGTTCGCGATTGCCGTCGCGGTTTTCTTCTTCCATCGCCGGCTGGGTGCAGCGTTTCTCGTGGTGGCGGCGGCGATCGCTCTTTCGCGAGTGCTGCTCGCGATGCACTATCCAAGTGACGTCATCGCGGGTGCCTTCTGCGGGACCGCGGCGGCGATTGCCGTCTGCACCCTTGGCCGACCGCTCGTTGTGTGGACGACGGGATTGACCGCACGCCTGACCGACCCACTACTGCGCCCGATCTGGCGTGCGGGGGCACACATCGTTCGGAGCTGATACGCGTGGTAGCTCGGCGGGTCGGTTCCAGCTCGCTGAGCACCGCCGGAGATCGGACGCGCGTCAGCGCTCCTTCGCGCAGACGGAGTCGCCGCCCAGGATCGTGTCGAAGAGCGCGTTGAACGTCGCGTCGCGGGCCCGGTCGTAGGATCCGAGGGACGGGCCTTCCCACTGAACCACCGGCGTGACGCCCGGTCCCATCACGGTGACGCGGTGTCGCTCCCCGTTTCCGGGGGGGCGAACCGCGCGATTCGGGTAGCCCGGCGGCGGACGGTCCGGCACGAAGCTGAAGCAGAACCCGCCGTTCGGGTTGTGGGTCACCTTCGCTCCCGCCCGCTTCCAGCCCTTGCCCCAGGCGGAGTTGAACGTATCGATGTAGACGTAGCGGGCGTACGCCCCGTGAACGGTCGGCGACGGCGTCCTCCAGCCGTAGACCGGTCTCCCGAGGTAGCGCAGCCGGCCGAACACGCCCTGCCACCTGCCGCCGTACGTCCAGTTCGGCGAGACTTCGAGCTGCGCCAGCGGGCCGGTCCAGTGCGACACGTGGAGCTCGTACTTCATGTGCGCCGGAAGGAACGGCGCAACGCCCCGCATCGGCTGAATCCTCTGCCAGCTCTGCAACGCCCAGTAGGAGCTGTCCGGAGCCTTGCACGCGGCTACGAGCCAAACGAGCGCGGGCCCGTCGTACGGCCTGCACGTGTCGCGAAAGGATCTCCAGACCTGACGGCCGTACTTTCCCCAACCCCCGGCGTGGTCGAACCGGAATCGGGTCGGTGGAACGGTGGGATTGGGATAGCGCGCGTTGATCGCGCCCCAGGCGAGGACGTGCCGCACCCTCCCGTTCGCGCGAACGTACGTGATGAGCGCTTCGCCCCTCGCGTTCACGCGCAGGGTGGGGTTCCTCACGTTGCGATCGCCCACGGGCTGGCTTGCGGTCGCGGAGCCGGCCGCGAGACAGGCGCCGAGGACCGCGAGTGCCAGCACCCGGGCTTGCTGCCCCCTCCTGGCCACGCCGCGATGCTAGCCGCGCTCCGCTGGAATCCCCTTCTCGGCTTCCATTCCCTCGGCCTCCGCGACTAGGGTAAGCGGACGGAGCCGACCAACCACAAGAGTCTCCAGCTGATCCTCGCCCGCGAGTTTGCGGCGAACCTTGCAACGCCGCTCGTGCTGATGGACGAGCGCGGCCACTTGGTCTTCTTCAACGAGCCGGCAGAGCAGATCATCGGCCAGACGCATGCGGAGGTGGGGGAGCTCGAACCGGCCGAGTGGGGACGCTTGTTCGCCGTCGAGCGGCTCGACGGGTCGGCGATCGAGTTCGAGGACATGCCGGCCGGGGTCGCCCGCGCGGAGCTCCGGCCCGCGCACGACACGCTCGCTTTCACGACGGTCGTCGACGGCGTCCGGCACGAGATCGCCGTCACTGCCATCCCCTTGCTCGGCCGCGACCAGGACCTCCTCGGCGTCGTAGCGGTGTTCTGGGAAGCGCGGCACCGATGAGGGTGACCGTCTGGGGCTCGCGCGGCTCGCTCGCGGCGCCGGGCGCCGAGACCGTGCGCTACGGGGGCAACACGTCCTGCGTCCACGTCGAGCTCGACGACGGCACCCCCATCGTGCTCGACGCCGGCACCGGGATCCGTCTACTGGGTCTCGAGCTCGCGCGCCTGCCCCGCCGGCCGCTCCACCTCCTGCTCACGCACCTGCACCTCGACCACCTCGAGGGACTCGGGTTCTTCGTGCCGCTTTGGGAGCCGGGCATCGAGCTGCACATCTGGGGACCGGGGTCGCCCGTCGACCGCCTGGACGAGCGCATCGCCCGGTACTTCTCCCCGCCGCTGTTTCCGGTGCAGCTCTCCCAGGTGCCGTCGAACATCACGTTCCACGATGCTCCTGACGACAGGTTCACGATCGGCTCGGCGCGAATTCGGGCCGAGGCGGTCTCCCACCGCGGCCCGACGATCGGCTACCGGCTCGAGGAAAACGGACGATCGCTCGCGTACATCCCCGACCACGAGCCGTACCTCGGCGTCGAGCCGGACTCGGTCGACCCGGCTTGGCTTTCCGGCTATGCGCTGGCGGAGCGCGCGGACGTGCTCATGCACGACTCGCAGTACTTCGAGCACGAGTACCCATCGCATGTGGGCTTCGGGCATTCGAGCGTCGCGCACGCAGTCGCGTTCGCCCGAGCCGCGCAGGTCGACCAGCTCGTGCTGTTCCACCACGATCCGCTCCATACCGACGACCAGCTGCGTTCCCTCGAGGCCCGGGCACGCGCGCTCTGGGGAGACACCGGCAGTCCGCCCGAGCTCGCCTTCGAGGGGATGGAGCTCGCGTTCGGCGACGTCGAGGCGCGGACGTCCATGCAAGCCGGGCCGTAGGGACGTCCTTGCCGGGACCGCCGCACGGCGGTTGGCCTGGCGCCGTGCACCTGCCGGACGGGTTGAGGCCCCGTCTGCGGCGCGCCGTCCGGCGGGGACTCGTCGTGTCCGCGTTCGGCCTGCTCCTGTGCCACCCCACCTTCGGCACGCCGTTGCCGCCGGCCCAGGGCGCCGTCAACGCCGCGGCGATCGCCAGCCACCTCCGCTACGCCCTCGTCGTCACGAATCCAGGCGACCTGGCGTTCCCGGCCGCCTCCGTCCGCGTGACCGATCCCACGTGCGACGAGCCGCCGGTCTTCGTCGATATTGCCGACGCGGTCGGGCCGACGACACGCCGTCGACGCTCGACCCGGGCGACAGCTGGACGTACGCCTGCTCGGGGAAGACGAAACAGCAGCAGCATCGAGACAACGCCGCCAGCGCAGGCGCGCTCCAAGGAGTCCCCCGGTCGTCCTCGCGGCCACGATCCGGATCTGCGGGCCGCCCAGGCGCCCGCCCTTCACGGGCTGACGGCGGTCAGACGTCGGCCGTCGCGTGCGGGCCCAGCGCCTCGACGAGCCAGGGCTGGAGCTCCTTGACGAAGCTCGGGTCGACGGCATGAGGCATCGGCGACTCCCGGTAGAGGACGTCGGCGCCGGCGTCCTCGAGCAGCGTCTTCGCCCTGCGGCTCCACTCGACGGAGATCACCGGGTCGTAGGTGCCGTGACCGATCGCGACGGGCGGGAGCGGCGGCGAGAGGTCGAGCTCGAAGCCCTCCACCGTCGGGATGAACCCCGACAGCGCGACGACGCCCGCAGGTCGCGGACGCCCCTGGCCGAGACCGAGCGCGAAGCTCATCACCGCGCCCTGTGAGAAGCCCCCGAGGACGGTCCGCTCGGCCGGGATCCCGGTCACGGTTGCGAGCTCGTCGAGCCAGGCCGAGGCCTGCGCGTACGAGCTCGTGAAGGTCTCCGGGTCCGGGTAGCCGATCTCCCGCACGACGTACCAGTGGGCGCCGCCGGGCGGCAGGACGAGCGGCCCGCGCGGGGTCACGCCCAGCAGGCGGCGCTCCGGGTCGAACGCGTCGAGCAGCGGGTAGAGGTCGTGCTCGCTCGTTCCGCGACCGTGGAAGAGGACGAGCGCGCCCAAGGGCTCACCGGCCGGCGGCCGCACCAGGTGCTCGAGGGTCACGAGACCGGCGTCTTGGGGCGCGAATCCGGCAACGGGGTCAGGGTCCGCTCGACCTGCTCTCGGTACTGCTCGAAGTTCGGCGGCAGCGAGAGACGCTCGCCGAGGGTCTCCAGCGGCTCGTCGGCGGTGAAGCCCGGCCCGATGGTGGCGATCTCGAACAAGACCCCGCTCGGCTCGCGGAAGTAGATCGACTTGAAGTAGAAGCGGTCGATGACCGGGGTGGGCCTGGCCCCGCCGGATATCGCCCGCTGGCGCCACGCCTCGTGCTCCTCGATGGGCGACGCCCACGCGACATGGTGGATCGTCCCGGCGCCCGCGATGCCCGGCTGGTCTGTTCGCTCGTAGGCATAGAACGAGCCCCGCGAATCGCCCCGCACCTCGTAGCCGTCGCCGTCGGTCGGCTGGAATCCGAGCGAGTCGACGAGGAACCCTCGGCTCACCGCCGGATCGACCGTGTACGCGCGGACGCCGTCGAAGCCCTGCAGCGCGACGTCGTTCGGGATCTCCGGGTGGTCGGCGACGAGCGGCTCGTCGGTCGTCTCGACCACCGCGAGCTCGAGACCGAGCCCCTCCTGGTCCGTGAATCGAAGGCGACCGGGCTCCCGCTGCGTCTCGACGCCCTCGGCGCGGAGGCGGTTCTCCCAGAAGTCGAGCGCCTCCTCGTTCGCGACGCGCCAGACGACCGTGTGCACCATCCCGGCTCCAGCGCGGCCGACCCTCGCCCTGGGGTACTCGAAGAACGTGATGTCGCTGCCGGGGCTGCCCTGCTCGTCGGCGTAGAAGAGGTGGTAGACGGTCGGATCGTCCTGGTTGACGGTCTTCTTCACGAG
>DASTCG010000125.1:0-2475 GCA_035711385.1 Gaiellaceae bacterium
TGAAGAGCGCCACAACTGCGGTGAGCAGGATCAGCGGCACGAACGCCCAGAGCCGCCAGTTCCGGCCCCCACGAACTGCCAGGGCCGAATCGGACATCAGTGCCTCACCTGTCGATGCTGCCCCGCTTCTGGGTCGCGAGCTCCACGCCAGAGGCCGCACTCCGACGAGTGAAGGCTGGAGAGCCTTGGCGAGGAGGAGGGTGTGATCTGGCGCCGCCTGATCGCGGGCCAGAGGCAGGCGTGTTCCGGCTGGTGAGGCACCTAGTCGACGACCTGGAAGAAGCCCATCCAGCCGAGCTCGGCGAATTCGGACTGGTGCGCGTGGAACATGAACAGCCCGGTGTGCGTGAAGTCGATCTCGATGATCCCGCGCTGGCCCTGCGTCTGGACGACGGTGTCCGTGTACTCGAAGTTGTCGCCGGTGCCTGTCGGGTAGTAGCGGAAGAACTCCCCGTGCAGATGGAACGAGTTGACGAGGTCGAACTCGGTCAGGTTCGCCAGGTAGATGCGCACCGTCCTCGACCGGCTGACCCGAATCGGGTAGCGCGCGTAATAGAAGGCCTTGCCGTTGACGGTGTAGAAGTTGTTCTCGCCGTCGCCGTCCGTGTCGAAGCCGTTCATGACCATGACGAGCTCTTGCGCCGGGCGCCGCGGCTTCGCAGGGTCGATGATGAAGGCGCCGTAGAGACCCTTGTGGATGTGCTTCTTCAGCGGCGTCGCGTGGCAGTGGTAGAGCTGCATCCCGGCGGGCCGGGCGCGGAACTCGTAGGTGAACTCGTCGCCCGGCTGGACGATCTCGAAGACACCGTCCATGTCCGCGGGGTGGATGCCATGGAAGTGGATCGTGTGCGGGTGGGAGCCGCCGTTCGTGAACTTCACGCGCAGGAGGTCGTCCTCGGTCGCACGGATGATCGGGCCCGGGACGGTGCCGTTGTACGTCCACGCCGCGAACTCGACGCCCTGGGCGACCTCGATCGTCTTGTCCAGCGCGAGCAGCTCGTACTCGCGAACGCGGCCGGGCTGGTGCGGCAGCGCCGGCGCCGGCAGCAGCAGGTCGTCGAGCTCGTTCGGGCCGCCCGGGGCAGGGACGTCGGGGCCGACCATCGCCGCATGTCCCATCGCCGCATGCGAGTGCTGGTGGCCGAGATGCGTCGCCGACGGGTCGGCCTCGGCCGAGTCGGGCCAGGCGAGACGGGCGAACGGCGCCGCCGCGGCGCCTGCGGCCGCTCCTGCGATCAGGCCCTGCCGGGTAAACTTAGACACGTCTAAACTCTATCTGAGGATAATGGAACTCACCGACGCGATCCAGGACTACGTCAAGGAGATCTACAAGCTCGAGTCGTCGGGCCGGCGCGTGACGACGTCTGCGCTCGCCGAGCAGCTCGGCGTCTCGTCTCCGTCGGTGACGGCGATGCTGAAGAAGCTCGCCTCGCTCGGGCTCGTGAAGCACGAGCGCTACCACGGCGCCACGCTCACGCCGAAGGGCGAGCGCGTCGCGCTCGAGGTGATCCGGCACCACCGGCTGCTCGAGCAGTATCTGTCGCAAACGCTCGGGCTTCCGATCGACGAGCTCCACGGGGAGGCCGACCGCCTCGAGCACGCACTCTCGGAGGAGCTGGAGGCTCGCATCGACCGGACGCTCGGGTACCCCACGCACGATCCGCACGGCGACCCGATTCCCGGGCCCGACCTCAAGCTTTCGAGGACCGTCACGGCGCCGCTCTCGACCCTCCAGCCGGGGGACAAGGCAGTCGTCTCGCGGGTGCCCGACGGCGACGGCGAGCTCCTCCGCTACCTCGCCGAGCTCAAGCTCACGCCGGGCAACAGTGTCGAGGTTCGCGATGCGGCCCCGTTCGAGGGTCCGCTGACGGTGCGGGTGGACGGGCAGGAGCATGCGATCTCCCGAGACCTCGCCGCCAAGATCGGCGTAACTTGACAGTTACGTAAAGGGCCGGTGAGCTCGCTTCCGCGTTCGCGATCTCGCGGCCGGGCGTGTCGAAGCACCTGCGCGTGCTGCGCGAGCACGGCGTCATCCGCTCGCGCACCGAAGGCACGCGCCGGCTCTACTCGGTCGACGACGCCGGCCTCGCCGAGCTCGACGCCTGGATCAGCCGCTTCTGGACGAACCGACACGACCACCGCGGTCTCCCGCCGGGCGCAATCGCGGGCTACGGAGCGGGGTGGCACTCGCACCTCGACTCGCTGGAAGCGCACCTCGCCGGCGGCGAGGCGGACTGCTCCGCCCGCTTCGCCGAGCTGGGGCCGGAGTACGAGCGGGAGGCGGAGGCACTCGTCCGCGGCTGAGCAGAGCTGGCCGACTCCGAACGGCAGGGGCCTCCGCCGAGCCGGCTGTGCCCCCTACGCGACGACGCGATAGACCTCGAACACCTCCGCATACTCGCGGTTGACGTTCACCCCGTGCGTCCGGGCCAGGTTCCAGATGTACTCGGGGTCGGAGTACCGGCGGTGCTGCTG
>DASTCG010000126.1:0-28153 GCA_035711385.1 Gaiellaceae bacterium
ATTGCGCAAGATTCCCTACTGCTGCCTCCCGTAGGAGTCTGGGCCGTGTCTCAGTCCCAGTGTGGCTGATCGTCCTCTCAGACCAGCTACGGATCGGAGCCTTGGTGAGCCATTACCTCACCAACAAGCTAATCCGCCGCGGGCTCATCCTCAGCCGGAAGCCGAAGCCACCTTTTCTCTCGGGCCCGAGAGCTCGAGAGGCCATCCGGTATTAATCCGGGTTTCCCCGGGCTATCCCAGTGCCGAGGGCAGATTACCCACGTGTTACTCACCCGTTCGCCGCTTTCCCCAGTCCCGAAGGACTGGTTCTCGCTCGACTTGCATGTATTAAGCGCGCCGCCAGCGTTCGTCCTGAGCCAGGATCAAACTCTCCGTGAAGGAACTTGTGTCAATCCAGCGCCCGCAAGAGCGGGGCCGGCTGAACAACTCGTTCACTTTGAGCTTGAGCTCAAAGGTCTCCCCACCGGTCGACCGACCGGGGGCAGACGGGTTTGAATTGAGCCCAACCGTGCAGGCAAGCCTGCGCGGTCAGGTCTCGGCGTTTCACGCACGCTGTTGAGTTTTCAAAGACCGTCGCCACCTGGAGGCGTAAAAAAGCCTCCGACTCGCGCCAGAGGCCCCGAAGAGATCGAACTTGCAGTTCGTATCGTCTCCTAGGGGTCTCCGATCGTCGAGTTGCAGGGACTTTTCAACGCCGCCCGTCAGGGCAGCCCGCGTATGGTACCAGCGCCTAGGAGGCTGTCAAGCGCGCGAAACGGCGCTTGCCGGCCTGGAGCAGCGCGCCTTCCAGAGCCGATCGCGGGAGGTCGAGCTCCCTCGTCACCTCGCCGTTCAGACGCACTCCACCCTGCCCGAGCAGACGCCGGGCCTCGCTCGTCGTCATGCCGAACGCCGATCCGAGCAGCGCCGGAAGATGGACGGGATCGCCGTCCGCCAAGGCGAGCTCGGGAACGTCCTCCGGGGCCTGGCCCTCGCGCACGACGCGCGTGAAGTGCTCCTCCGCCGCGCGCGCCGCCTCCTCGCCGTGCGCACGCCCGACGATGAATCGCGCGAGCCGGAGCTTCGCCTCCATGGGGTCGTCGGCGAGCGGATCCTCGTCGCTCTCCATCACGAGCCGGTAGTAGTTCGGCAGCAGCTCGTCAGGGATGCGCATCGTCTTCCCGAACTGCTCCTCCGGCTCCTCGAGCAGGGCGATGTAGTTCCCTCGCGAGCCGCTCATCTTCATCCGATCCCAGCTCTCGATCAGCGGTGTGGTCAGCACGACCTGCGGTTCGAGGCCATAGGCAGCCATCACCTCCCGGCCCGCGAGGAGGTTGTAGAGCTGGTCGGTGCCGCCGAGCTCGACGTCGGCCTCGACCGCGACCGAGTCGTAGGCCTGCATCAGCGGGTACAGGAGCTCGGAGACGGAGATGGGCTCCTGGGCGGTGAACCGCTTCGCGAAGTCGTCGCGCTCGAGGATGCGCGCGACCGTGATCGTACGGCCGAGTGCCACGACGTCGGCATACGAGAGCTTGGAGAGCCATTCGCCGTTGAAACGAACCTCCGTCCGCTCCGGGATGAGGATCGTGTACGCGGACTCGAAGAAGCGCTCCGCCATCCGGTCGATCTCGGCGTCGTCGATCACGGGACGCTCCACCGAGCGTCCGGAGGGATCGCCGATCCGGGTCGTGTAGTCGCCGACGATGAGGACGCCGGTGTGCCCCTCGTCCTGGAACGCGCGCATCCGCTGGAGCGGGATGCCGTTCCCGATCGTGATGTGCGGCGCCGTGACGTCGATCCCGAGCTTCACACGGAGCGGCCGGCCCTCGGCCAGCTTCCTCTCGAGCGCTCCTTCGGGCAGCACATCCACCGCGTTTCTCGTCAGCTCGGCGACTCCCATGTCCGGCCAGCGAGTCTAGTGGCCGTCCCGGCAATAACCGTTGGCCTCTTCCGACGACATCGCCGGGACGGCCACTAGACTCCCCGGGTCTTGCGTTTGCTCCGCCGCAACAGCTCAGCGGCGCCGGCCAAGAGGCGCAGGATCAGGAAGCTCCGTCTGCTGATCCTCACGCTCGCCCTCGTGGTGTTGGCGTTCTCGTCGTTCACGTTCGGCCTCGTGACCGCCGTCGCGAGCGAGGCCCCGAAGTGCGATCCCGCGCGGCAACAGCATCCCGTCAACACGAAGATCTACGACTCCTCCGGGAACAGGATCCTCGCCGTGCTCCGCGGGTCGGAGAACCGCGTGCTCGTTGGCTACGACGACATCTCGCCGCTCATGAAGCAGGCGATCGTCGCCGTCGAGGACCGGCGGTACTTCGAGCACCGAGGCGTCGACATGCGCGCGATCGCCCGCGCCCTCTGGGCCGACATCCGCCACAAGAGCGCGCTCCAGGGCGGCTCCACGATCACCCAGCAGTTCATCAAGAACTCGTGCGCCGACAACAGCCGCTCGATCGGGCGCAAGGTCCGCGAGGCCACGCTCGCGTGGGGTCTCGAGCAACGGTGGTCGAAGAAGAAGATTCTCACCTCGTACCTCAACACCGTGTACTTCGGGAACGGCGCCTACGGCATCGACCAGGCGACGCGGACGTACTTCGGCCACCGGGCAAAGAAGATGACGCTCTGGGAGGTCGCCCTCCTCGCGGGGATCCCGGCAGACCCGAGCCGCTTCGACCCCATCGCGAACCCGAACGCCGCACGCATGCGGCGGCGGACAGTGCTCCAGCTCATGCTCCGCCTCGGGACGATCACACCGGAGCAGTACCGCCGCGCCGACCGCGAACCGCTCCCGACCAAGGTGCAGACACCCGACACGCGCGGGCCCGGCGGGTACTTCGCGAACTACGTCACCCAGCAGCTCGTCGACCGCTACAAGACGCGGGGCGTCTTCGGCGGTGGCCTCGCCGTCGTCACGACGCTCGACCTCGAGCTCCAGAAGATCGGCCACCGGGCGATCGCGCGCTGGCTCAAGGACGACAACGGTCCTGCCGCGGCGCTCGTGGCGATCGATCCGAGAGACGGCGCGATCAAGGCGATGATCGGCGGCTCCAACTTCCGGGAGAGCCAGTTCAACCTGGCCGTGCAGGGAGAGCGCCAGGCGGGCTCGGCCTTCAAGCCCTTCGTCCTCGCGGCGGCGCTCAAGCAGGGCATCTCACCGGCGACGACCTTCGTGTCGAAGCCGACGACGATCTTCCTCGGCGACAAGAGCTGGCCGGTCTCGAACTACGAGGACGAGTACCTCGGCTCGATCGACCTCGAGTCGGCGACCGTGCACTCGGACAACTCCGTCTACGCCCAGCTGACCGCGCTCGTCGGCCCGAAGGCCGTCAGGCGGGCTGCGCACGACCTCGGTGTGACGAGCCGGCTGAACGACTACTTCGCCATCGGCCTCGGCGCAGAGGCGGTCAATCCCCTCGAGATGGCGAGGGCGTTCTCCACCTTTGCGAATCGCGGACGCCGCGTCGACGGCTCCATCTTCGGCAATCACCCGCGGGCGATCTCGTGGGTGCACCACGTCGGCGAGAAGCGGCGCGCCAACGCGCCCGTGCAGAGGCAGGTCCTCGCACCCGAGAAGGCGGACCTGGTCAACGACATCCTCCAGAAGGTCGTCCGGATGGGCACGGGAACGAAGGCGGCGCTGCCCGATCGGCCGGTCGCCGGCAAGACGGGAACGACAGAGAACTACGGGGACGCGTGGTTCGTCGGGTACACGCCCCAGCTGGCGGTCGCCGTCTGGGTCGGGTATCCGAACAACCTCACGCCGATGCTGACCGAGTACGACGGCGACGCGGTCGCGGGCGGCACGTATCCGGCGCTGATCTGGAAGACCTTCATGGAGGCCGCGCTCAAGCACCTCGACGAGCCGCCCGCGTACTTCGACCCGCCGAGCCTTCCCTACGCGGTGCCGGTGAACGTCGTCCAGCGGGGCGGCAGGATCCTCGTCGACAACGGCGTCTGCCGGGCGGCGAAGAGCGTCTGGTACTTCTCCGACCAGCGGCCGGAGCGGGAAGCGGGCTGCAAGCCGAACGAGGTGGAGGTCCCGCGCGTCGTCGGCACGACACTCACGGACGCAAAGGCGCGCCTGACCGCCCAGCCGCTCGAGTACGACGTGATCTACAAGCCGGCGAAGCCGGGCCAGCGTCTCGACCTCGTCCTCGGCCAGATTCCCGCCCGCGGGACCCTGTCGGCGTACGACCAGGTGACGCTGATCCTCGCCCGGCCGCGGTACGGCGCCGTGCCGAGCGTGGTCGGGATGCCGGTGTCGCGCGCGATCAGACGGCTCGAGAAGCTGAAGCTGCAGCCCGCGGTCGAGGGGGACGCCGCCTCCGGGCGGGTCGTCAGGCAGGTGCCGCGAGGCGGAAGCGTGGCGGCCGGACCGGGGCTGCAGATCCGCCTGGTCACAGCGGCCGGCTGAGAAACCGGGAGCCGGCGAGGCCGTAGCGCCACGGTTGCTCGGCCGCCTTCGTGATGCCGACTCTCGTGCCGATCGCGATCTCTGGCTCGCCGGCCCGCGGGCGGAGCTCGAACGGCGTCGCGTCCAACGCCACGCCGTCGTGCTCGCCCGTGATCCCGAGCGCTTCGCACAGGCGCCCCGGCCCGGCCGCGAGCAGCCGCGGGTCGGCGAGGCCGCGGCGCTCGCGCATCGCGTCGAGCCCGGTCGTCGGCTCGAGCGCACGGACGAGGACGGCGCTTGCGACGCCTTCGCCCTCGCAGACGAAGTTGAGACACCAGTGGATGCCGTAGGAGCGGTACACGTACGCGTGACCCGCAGGCCCGAACATGGACGCGTTTCGCTCCGTCCTCCCGCCGTAGCCGTGCGCCGCCGGATCCTCGTGGTCGTAGGCCTCGACCTCCACGATCGGGCCGCCGACGCCGTCGACGAGCAGCGTGACGCCGATCAGCTCCGGTGCGACCTCGTGCACCGAGCGCGCGAAGAAGTCGTGTCCGAGCGTCACTCGTCCCGCGGCTTTCGCGCGTCGTAGTGGACGAGCGCCGGCAGTGCCAGCGCGACGGCGACCGCGCCGACGACGCTCAGGATGCCGCCCGAGACGATCGAGGTGCGGACGCTCGTGAGGGAGGCGACGATCCCTGCTTCGAGGTTCCCGATCTCGGGTGCACCCGCCACCTGTGCGAGCTCGATCCCGGAGAGCCGTCCGCGCATCGCATCGGGCGTCACGGAAAGCAGGATGGTCGATCGCAGAACGGCGCTCACGAAATCCGACGCGCCGGCCACGGCCAGGAAGGCGAAGGCGAACCAGACCGAGCCGGCGAAGCCGACGATCGAGATCGCGACGCCCCACCCGGCGGCGGCGATGCACACGGCGAGTCCTTGGCGCCGGACGGTGAGCATCCAGCCGGAGGTGAGCGAGGCCAGAAGCGCCCCGAAGGAGGTCGCCCCGTAGAGCAGGCCCAGCGTCCCGGCGCCGCCGCCGAGCTCCTCGGCAAAGGCGGGGAACAGCGCCCGCGGCATCCCGAAGATCATCACGAGGGTGTCGACGAGGAAGATCCCGAGCAGCACCTGCCGCCTGGCGATGTAGCGGAAGCCGTCGAGGATCGAGTTCAGGCTCGGCCGGGCGGCGTCCGGCGCAGGAGGCACCGGCGGGAGCAGCCAGATCGCGACCAGCGAGGCTCCGAAGGTGCCGAGGTCGATCGCGTAGGCGCCGGCCAGGCCGACGACGGCGATCAGGCCGCCGGCCAGCACCGGCCCGGCGACTCGCGCCAGGGTGAAGACGACGTCCTCGACCGTGAGCGCCGCCATCAGCTGATCCGGCCGGACGAGCCCCGGGGTGAGCGCATTCCGGGCAGGCCGCTGGAAGCCGTACGCCGCGGTCCCGAGCGCCTCGGCCCCAAACAGCGCGAGAACGCTCGGGTCCGGCAGCAGCGCGTTGACGATCAGCCCGCCGGTGACACCGACGAGCGCGAGGTCGGAAAGCAGGAGCAGCCGCCTGCGGTCGACGGCGTCGGCGACCGCGCCCCCGTAGATCGGCACGATCAGGAGCGGGACGAGCGCGGCGATGCCGAGCAGCCCGACGACGAACGTCGAGCGGGTCTCCTGGTAGACCTGGTACGGGATCGCCACGGTCGTGATCTGACTGCCGATCGCGGAGATACCGGTGCCGAACCAGAGGCGGCGGAAGTCGCGCGACTCGCGCAGCGGGCTGACGTCGACGGCGATCCGCCCGAGGAGCCCGCGCTCGGGCGGCGGCTCGCGTTCGATGTCGGTCAGGAGGGTCTGTCGGAACGCCGCTCGTCGCCGGGGTGCGATGGTCGTTCCGAGGGAAGGACGCAGGGAGCGTCCGTATCGGTGAGATACGGACGCGACTGAGGACGCCGCCTCGGGGCGAGCAGCGCACCCCGGCGGCTCAGTCGGCGTTTCGTCAGACCCTCCTCATCCTCAAAAGAGCTGATCCGGATCGTTCGGCCTGGCGGTGGACTCGAGCAGCCGGCGCGCGCGCCGGCCGAGGTCGGCAAGGTCGACCCGCCCGCTCTCGACGCCGCTCGCGATCCGCTCCGCCAGGTCGACCGCGCTGTCGATGATCTGCGTATTCGCTGCGGCCTCCTGTCCCATCTCGTGCAGGATCGTGCGCTCGGTGCGGCCGGCGATGATCGGGTCGGGGACGCCCTCGATCCAGACGCGCGTGCGGCGGCCGCCGCCGCGCTCGTCACCCGTCAGCGGCTCGAGCGCGTAGATCTTGTCGGCGCGGGCGTACTTGCCGAAGCCGAGGAAGACCATCCGGTTCGCGCCGTTCGCCATGGCGCGATTATGACCAGCCGGGCCGGGGTAACCGAACGCGATGGGGTTCCTGGATCGCCTGCGTGGAGCCGCGCAGAGCGTCGAGCCGTTCTACGTCCGCACCTAGGAAAGCGCCGCGCGGAGCGCCTCGGCGACGTACTCCTGCTCGTCCGGCTCGATCTGCGGGAAGAACGGCAGCGCGATCGTCCTGCTCGCGAGATCTTCGGCGACCGGGCAGAGGCCTTCGCGGAAGCCGAACTGCTCGCGCATGTAGGTCTGCAGATGGATGCAGGGGACGTACTCGGCGACGTCGACGCCGTGGTCACGGAGGTCGGCCATCACCCGCGCCCGGTCGATCTCGGGCGCGAGCGCCAGCACATAGACGAACCACGAGCGCCGGTGGTCGGCGTCGTCGGCCGGGGCGAGCTCGACGGCGTCGAGGCCGTCGAGGAGCTCCGCGTAGCGCGCCGCAGCCGCCGACCGGAGCTCGATCGCGCGATCGAGCTTCTCGAGCTGGGCGATCCCGATCGCCGCCTGCACGTCCGTCCAGCGGTAGTTGAAGCCGAGCCGGACGTGGTTGAACCAGCCGCCGCCCTCGTACGAGCGGCCCTGGTTCCGGAGGCTCCGCACCAGCTTCCACGTCTCGTCGTCGTGGCAGACCACGACGCCGCCCTCGCCCGTCGCGACCTGCTTGTTCGGATAGAAGCCGAACACCGCCGGCGGGCCGTGCGACCCGATCTGCCGCCCCCTGTACTCGGCGCCGAGCGCCTCGGCCGAGTCCTCGATGAGGACGAGGCCATGCCGGTCGGCAATCGCGCGCAGCTCGTGCAGCTCGCAGGGGTAGCCGAACATGTCGACCGCGACGATCGCCTTCGTGCGCGGGCCGATCGCCGCCTCGACGGACGCGGGATCCATGTTCCATGTCGCCGGGTCCACGTCGGCGAAGACGGGCGAGGCGCCCTCGAAGAGGAAGCAGTTCGCCGACGCCGCGAAGGACAGCGTGGAAGTAATCACCTCGTCTCCAGGACCGATGCCGGCGGCGCGAACGAGCATGTGGAGCCCTGCCGTCCCGCTGGAGACCGCAGCGGCGTACGGTGCGCCGACCCGTTCGGCCAGGAGCTCCTCGAAGCGCTCGATCGTCGGGCCGAGCGACAGGCGCCCGGATCGCAGCACCTCGAGGACGAGCTCCTCTTCGCGCTCGTCGATCCAGGGCCGCGCGAGCGGCACCCGGCGGGTCGCTTGTCTCACGCCTGTGCCGGAGCGGGCGACGGTGCCGGCGATTCCGTCGGCATGGTCGCGTACTCGAGCCAGTGCGACCAGCGCTCGCTGCCGCCGCGCACCGTGTCGAGATAGGCCTTCTGGAGCTTGAGCGTCACCTCGCCGGGCGGCCCCACGTCCTGGTCGTCCACCGACCGGATCGGCGTCACCTCCGCCGCAGTGCCGGTCATGAAGATCTCGTCGGCGAGATAGAGGTCGGTCCGGATGAGGTGTGTCTCCTCGACGGTGTAGCCGAGGTCCTGCGCGATCTGGATCACCGAGTTGCGGGTGATTCCGGGCAAGATCGAGGTCGAGAGTGGCGGCGTCGTGACCTTCCCGTCCTTGACGATGAAGACGTTCTCGCCCGAGCCGTCGGCGATGTAGCCGTCGTCGGTGAGCAGGATCGCCTCGTCATAGCCCGCTCGCTGCGCCTCGACGACCGCGAGCATCGAGTTCAGGTAGATGCCGGTCGCCTTCGCGGCGTGCGGGATCGTGTTCGCGCCGACGCGCTTCCAGCTCGAGATCTTGGCGCGGATGCCGTTCTTCATCCCGTCCTCGCCGAGGTAGGCGCCCCACGGCCAGCTCATGATCACGACCTCGACCGGGTTTCCCGCCGTCGAGACGCCGAGCTCGCCGTAGCCGTAGAACGCGAAGGGTCGGAGGTAGCACTCGGGCAGGCCGTTCACGCCGATCAGCTCCAGGCAGGCGTCGCGGAGCTGCTCGACCGAGTACCCGAGATCCATGTACAGGAGCTTCGCGGAGGCGTCGAGGCGCTTGATGTGGTCGCTCAGCCGGAAGACGGCCGGGCCCTTCGGCGTCTCGTAGCAGCGGATCCCTTCGAAGACACCGGTCCCGTAGTGCAGGCCGTGGGCTCCCACGTGGATCTTGGCGTCCGTCCAGTCCACGAGCTCGCCGTTCATCCAGATCTTCTCGGTAGCGATCATGCGCCTCCTCCGGTTTCCCTGCGTGCTCGAATGTTAGGTGGCCTCCGAGACCGCGTCCATCGGCTCGGCCCTTGCGAGGCGGACGAGGTCGGAGGGCGACAGCGTCGCCATGTGGCTGGGCGAGCCGGCGCCGATCCACACGCTGTCGTGGACGAGGAGCTGGCGGTCCACGAGGATTCTCTGCACCTTCGGCAACGGAAAGGGTGCCACGGCGCCCGGCTCGAACCCGGTCGCCTCCCGCACCTGCTCCGGCCCGGCGATCTTCGCCTTGCGGCAGCCCCCCGCCCGCCCGATCTTGTCGGCATCGGCGCGCCGATCGCCCGGAACCAGGACGACGACCGGCGACCCGTCACAGTCGAAAACGAGCGACTTCACGATCTGGCCGAGCTTGCAGCCGACCGCGCGCGCTGCGTCCTCCGCCGTCGGCGTTCCCGCCTCGAACTCCTCGATCCGGCCCTCGACGCCGCCCTGCCGGAGGAAGGAGGCGACCCGCTCGACGGGCTCTGGCCACCGCTCATCCACGCCGGGAGCGTAACCAGCGCCGCGGCTCCCACCGCTTACCCGGACTGAGCCTCAGCCGAGCGAGATGAACCGCGCGTCGTCGAAGCCCTCGGCGCGGACGCGGTCGACGAGCTCCGGTGGCGCCTCCGAGTCGATCGAGAGCACCATCAGCGCCTTGCCACCGCGGCGGGTGCGTGACACGGCCATGTTCGCGATGTTCACGCCTGCGTCCCCGAAGAGCGTCCCGACCCTGCCGATCACGCCGGGAACGTCGTCGTACCGGAAGAGGACGAGCAGTGGCGCGAGCTCCATCTCCAGGTCGAACCCGAGCGCGCTGACGAGCCACATCCGCCCCTCGCGGCCGATCGTCGTACCGGAAACGCGCAGCTGCTCGCCGTTCGTGACGACGGTCACGCGGACGAGGTTCGTGAAGTCGCGGCAGGCGCGGCGGCGCTGCTCCACCACCTCGATCCCGCGCTCCTCGACGAGCAGCGGCGCGTTGACGTAGTTCACCGGCTGCTCGAACCGACCCTGGAAGGCGCCGTTCAGCGCAGCGGCGCTCAGGAGGCGTGTGTCGAAGTCGGACAGCTGGCCGTAGAAGGTGAGCTCGATCCGCTCGGCGCTTCCCGCGGCGAGCTCCATCGCGAGCCGACCGAGCTTCGCCGCGAGTGGGATGAACGGGCCGAGGACCTCCAGGTCCTCACGGCCGACCGCAGGGATGTTCACGGCGTTCGACACGAGCCCGCCCTCGAGCGCGGCCGCGACCTGCTCGGCGACGATCACGCCGGCCCGATCCTGGGCCTCTTCGGTCGAGGCCGCCAGGTGCGGCGTCACGACGACGTTGTCGAGCTCGAGCAGCGGCCCCGAGTACGGCTCGGACGAGAAGACGTCCAGCGCCGCGCCGGCAAGGCGGCCCGACCGCAGCGCCTCGAGCAGCGCTGCCTCGTCCACGAGCTCGCCCCGCGCCGCGTTGACGAGGCGCGCTCCGAGCGGGAGCTTCGCGAGTGCCTGCGCGTCGATGCAGCCGCGTGTCTCCTCGGAGAGCGGCAGGTGCAGCGTCAGGAAGTCGGCGAGGGCGAGCACGTCGTCCGCGGAGTCCGCCCTCTGCACGCCCAGCTCGCGATAACGCTCCTTGGCGACGAACGGGTCGTGCGCGATCACCTCCATCCCCAGCCCGACGGCACGACGAGCGACCTGCTGGCCGATCCGTCCGAAGCCCAGAACGCCCAGCGTCTTCCCCTCGAGCTCGATGCCGCCGTAGGCCGAGCGGTCCCACCGCCCCTGCTTGAGCGACGCGTGCGCCTGCGGGATGTGGCGTGCGAGCGCCACGAGCAGCCCGACCGCATGCTCCGCGGCGGAGACGACGGTCGATTCCGGTGCGTTCGCGACGACGATGCCCTTCCGGGTCGCAGCCTCGACGTCGACGTTGTCCACGCCCACCCCGGCGCGGCCGATCACCTTCAGCCGCTCGGCCCGCTCGAGCACGTCCGCCGTCAGCTTGGTCGCCGAGCGGATGACGATCGCGTCGTAGTCGCCGATCCGCTCCTCGAGCGGGGCGTCGCCGTTCATGTCGACGTCGAAGCGTTGCCGCAGCAGCTCGATGCCGGCCTCCGCGATCGGCTCCCGGACGAGAACCCGCGGCCGGTCGCTCACACCGGGGTCTGCTCGAACGCCTCGAGCGCTGCCGTGATCGCCGTGCCGCGCTCGATGTCGGCGCCCTGCTCGGCGAGGACGAGCTCGAGGCCGGCGAGCGCTGTCGTGATGTCGAAGATGTCGTAGTAGCCGATGTGGCCGATCCGGAAGATCCGGCCCTTCAGCGGTCCCTGTCCCGGCGCGAGGACGATACCCAGTCGGTCCCGGAGCGTCTGGACGAGCTCCGACGAGTTGACCCCGTCCGGCGCGACGATCGCGGTGACCACTGCGGAGCGGTCGTCATCCGGCGAGAAGAGGTCGAGGCCCATCGCCCTGATGCCGGCACGGCAGGCTCGGCCGAGACGCGTATGCCGCTCGAACGCCTCCTCGAGCCCTTCCTCGAGCAGGAGGCCGAGTGCCACGTCGAGTCCGACCACGATCGAGACCGCCGGCGTGAAGGCGGGGTCGAACTGGTCCTGGCGCTCCTTCGTCTGGTTCCAGTCGAAGTAGAAGCGCATAGGCGCCGACTCGGCGGCGCCGACAGAGGCCGTACCGGCTTCGCCGGTGCGGCCGGTGCCTTGGCCACCGGAGTCAACGGAAGCCCAGGCGTCGGGCGAGACCGAGACGGTGGCGAGGCCAGGCGGCGTCATGAGGGCCTTCTGCGACCCGGAGACCACGGAGTCGATGCCCCAGGCGTCGGTTTCGAGCGGCACGGCCCCGAGGCTCGAGACCGCATCGACGACGACCAGTGCGCCGGCCTCCTTGGCGGCCGCGGCCAGCCCCTGGACGTCGGACACGACCCCCGTCGACGTCTCCGAATGGGTCAGGAACACGACCTTGGCGCCGCCGAGCTCCCCGAGGCGGGCGGCCAGGTCGCCGGGTGCGGGCGACTCACCCCACTCGTACGCGACCGTCTCGACGTCGCAGCCGAAGTTCTCGGCCATCGCCACCCACCGCTCGCCGAAGTGCCCGGCAGAGACGACCACGACGCGGTCGCCGGGCCCGGTCAGGTTGGAGACCGCCGACTCCATGCCTCCCGTCCCGGAGGAGGTGTAGAGCAGGACGTCGCTCTCCGTGCGGTAAACCTCTCGCAGCCGGCTCAGGCAGCGTCCGAGGATCTCGCGGAAGTCGGAGCTCCGGTGGTGGATGATCGGCCGGCCCATCGCCTCCAGCACCTCGGGAGGCACGGGCGTCGGACCCGGCGTGAAGAGGTACCGCTTCTCCGCCATCGCCCTGGAGGCTAGCGCCGCCTGCCCGCCCGCGGGCGGTGCGACCGGAAGCTCATGACCTGCTGGAAGGTCGAGCGGTTGGCAAAACGCATCGTGCGCTGCAGCACGCCGCCTGAGAACCTGATCCGCTCCGGGACGGCGTTCGCCCTCCATGCGGAGGGGTCCGGCCCCTGCGCGGCGGCGAGCTCGCCCCCGGCCGCGTCGAGCGCGTCCCACAGCGAGGCCCGGCACGCGGCCAGGTCGCCGTTGCCGCAGTACCTGACGCGGAACCGCTGCTTGACGGATCGACCGAGCAGCGTGCGGAGGTCCTTGTCGACGTAGCCGTACCACCCCACGTCGTAGGAGGATCCCTGGCTGTTGGCCGCCTGGTCCCGCTCCTCCAGCGCTGCCAGCCGCCCGGTCAGTTGACCGAGCACGGGCCGCATGACCGCATCGGCAATCCGTGGCCAGGCGGCGTCCATGACGGCAGCGCCGGCCGCGTCGACCTTCCCGTCGAGATCGCGGTCCAGCCGGCTCCCCCCGGCCCCCCGCCAGCTGTCGAGCAGCTGCACCATCTGGGAGGCGCGCGCGCTGGGCGGCGGGCCCGTGCGCAGCACGGCGGCGATCACGGGCCAGACGCGCACCACGCGCAGATCCTGCGTCGCGGCGACGTTCATGGCGCCGACCACCCCGGCGAGCGTCAGCTTCCTCCGTCCGGCGACCTGCCTCTTCAGGAGGTCGACGCGCTGGACTGAGCCCCAGTTCCAGGTGTCGTCGGCGGCGGGATACCGTGGCCCCGGGCGGTTGTTCCAGGCCACGATGTAGCCCCAGCCCGGGTTGACGCCGCGAGCATGCTCGCGGAACGGTGCGAACCCCTGCCACTCCTGCGCGCCCGTGCCGGACGACGGAAGACCCATGTTGGTCGTGGCGGGCCGCCTTGGGAGCCGGCCTGCCGAGAAGAACGCGATGTCGCGGTCGTCGGCATAGACCCAGTTGAACGAGAATTCGACCTGGTTCATCACGTGGAGGAAGTCGCTCGCCGATCGCACGCGGTTCCGGTTCAGATCCTGGAACGCGAAGGTCGAGAGGATCTCCCGCCCGCTGTTCGAGCGCTTGGACGAGATCGCGACGCGGACGCCGCCGACGGTTGCGTAGCCGATGACCGGCCCGTGGCCGGTGCGGCGGAAGACGAGCGGCCTGCCGTCGAGAATCCCGGCGTCGAACGTCTCCATCGTGCGGCAGGTGCCGCGGAAGAGGTAGTGCGTATCGTCGCCGCAACGCGTCTCGACGTACTGGTCGATGACGTCCGAATGGGACGATTGCGCGCTCCAGGCGAAGTCCTTGCCGCGGCCGATGACGACGGGAAAGAGCCCCGGGAAGGAGAAGCCTCGGACGTCCACGCCGCCTCCATGGAGGTCCAGCTCCGTGAAGGTCGCCGGGTAGGAGAAGCCGACCTGCGGCCCGGAGACGAAGATCGGGTGGCCGGTGGCGGAGCGCCTGGTGGAGACGAGGACGCCGTTGCTCATGCTCAGGCGCTGCGGCGCGGCGGCCGCCGTCCCGCCCGACGGCGTGAAGCTCCCGTCGTCCAGCACCACACCGCCGGTGGCCGACTGCTGGTTCCGTGCGCGGTACGTTTGCGCCGAGAGGGTGGCGTCGGCATCGATCTGTTGCCGAAGGTCGTCGAATACCTGTCGGCCGCGTTTCGCACCGAGCCGGTTCTGGAGCGCGGAGAGGAAGAGCGAGCGCCGTGTCTCGTCGCCGCCGCCACGCCCGAACTGCGACGCGATCAGGGCCGCGGATGCATACGTGTCGTTCCGTGTCCACGGGTTGCCGCTGATGTTCTTCGAGCGGAACTGGGCGTTGATCCCCGCGGCGTAGGCATCGATCAGCCGCAGCGTCTCCCGCCCGCGCTTGCCCTGCCGCAGCAGCAGCGCCGTCTGGCCCGCGAGCGCCCTCTCGGTCTGGGCCGACGGCGCGAACTGGTGGCCGATCGTCGCCAGCGGGTCGATGTTCGGCGCGTCGATAGCCGCAAGGCGGCCAGGGCCGCGGAGCAGCTGGAGCAGGAGCCCACGGTCCTCGGCCGTCGCCCAGCCGGCCCCGAACGCCACGTCCGCGTTCGTCCGGCCCTCGATGTGTGCGACGCCCCACGCATCGCGGACGATCTTCACTCCGGCCCGCGGCCGAACGGTCTTGACGGCCCGGGTGCCGCGCAGGCCGAACCATGCCGGCTTGAAGTAGCGGCGGACGTCGCCGACATTCGAGCCCCGAGGCGTGAGCGCGTCGTAGAGGCGCAGCTGGTCGGTCGAGTTGCGGTCGACGGCAAGGTTCCCCGACTGGCCGGGGGCGAGAACGTTCAGCGCGACGGCGGCGTAGTCGTCACCGCGAACCGCCGTGCTCGTTGCGCCTCCGGCCGCGAGCGCGAGGCTCATCGCGACCACCAGGAGACCCCCGCGCCTCATTCGGCCTGAGCCTACTACCCTCGTTCGGATGGAGGTCTTGCTTGCGTTTGCCGCAGCGCTGCTGGCGTTCCGCCTCTCCGGCCGCCTCGCGGCGCGCTGGCGGGCGCGCCGGGCCCCGCAGCTGCTCGCGTGGTCGGCGTCCCTCGCCGCCTTCGCAGTCGCGGCCGCCGCGCTGGCCTGGGGATCCGCCGCCGGCTGGACCGACGCCGACTTCCGCGTCTACTACCTCTTCGGCGGCCTCCTGACCGCCCCGCTCCTCGGTGCGGGCTCACTGCTCCTGATCGGACGGCGCTGGGTCGTGCCGATCGTGCTCGTCTACATCGGTCTCGCCACGGGCGCGACGATCGCGGAGCCGCTGACCATGCCGGTCTCCGGCGACGAGATTCCCGTCGCGCAGGACCACCTCGACTACGTCCCTCTGCGAGTCCTCGCGCTCGCGGCGAACGTAGCCGGCACGGCCGCCGTCGTGGGGGTCGCGCTCGCCTCGATCAGGCGGCGTCCACTCGGGATGGCGCTGATCCTGGCGGGGGTGGCCGTTGCCGCCGCGGGCAGCGCGGTTGCGGGCCTCGGAGTTGCGCAAACCTCGGCGTTTCTTGCGATTTCGTCTCTCCTCCTTTACGGAGGTTTTACGATTTCCAGCGGAAATCGGCAGACTTCGTTGCCTGGCTAGGCACGCGCTTCTGCTATCAATAGCCCCCGGCCGGCGGCGGAAATCCGCACGGCACCGGAAACCGACGGAGCGGATCGGCTCCGGACGCGCGCTGCGGCAACAGTTGCGCGCCCGGACCCGAGCTCCAGATGAACGGGGGTTCGATTCGTGCGCAGACAACTCGTTGGCCTGCTCGTCCTCGCCGCATTGCTCTTCGGAGTCGCAGCCGCCACCGTCCCACAGGGACGCGCGTCGGACCAGGCGCGTGCGATGCCGGACGGGAAGGCCATGGTTCGCACGATCCAGCGCTATCAGCGGGCAACCTGGCGCTGGCAGCGGCTGATGGGCGTACGCCGGACGCCAAGCCTTCGCCGGTACCTCCGCACACGGGACATCACGTACAAGCGGCACGTCCTCCAGCAGTGGCGAAGGCGGGCGATCCGCGCCAGGCACCGGGCGCACAACCCGCCGCACGAGGCGGCCTGGCGCTGCCTCCAGCGGCACGAAGGCCGCTGGGACGACCGCTGGGATCCGTACTGGGGCGGGTTGCAGATGGACCGGAGCTTCATGCAGCACTACGCGCCACGGCACCTCCTGCGTCGAGGTTGGGCGCACACCTGGACGCCCATCGAGCAGATGTGGGTCGCCGAGCGCGCCCTACGCGCCGGCCGCGGGTTCTACCCCTGGCCGAACACGGCACGACTCTGCGGCCTGCTGTAGTCGCATATGCTCGCCCGCATGGGACGCGGCAGCAGGCCCAAGGTTCGCTGGGCGAGGGATCGCCAGCGCAAGAAGAAGTCGCGCGAGAAGCGGGCGCAGGCGCAGGCCGAGGGAACCTCCCGCCGACGTCGGTCGGGCTCCTAAGCGCTCAGCTTCTCCCGCAGGAGCTCGTTCACGACCTTTGGATCGGCCTTGCCGCCCGTCTCCTTCATCACCTGGCCGACGAAGAAGCCGAGCAGTCCCTCCTTGCCTCCGCGGTACGACTCGACCTGCCCCGGGTTCGCCGCGAGGATCCGATCGACGATCGGCTCGAGCTCCGACGTCTCCGCGACGAGCCCGTCGCCGAGGTACGCGTCCGCTGAGAATCCCGTGTCGCCGCTCTTCGCGAGGGCCTCGAGAAACCGGTCGCGCGGGATCCGCGAGCGCGCCTCGATCAGCTTCCCGAGCTCCGCGGCGTCCGCGGCCGCCGGATCGGCTCCCGAGGCGGCGAACTGGTTCATGAGGACGTTTGCAACGGCACGCCGGTCGCCCGGCACCTGCTCGTAGAGCCGGTCCCGCCCGCTCGTGACGAGATCGGCTGCCGTCGCATGCTCGAGCTCGGCGCCCAGTCGAGCGATCCGATGCCCGGGCAGCTCCGGAAGCTCCGAGCGCATGCGCTCGACGAGCTCCGCGGGCGGCTCGATCGGGACGAGGTCCGGCTCGGGGAAGTAGCGGTAGTCCTGCGCTTCCTCCTTCGAGCGGAGCGGCGGCGCCGACTCCTTGCCCGGGTCGAAATGGAGCGTCTCCAGCTCGACCTCGCCGCCCGACTCGTACACCGTGATCTGGCGGTCGACCTCACGCTCGATCGCCCTGGCGGCGAATGCGAACGAGTTCAGGTTCTTCAGCTCGGTTCTCGTCCGCAGCTCGTCGGAGCCGTGCGGCCGCACGGAGACGTTGACATCGAAGCGCAGCGAGCCCTTCTCCATCTCCGCGTCCGAGATCCCGAGCTCGACCACCGTCTGCCGAAGGAGCTGGAGGAAACGGCGGGCCTCCTCCGCCGAGTGGAGGTCCGGCCGCGTGACGATCTCGACGAGCGGCGTGCCGGCGCGGTTGAAGTCGACGAGCGTCGCGCTGGCTCCCGCGATCCGCCCCTCGGCGCTCCCGAGGTGGACGTTCTTGGCGGCGTCCTCTTCGAGGTGCGCGCGGACGATTCCGACCTCGGTGTCGCCGTCCTCCCCGGGCAAGACCAGCCGGCCGTCCACGCAGAGCGGCTCGTCGTACTGGGAGATCTGGTAGCCCTTGGGATTGTCGGGGTAGAAGTAGTTCTTCCGGTGGAAGACCGCGTGCTCGGCGATCCGGCAGTCGAGCGACAGGCCGAGCTTGATCGTCCAGGCGATCGCCTGCTCGTTCGGCACCGGCAGCGACCCGGGGTGCGCGAGGCAGACCGGGCACGTGCGGCTGTTCTCCGGCTCGGAGTAGGTCACCTCGCAGCGGCAGAACATCTTTGTCCGCGTCTTCAGGTGGATGTGGATCTCGAGGCCGATGACCGGCTCCCAGCTCATCGGAGCCTCCCGGGGACGGCGTCGAAGCCGATCGCCCGCTCGAGCGCGTGCCCGGTGCGGAAGAGCGTGTTCTCCGAGAACTGCGGGCCGATCAGCTGGAAACCGACCGGCAGACCGTCGGAGAGGCCGCACGGGATCGACAGCCCGGGCAGGCCGGCCATGTTCGACGGGATCGTGAGCACGTCGGAGAGGTACATCGCCAGCGGGTTCTCGGCCTTCTCGCCGAGCCTGAAGGCGACGGTCGGTGACGTCGGGCTGACGAGGACGTCGAAGCGCTGGAAGGCGGCGGCGTGCTCTTGCGCGATCACCGTTCGGACCTTCTGGGCCTGGCCGTAGTACGCCTCGTAGTAGCCGGCCGAGAGCGCGTAGGCGCCGAGCATGATCCGGCGCTTCGGCTCGTCGCCGAAGCCCGCATCCCTCGTCTTCTCGTACATCTCGCGGACGTCGGCGCCGCCGACACGGAGGCCGTAGCGAACACCGTCGTAGCGCGCGAGGTTGGACGAAGCCTCGGCCGGAGCGACGAGGTAGTAGCAGGCGAGCCCGTAGTCGACCGATCGCGGGAGGCTCGTCTCCCCCACCTCCGCACCGAGCTCGCGGCAGACCTCGATCGTGCGGTCGACGGCGTCCTTGACCCCGGGTTCGATTCCCTCGGCCTCGTTCAGCTCGTGCGGGACGCCGATCCTGAGGCCCTTCAGGTCTTCGGCCTCGGGGATCTCGACCGGGCGGGGAAGCTCGACGGTCGTCGTGTCGCAGTCGTCGCGCCCCGCGATGATCCGGTAGAGGAGCGCGTTGTCGCGCACCGTCTTCGTCATCGGCCCGATCTGGTCAAGGCTGGACGCGAAGGCGACGATCCCGTACCGCGAGACGGTTCCGTACGTCGGCCGCAGGCCGACGATCCCGCACAACGACGCCGGCTGCTTGACCGAGCCGCCGGTGTCGGAACCGAGCGCCCACGGCGCAAGTCCGGCGGCCACGGCGGCGGCGGACCCGCCCGACGAGCCGCCGGGTACGCGCTCGGGATCCCAGGGGTTGCGTGTCGGCCCGAAGCCGGAGTTCTCGGTCGACGAGCCCATCGCGAACTCGTCCATGTTGGTCTTGCCGAGCAGCGGCAGACCTGCGTCGCGGCAACGCGCGGCGACCGTGGAGTCGAAGACGGGGACGTAGCCCGAGAGGATCTTCGACCCCGCCGTCGTCTCGACCCCTTTCGTCGAGATGAGATCCTTGAACGCGATCGGGACTCCCTCGCCGTCGGGCTCGTCGACCGTCCGCAGGTACGCGTTCAGCTCGCCGTCGCGGTCCGCGATCGCCTCGAGGTACGCGGCATGCAGCTCGGCGCCGGAGGCCTCGCGGCGCTCGATCAGGCCTGTCGCGCCCTCGGCGGTCAGCGTGAGGGTTTCGACGGTCATGCAGGTGGCACCTCGAAGAAGCCGGCGTGGCGGTCCGGTGCGTTCAGGAGCGCCTCGTCCACCGGGAGCGACGGCCGCGGCTCGTCCTCGGCCCAGACGTTGACGACGTCGAGCGGGTGCGCCGTCGGCTCGACGTCGGTCAGGTCGAGCTCTGACACCTTCGCGACCGCCTCGAGGATCGCGCTGAGTTGCTCCGTGAACCGCTCGACCTCGTCGTCGGTCAGCTCGAGGCGCGCGAGGCGGGCGACGTGAAGAACTTCGTCTCTGCTGATTGCCATTGATCCGAAGCGTCAGGTGTGAGTTGGCGGAGCCAGACTGAAAGTCTCGCACCGCGTCCCGCAAAGAAGAACGCGGGCCTCTCGGCCCGCGTTCGACGACGAAAACGAGAGGGGTCTCTAGATCGTCTGGACGTTCGAGGCCTGTAGGCCCTTGTCGCCCTGGACGACCTCGAACTGCACCCGCTGACCCTCGGTCAGTGAGCGGTAGCCCTCTGCCTGGATCGCCGAGTGATGGACGAAGACGTCGTCGCCGTCCTCCCGCTCGATGAACCCGTACCCCTTCTCGTTCGAAAACCACTTCACGGTGCCCTCAGGCAATCGTTCCTCCTTCAACTACGAACGACGGCCCGGGCACCGAGCCGCCGAACAACAGCACCAACGGTCGGGACCTTAGCAGCGCCTGCGACGAGCGGCTTCGACGGTGTTGCGGAGCAGCGAGGCGATCGTCATCGGGCCGACGCCTCCGGGAACGGGGGTGATCAGGCCGGCGACCTCCGAAGCGGCCGGATCGACGTCGCCGCGCAGGCCCTCGTCGGTCCGGTTCATGCCGACGTCCACGACCGCCGCGCCCGGCCTGACCATGTCGGGTGTGACCACGCCGGCACGGCCCACGGCCACGACGAGGACGTCCGCCTCGCGCGTGACCGCGCCGAGGTCGCGCGTGCGCGAGTGGCAGATCGTGACCGTCGCGTTCGCAGCGAGGAGCAGCAGCGACATCGGCTTGCCGACGATCAGGCTGCGGCCGACGACGACCGCGCGCGCGCCCTCCAGCTGGACCTCGTACTCCTCCAGCAGGCGCATGATCCCGAGCGGCGTCGCCGGGACGAACGACGGCTCGCCCGTGTAGAGGCGCGCCGCGCTCTCCGGGTGGAAGGCGTCGACGTCCTTCGCCGGATCGAGATGCCGAACGGCGCCCTCCTCGTCGAGGTGCGCCGGAATGGGCGACTGGATGAGGATCCCGTCGATCGCGTCGTCGGCGTTGAGCTCGGCCACGAGTGCTTCGAGCTCCTCCTGGCTCGTGTCCGGGGGCAGCCGCTTGTCGACCGAGTGGATACCGGCCTCCTTCGCGGCCTCGTGCTTGCGGCGGATGTAGATGTCCGACGCCGGGTCGTCGCCGACGAGGATCGTCGCGAGGCCGACGTGGCCGAACCGGCGCACTTCCTCGCCGATCTCGGCCCGAAGTCGCTCGGCCAGCGCCTTCCCGTCCATGAGCCGTGCCGCCACGACGCCGAGGTTAACCTGCTGCCGTGGAGCTGCGCCGCTGGCCTCGCAAGAACGACCCGGCCTCGATCAAGGCGCGGCAGGAGGCGCTCGACGGCCGCGTCGACCCCGAGGTCTTCGACCGCGACCTGTCTCCCTGGGCGAAGGCGCAGGAGGCCCTGACCGGCGTGTCCGTGATCCCGACGGCCGTGATCGGGCCGCTGCCGATCTCCCTCGGCGACTACGAGCTGACCGAGCCGGAGGGCGCCGTGGTCCCACGCGGGCGCTCGACAGAGGACGTGTTCGTGCCGCTCGCGCACACCGAGGGCTCGATGTCCGACTCCCTGTTCCGGGGGGCCCGGGCGGCGGCGGAGTCCGGCGGTTTCAGAACATACGTGCTCCAGGACAGAATCACCCGAGCTTCCTGCTTCGTCTGCAAGTCGGCGGGCGAGGCGCTGGCGCTCGCCGCCTGGATCGAGGGCGAGGTCGAGGAAATGCGGGCCTGGATCGCGGCGCTTGACGATCCGTCCGTCTCGCGGCACGCCAAGCTCCGCGAGGTGAAGACCCACGTCGTCGGCCCGATGTGTCACGTCCTCTGGCGCTGGACGACCGGCGACGCGGTCGGGGCGAACATGATGACCCGCAACTCGTACTTCCTGAACATGGGCTATGTGATGGAGCGGGCGCCGATGAAGCCTGACCGCGCGCTCCTCGAGTCGAACATGGGCGGCGACAAGAAGCCGTCCTACGAGTACTTCCAGGGCGGCCACGGGAAGACGGTCATCGCGGAGACGACGCTGACCGAGGACGCGGTCCGGCGGGTTCTGCGTACGACCGTCGACGATCTGCTCGAGCTCTCGTGGGTGGGGACGCACGGCGCCGTCGCCTCGGGGATGCAGTCCGTCGCATTCACGCCGGCGACGGCGATTGCCGCGATCTTCGCCGCGACCGGTCAGGACCTCGGCATGGTGGGCACGAGCTCGATGTGCCACGGGACCGGTCGGCGGGTGGACGACGGTCTGCACGTTTCGCTCCGGCTCCCCGGCCTCGAGGTGAGCACCGTCGGTGGCGGGACGACGCTTCCCTACGCGCGCTCCTGGCTCGCGCTCATGGACTGCGCCGGCCCCGGCAAGGTCTATCGCTTCGCGCAGATCGTCGCCGCCGCGACGCTCGCACTCGAGATCTCGGCCTCGGCCTCCATGGCCACGGCCGGCTCGGCGAACTTCTTCAAAGCGCACTTCGAGCGCGGCGGGATGCGCTGACCCGATCGTGCCGCCGCGCCAGGCGGGGTCAGACCCCGACACGAGAGCGAACCAAAACCGTGACGATTTCGTCACGGCTCCCGGCGCGTTTTCGCTCGTTCACGAGGGTGGCCGCGACAGAAAGCGACAACCGAGTGGGGACGAATCGTTCCACACTCGCGATGGGGTCTGACCCCAGAAGGTGCGCGTGAGGGTTCCGCCCCATCACGACCCAGCCTGCTGGGGCTGCGGCGACAACCCGACCGGGATCCGGCTCCCGCACCCGACCGAGGAGGGCATCGAGTCCTACGAGGCGCGGTTCACGTTCGCGGAGCACCACCAAGCCGGGCCCGGCTTCGTCCACGGCGGGCTCGTCGCAGCAGCACTCGACGAGGCCGCCGGCATCCTCGCCACCTGGTACCGGTTCCCGTCGGTCACTGCAGAGCTCACCGTCCGGTTCAGACGGCCTGTTCACATCAACCGCGAGCTGACGATCAGCGCCCGCCTCGCCGAAGACAACGGCCGGCGCTTCGACGTCCACGCCGAGCTGCGCGACGACGGCGAGTTGCTTGCCTCCGCGCAAGGAACGTGGGCGCACGTCCCGTACGAGCACTTCCTCCAAACGCCGGAGGGCCGCGCGGCCGGCGAGGCCTGGCGGGCGCGGCTCGGTGGCTGAGCACGTCCTCGAGCGCTCGCAGGTCGTTCCGACTTCGCTCGAGCGGACCTTCGGCTTCTTCGCCGACCCGTGGAACCTCGAGGCGATCACGCCGCCCTGGCTGAGCTTCCGGATCGTCGAGGCGCCCGACCGCCTCGAAAGGGGCTCGGTGCTCCGCTACCGCCTGCGCCTCTTCGGCGTCCCGATCCGCTGGAAGACCGAGATCACGGAGTGGGATCCGCCGGGAGGCTTCACGGACACCCAGCTCCGCGGCCCGTACCGCCTGTGGATCCACGAACACCGGGTCGAGCCGGTCGACGGCGGCACCCGCGTCTCCGACCGTGTGCGGTACCGCATCCCGCTCGGCCCCGTTGGCGCCCTCGTCAACCGTGTGTTCGTGCGGCGGTGGCTCGACGCGATCTTCGCCTTCCGCGCCCGCCGGATGGCCGAGCTCTTGACGGCCGACCGACATCTCCCCTACCCTGATGCCGTCCCGGCCCGCGACGAAAGGAGGCGCCTTGACAACCGAGCTTGACCGCTTCCTCGCCCGCAGGGCCACGAGCTCCACCGCGTAAAGGCAGCTCTCCGGCCCTGCGGCCGACCCGTTTCTTCCCGCAGGAAAGGAGACAGCTTGCAGTACGCCAGACTCGCGCAGCTCGGTTGGAACGACGAGCTCGCGACCCAATTCGAGCCTCACGCAGACGCCGGCTTGCGTCCGGCCCGCGTCGCGGTGCAGCACCGCGGCGCCTGGGAGGTCGCAACCGAGGAGGACGACCGGCTCGTCGAGATCACGGGGAGGCTCCGGCATGGCGCCGAGCCCGGCGAGCTTCCGGTGGTCGGCGACTGGGTCGGGCTCCGAGACGAGAAGATCGACCTGGTGCTTCCGCGCCGCAGCCGGTTCTCGCGGAAGACGCCGTTCACCGAGATCGCGGAACAAGTGCTCGTGGCCAACATCGACGTGGCCTTCCTGGTCATGGGCCTCGACGAGCGCGACTTCAACCTCCGACGGCTGGAGCGCTATCTGACGACGGCCTGGGAGGGCGGCGCCACGCCGGTAATCGTCCTCAACAAGGCGGATCTGGCCGTCGACCTCGAGTCACAGGTCGTCGAGACCGAGTCCGTCGCTTTCGGCGTGCCCGTGCACGTCGTGACCGCCACTGCCGGCGAGGGTGTCGAGGTGCTCCATCCGTACCTCGCGGGAGCGAGGACCGGCGTGCTGCTCGGCTCGTCCGGCGTGGGCAAGTCGACGCTCATCAACGCCCTCGTCGGCGAAGAGCGATTCGCCACCGGTGAGGTGCGCGACGACGGGCGCGGCCGTCACACGACGACGCACCGGGAGCTGATCGTCCTCCTGGGCGGCGGCATCCTGATCGACACGCCCGGCCTGCGCGAGCTCCAGCTCTGGGAGACGGACGAAGGGCTGGACAAGGCCTTCACCGACATCGCCGAGTTGACGGCCGAGTGCCGGTTCTCCGACTGCGCGCACGACACCGAGCCGGGCTGCGCCATTCGTGCCGCGCTCGCGGACGGCTCGCTCCCCGCCGAGCGCTGGGAGAGCTACCTCAAGCTGCAGCGGGAGCTCGCGCACCTGGAGCGCAAGCTCGACCCGGGGCTCCGGTCGGAGGAGCGGAAGCGCTGGGCCGCGATCTCGAAGTCCCACCGGCAGAGGAGGAAGATCCTGGGTCACTGACATCGACCTTCCGGGAAACGACGCCGGCGGAGCCGCTAGGAGGTCGCCGCCAGGATCCGCTGCGCCACGCTCGACCAGCTCCAGCGCTCGACGGCCGCTTTGCGCGCCGCGGCGCGAAGCGCGGCACGCTCGGACTCGCCGAGCCCGAGGATCTCGTTCAGCCGCTGCGCGAGCGCCGCGACGTCTCCGCTCGGGAAGCTCGCGAGGTGCCGGAGCTCCGGCGGGTAGTCCTCGTCGAGGCCGCGCGCGATCTCTGCCAGACCCGAGTGGTTGGCCACGACCGGCGGGCACCCGGCCGCGGCCGCCTCGGCCGCCACCATCCCGAACGCCTCCGGGAAGATCGAGGGCACGACGGCGACATCGGCGAGCGCAAGGAGGTGCACGAGATGCCGGTGCTCGAGCGGCCCCGTGAAGAGGACGCGACGGCCCCCGGCCTGCCGCTCCAGGGTCTCCCGATAGTCGCCGAAGCCGACGATCACCGCCCGTGCGTCGACCTCCTCGAGCGCCTGGAGCAGGAGGTGGACGCCCTTGTTCCGGATCAGCTTCCCGAAGTACACGATCGTCGGGTCGTCACCGGCGAGGAAGGCAGCGAACCGGTCGGCGTTGCCCTCGTCGGGGAGCCGCTCCTGCGCGTTTCCGGGATTCGGCGGATCCCGTCGTGCCTCGTCCAGGAGCGCGGCGAGCGCCGCCTCGCGCGGCTGCGGCTCCCAGAGCTCGACGTCGACCCCGGGCGGGACTTCGTACACGCGGTCGACGTGCCCGCACACCTCCTCGAGCACCTCGCGAATGTGCTCGGACCCCACGACGACCGCGGCCGCCCGCTCGAGGGCCTCCGCGCCCCAACCCGACAGCTCGGCGTTCCCGCGCAGCGAATACTCGAGCTCGGAGCCGTGCGCCTTGACGACGTACCGGGCACCGGTCGCCGCGCCCACCGGGCCGCCGAGGAGCACGTGGTTGACGAAGACGAGGTCCGCGGGCAACCGCTCGCGGATGGCCGCGGCGTTCGCCTCGACCCAGGCAGAGAGCTCGTCCCGCGTGCAGTCCTGAAGGAGCTTCACCCGGTACCCCTCGTAGTGGTCGAGGACGAACACGGGGAGCAAGCCCCCGACGTCGGGGCGGACCGACCCGGCGCCGCCCAGGTCGTAGCGCTCCGCGTGTGGATCTTGTGAGAACACGGTGACGTCGTGTCCCTGGCGACTCCACTCCCGCGTGAGCTGGCGGGCGTAGATGTTCGAACCGGTGCCTGCGAGCAGGTACCCGTGCCAGACGAGGATTCTCAAGGGAAGACGAAACCCGTTCGCTCGCTCATGTCCGGGATCGTCACAGGAGAGGCGCGGACCGGATTTGAACCGGTGTACGAGGCTTTGCAGGCCTCTGCCTAACCACTCGGCCACCGCGCCGCAGTCCCGGATGCTAGCCGTGTCACCGGCCGGTAGGGCCGAGGATTCCCGGCTCCCTGTGCCGGGTATCGTCGAGTCGTGGGCCAGGAATCCCTCTTCGACGCCGAGGGAGAGCCGGCCGCGGCGCCGATCCCGCCTCGGCCGACCCCGGCGAAGCTGCGAGAGGCGGCGGCCGGCTGCCGGGCGTGCGATCTCTGGAAGCGCGGAACGCAGACCGTCTTCGGCGAGGGCGCAGCGGACGCGAGGCTCGTCCTCGTGGGCGAGCAGCCGGGCGACCAGGAGGACCTCGCCGGACGTCCGTTCGTCGGGCCGGCCGGCAGGCTCCTCGACACGGCGCTCGAGGAGGCGGGGATCGACCGCGGCACGACCTACGTCACGAACGTCGTCAAGCACTTCAAGTGGCAGCCGCGCGGGAAGCGGCGGATCCACCAGAAGCCGAACGCTGCCGAGATCGCGGCCTGCCGCCCGTGGCTCGACTCCGAGCTCGCCGTGCTCAAGCCGGCGGTCCTCGTGTGCCTCGGAGCGACCGCGGCGCAGGCACTGCTCGGCCGGCAGTTTCGCGTCAGCCGCGACCGCGGAGTGCCGGTCGAGTCGGAGCTCGCGCCGGTCGTGATGGCGACCGTGCATCCCTCTTCGATCCTCCGGTCGGACAACCGCGACGAGGAGCTCGCGCTCTTCGTCGAGGATCTCAGGCGGGTCGCCGAGGCCCTTCGAACCGCCTGAGCGCGAGCGCCACCCCGAAGGCCGCGACGATCAGACCGGCCCAGGCGAGGCTCAGCGACGGCGTTAGCACCTGCGGCGGCGCCCAACTCGTCCAGCCGCGCTTCACGACCTGCTCGAACCAGTCGTCGCGCCAGGCGACGACCAGCCCGTAGGCGAGGCCGAGCCCGAGCACCCAGGCCACCGCGAAGCGCGGTCTGTAACGCGTGAGGACGAGCGCAGAGGTCACGAGCAGCGTCGCATCGAGTCCCTCGTGATCGCCGAGGTGGACGGCCGGGGCCAGCTTCCCGTCTCCCCCGCGACGGATCTCCTCGCCGAGCAGGAAGTCGCCGGGGAAGAAGAAGCCGAGCACGGACGCCACCCAGACGAGCGCGGCGAGCCAGACGACGACTCCGATTCCGATCCGGACGGGATCGAGCGGCAGGCGGCCAACACGCTCCCACGGCGCCCGGATGCTGAGCACGAGCGCGACGGCGACCCCGAGCGCCGGGATCGCGTTCACCGGCTTCGCGTCGAGGTCGTGCTGGTCGACGACTCCGGGCACGCCTGTGACCGCGCAGGCGAGCGTCGCCCCGATTGCCGCCCAGGTGGCCCACCGGGTGCGGATGCGATCGGCGGCGAGCCACGCGATCGGGATGGCGGCGAGCGAGACCGGGTAGTTGAGATAGACGAGCGCGCGCCCGAGCCCGAGCGCGAGCCCTTCCTCGCTGACGTGGTAGAGCTCCTCCGACGGCAGTCGCGTGTACGTGACGACGATGACCGCCGCCATCGCAAACAAGAGCGCCCAGACGGCGTCCACTGGTACGAGCCCTCGATGCGTCATCTCGTCGTGTGCCTCGTCCTCGTGATCCTTGCCGGGTGCGGCGGAGGGAGCAAGGACGAGAGCACCGACATCTACGCCTACGACGCGGGCGAGCCGATCGCGAAGAGGGACGCCGGGCTCGCGAACTCCAACTACCCGATCAAGATCCACGACATCAGCTTCGACGGCGGCGCCGAGCGCGTGCCCGCGTTCCTGCTGCTCCCGCCGGGCAAAGGCCCGTATCCCGCCGTGATCTACCTCCACGGACAGGGAGGCGACCGGCTGGAGATGCTCTACACGGCGAGCTGGCTCGCCGCGAGGCGCGCAGCGGCGCTCACGGTCGAGTCTCCGTACTCCCCGAACCGTGAGATCAAGCTCGGCACCGGCGTCGCGGGGCTCCGGAAGGAGCGGAACCGCACGGTCCAGGGCGTCGTCGAGCTCAGGCGTGCCGTCGACCTCCTGCAATCCCTCCCGCAGGTCGACGACGACCGGATCGGCTTCGTCGGCTACAGCGCGGGGGCGCGGACCGGCGCGATCCTCGCCGGCGTCGAGCGCCGCATCAAGGCGTACGTCTTCATGTCCGGCGGCGAGGACTCCGTCGACGAGTTCATGAGCCTCGTCCCCTCCGAGCAGCAGGACGAGGTGCGGCCGCTCCTCGAGGACACCGACGGCCTCAGGTACATCGCCCAGGCGAGCCCCTCGAAGCTGTTCTTCCAGGCCGGTCGCAAGGACGAGATCGTCCCGAGGGACGCGCTCCGGAGGCTGATCGAGGCCGGCAGCGAGCCGAAGAAGGTCGCCTGGTACGACGCCGGCCACAACCTCGCGGTTCCGAGGGCCCAGCGCGACCAGCTCGAGTGGCTCAGCGAGGTCCTCGAGATCGAGGGACCGCCGGTCGAGGGCGCGGAAACCGGGCCCTGAGCCCTGGGCTGGCGCGGTGCAGGAGTGGGCGCCCGAGGTCAGGGTCGACGAGGCGCTCGCCCGGCGCCTGATCCGAGCCCAGTTCCCGGAGGTCGAACAGCGGTCGTTCCGCCGTCTCGGCGAGGGTTGGGACAACACCGTCTGGCTCCTCGACGACGCCTGGGTCTTCCGTTTTCCGCGCCGCACGATGGTCATTCCCGGGCTCCTGAACGAGATCGAG
>DASTCG010000127.1:0-4110 GCA_035711385.1 Gaiellaceae bacterium
TCCGACACTGAGCTCACTCGAACAAGCCCGCCGCATCGCCGCTCTCGCGCAGGAGAAGCTGGCGGAGGACATCGTGATCCTCGACCTGCGGCCCGTCACCGCCTACACCGACTACTTCGTTCTTGCGACGGGGAGAAACCCTCGCCAGACGAAGGCGATCTACGGCGAGGTCAGAGAGCGCCTGAAGGCCGACGAGCGGCTGATCCCGCGGTCCGTCGAGGGAGACCGCTCCGGCGAGTGGATCCTCGTCGACTACCTCGACGTCGTCCTCCACGTCTTCACGCCGGAGACTCGCGACTACTACCGGCTCGAGGAGCTGTGGGGCGACATGCCCTCGGTCGAGGTCGACGCCGCATCCGCCTAGCGGATCCCGCGGGGCAGGTCGCTACACTTCGGCCCGCGGGGCCATAGCTCAGTTGGGAGAGCGTCGCGCTGGCAGCGCGAAGGTCGCCGGTTCGAGCCCGGCTGGCTCCACTCCTTTCCGTTCGCCCGAGGGCGAGCCGCGCTCTTGAATCCTGGTTCGCCTGCCCCCGGCGACTTCGTGCGCCCGCGAGGCCTACAATTGGGCGACCTTGGTCGAGATCGTCTTTCTGATGCTCGTCCTCAAGCTGCCGATCCTCTACCTGGTCGCGGTCGTGTGGTGGGCTGTGCGCGCCGAGCCGGAGCCGGCCGAGCCCGCCGTTCTCCTGAAGCCCGATTCTTCCGAGCCGCCACGCTGGCCGCGTCCGAGCCACGGGCGCCGGCCGCGCAGGGGCGGTCCTCACGGCGGCGGCCGGAGCTCTCGCCGGCGTGCCGGGGCGCGTGCCCGTTGAGCGCAGCTGAGCCCGTCCGCGGACGGGAGGGCAGCTCGGAGACGATCGCGGGCTTCCTCGCGGGCCTGGCGATCTTCGGCGGCGTCATCGCCGTCGCGGTCCGTCCGGTCACGATCGGGCTCACGTCGCTGGGAGTGGCCCTGCTCGCGGCCGCGATGGCCAGCGGCAGGCACAGGAGCCTCGCCGCCGCATCCGTCGCGATCGCCGGTGCCGGCTGGCTCACCGGGATGATCGTCTGCGTGCTCACCAACCGGCCGCTCTGGTAGGCGCCGGCTCGCAGGGGAAAGCGCCCTGCTACAAAGAACACTGAGCCAACGTGGCAGAGGTCGACGGTCTCAACGCCGGATACGCACGCGCCGTTCTCGAGGAGTACCTCGAGAACCCTGACGCCGTGCCCGCCGAGTGGCGGGAGTTGTTCGAGCGCGACGGCGCGATGCTGCGGCAGCACCCCGGCGTCGCGAGACTGCTCGAGCTCCTGGAGGCCGGTGGCAACGGCGCGCCCGCGGAGGCGCCCGCCGCTCCGGCCGCCGTCGCTCCCGCCGCAGCGGCGGAAGCACCCCCGGACGAAACGCTGCTCGCCGCGGTCGCCGCCGCGACCGCGCTCGTCAAGGCGTACCGCACGCACGGGCACCTCGCCGCGCGTCTCGACCCGCTCGGCTCCGAGCCCGTCGGTGACCCCGCGCTCGAGCCCGAGCGGCTCGTGCCGCCGCTGACGCCGGAGCTCCAGCGGCAGATCCCGGCGCACCTCCTCCGCGTCCACGTCCCCGGCGAGACGCTCGTCGACGTGCTGCCCGCACTCCAGGAGACCTACTGCGGCACGAGCGCCTACGAGATCGAGCACATCTCCGACCATCAGGAGCGGGTCTGGCTCCGGCAGGCGATCGAAGCCGGCACGTACCGGCAGCCGCTCTCCAACGAGGAGAAGCGCCTGCTCCTTCAACGGCTGTCCGAGGTCGAGGGCCTCGAGCGCTACCTACGGCGCGCCTTCCTCGGCCAGAAGCAGTTCTCGATCGAGGGGCTCGACGTGATGGTGCCGATGCTCGACCTCGCACTCGAGCTGGCGGCCGGGGACGGCGCGCACGAGGTGGTCACCGGCATGGCCCACCGTGGCCGGCTGAACGTGCTCGCGCACATCGTCGGTCGGCCCTACGAGGTGATCCTCCGCGAGTTCGAAGGCGAGCGGAACCTCGCCGCGATCTCGAACCAGCCCGCAGGAGCAAGCGGCGACGTCAAGTACCACCTCGGCGCCGAGGGGAGGCGCAAGACGGCGGCGGGCGACATCACCGTCACCCTCGCCTCGAACCCGAGCCACCTCGAGGCCGTCGACCCGGTCGTCGAGGGGCTCGCGCGCAGCGAGCAGACCGACCGCTCGGTGTCGGAGAGCGGCCACGATGCACGGGTCGCCCTCGCGATCTTGATCCACGGGGACGCGTCGTTCCCAGGACAGGGCGTCGTCGCCGAGACCCTGAACCTGCAGGCACTCGGCGGCTACTCGACCGGGGGCACGCTGCACGTGATCGCGAACAACCAGGTCGGCTTCACGACGGAGCCGGCGGACGGGCGCTCGACGAGGTATTCGAGTGACCTCGCGAAGGGCTTCGACGTCCCGATCGTCCACGTCAACGCCGACGACCCCGAGGCCGCGATCTCCTCGATCCGGCTCGCGCTCGCCTTCCGCCGGCGCTTCGGCCGCGACGTGGTGATCGACCTGATCGGCTACCGGAGACACGGGCACAACGAGGGCGACGAGCCTGCCTACACGCAGCCGCTCATGGCCGAGCGGATCAAGAACCATCCGAGCGTGCGTGAGCAATACGCGATGAAGCTCGTCGCGGAGGGCGTCGTCACGCAGGAAGAGGCCGACGGGGTGGCCCGCGAGGTCGAGAAACGCCTGAAGGCGGCGCACGAGACCCTGAAGGCGTCGCTCGGCGCCGAGACTGAGACAGAGCCGCCGCCGAGCGAGGGGACGCCTCCGACCGAGGGGTCGGAGGTGGCGACGGCCGTCGCGGCGGAGCAGCTGCGATCCCTGAACGAGGAGCTTCTGCGCGTCCCGTCGCGATTCACGGTCCATCCGAAGCTCCTGCGGCAGCTCGAGCGCCGCCGGGAGCGCCTGGAGCAGGGCGAGATCGACTGGGGCCACGGCGAGGCGCTCGCCTTCGCGAGCCTGCTCGTCGAGGGGATCCCGATCAGGCTGACCGGCCAGGACACCGAGCGCGGCACGTTCTCGCAGCGCCACCTCGTGCTCCACGACCCCGGCAGCGGCGAGCAGCACACGCCGATGACGCGCCTGGCTGCGGCCTCTGCGTCGTTCGAGGTCTACAACTCGCCGCTGTCCGAGTACGCGACGCTCGGCTTCGAGTACGGCTACTCGGTCGGCGCGCCAGAGACGCTCGTCCTCTGGGAGGCCCAGTACGGCGACTTCGTGAACGGCGCCCAGATCGTCGTCGACCAGTTCCTCGTCTCGGGCCTCTCGAAGTGGAGCCAGACCTCGCGGCTCACCCTGCTGTTGCCTCACGGCTACGAGGGGAACGGGCCGGAGCATTCGAGCGCCAGGCTCGAGCGGTTCCTGCAGCTCGCGGCCCAGGAGAACATCCGCATCGCCGTCCCCAGCAGCGCGGCCCAGTACTTCCACCTGCTTCGCCGGCAGGCGCTCGATCCGAGCGCGCGGCCGCTGGTCCTGATGACGCCGAAGGGGCTGCTGCGGCTGAAGGAGTCGGCCGCGAGCCTCGAGCAGCTCGCCGAGGGGCGCTTCCAGCCGCTGCTCGACGACACACTGCCCCGCGACCGCGTTCGCAGGCTCGTCCTCACCTCCGGGAAGCTCTACTACGACCTCGTCGGCCACGAGCTCCGCGGACAGCACCCGGACATCGCCGTCGCCCGCCTGGAGCAGCTGTATCCCTTCCCTGTCGATCCCGCCACGGCGCTGATCTCGGCATACCCGGCGCTCCAGGAGGTCGTCTGGGCGCAGGAGGAGCCGCAGAACATGGGCTCCTGGAGGGCGATCCGGCACCGGCTGGAGGAGGCGATCGCCGGTCGCGTTCCTCTGCGGTACGTCGGCAGGCCGTGGCGCGCGAGTCCGAGCGAGGGCTACCCGACGGCTCACGTCGCGGAGCAGGACCGGATCGTGCGCGCCGTCTTCGACTGAGGGCTAGCGCTTGCGGGCGGCCCGGGACTCGCGCGCCTGCTGAACCTGGCGCGCGACGCTTCGGGCGAGGTTCGGTGCGTGCCTCCGCGTCTCCTGGATGATCAGGCGCCGATGCTGCTTGGGCAGGCGCCGCCAGATGTCCCAGGCGGTCAG
>DASTCG010000128.1:0-4286 GCA_035711385.1 Gaiellaceae bacterium
GCGCTGGCCCGGACCGCGTCGCAGCTGCCGGCGCCCGCCTGAGCGCCTTCGACCCTGCCGACCGCCTCACCCCGAGAGCCGGAACACGAGGATCTGGCGGAGCGGTCTCCGCGTCGTCCGGATCACCGTCAACGTTCCCCGCGCGTTGTCGTACAACCGAGTCCCTCCGAGGATCGCCAGCTCGTAGAGCTCCTGGTACTGGATCGACCCGCCCGCGACCAGTCGCCCCTTCGGCAGGAAGAACGTCACTGTGCAGGCTCGTGTCGTCGAGGTCGTGAAGGTGCAGACGTACTCGGAATGCCCGATTGGCTTCGACCGGATCCGCTTGTTGAAGAGGTACTGCCGAACGATCTCCGTATCGCCTGTCCGCCCCGGACTCCCGACGTTGACGATGTCGCGGCTGATCTCGCGGGTCGTGACCCGGATCGTCGCCGGGCCCGTCGCCGCGGTCGAGCTCCAGGCATTCGCACTCCACGCGTACAAGCCGCCGATCGCGACCAGACCCCCGGTCGCTACCAGCACATAGATGAAACGACGCATCCCCCACTCCTTTCGCCGAGCCGCAGCATCATCCCCCCGCGGCAACAGGAAGCTCCAACCAAAACACAGATCCTTCTCCGCGACCACTCTCAAAGTCCATCCGTCCGCCGTGGGCCTCGACGACGGAGCGTGCGATCGTCAGGCCGAGGCCGCTCCCGGGGATCCCGCTCGCGGTCGCATCGCCGCGGAAGAACTTCGCGAAAACCTGTTGCTGCAGCTCCTCCGGGATCCCGAGACCCTCGTCGCGCACGCTCACCCGGACGAGGCCGTTCTCCTGCTCGGCGACGACCCGGACGGTGCCGCCCTCGGGCGAGTACTTGATCGCGTTCGAGAGCAGGTTCCCGACGACCTGGGCGAGCCGGTTCGGATCGCCGTGCACGGGGAGCGGTCGCTGCCGGAGCTCCATGTCGAGCGTGTGCTTGTCGCTCTGGCCCTCGAAGAGCCGCACCTGCTCGGCCACGACCTTGCCCACGTCGATCAGCTCCGGCGCGAGGTGGAGATGGCCCTGGTCGAGCCGCTCGGCGTCGAGGAAGTCGTTGAGCAGCCCGGAGAGCCGCTTGCCCTCCCGATCGACGATCTCGAGGTACGTGCGCCGCTCCTCCGGCGAGACGTCGCGGTTCAGCAGCACGGAGGTGAACCCGATGATGCTGGCGAGCGGCGTCCGAAGCTCGTGGGAGACGATCCGGATCAGCTCCGACTTCTTTTGCTCGCTTTCCCGGAGCATCTCGTTCTGGCTCTGGAGCTCGCGACCGCGCCGCTCCAATTCCTCCGCCATGTGGTTGAACGCCGCGGTCAGCTCCCCGACTTCGCCTGGACCGCCCTCGGCGAGCCGCACCGAGAAGTCGCCTGCGGCGAGGTTGGTCGCTGCGGAGGCGACCTCGCGAACCGGCTCAGCCGTCGAGCGGGCGAGGTAGAGGCCGAACAAGAGGATCAGAAGGGCACAGACGAGGAGCGCGCTGATCCCGACGCCGATCGCCCGGTGCGACTGGGTCTGGGCCGAGGCCGCGCTTGCCGCGGCCCGCGTGTCCTCTGCGCGTAACAGTGCGTCGAACTGCTTGCGAATCGCGTCCGTGCTGCGCTTGCCTTCCTCCGTGGAGTCTCCCGACTGCACGGCTGCAAGGTTCTCGGGGGCGATGTTCACGATCTGATTGCCGTAGTCCCGGATGTAGTTGAAGATCTCAGCCCGTAGACGCTGAGCGCGATGCAGCTGGCCCGGGTTCCCGGACACGAGTCTCTCGAGCTCGAGCGAACGTCGCGGCAGCTCTCTCGCGGCCCGGTTGTAGGGCTGCAGGAGCCGGGGATTCCCGGTCAGGATGAAGCCGCGAAGACCGGTCTCGAGGTCGATCACCAGCTTCTCGAGGACGACCGTCGACGCTCGCACGTCTTTCGAGTGGGCCTCGCGAGCACGCGCGTCGTCGAGCGTCCAGACCGCATGGGCCAGGAGTGCGAAGACGCCGGCGACGAGAACCGCCAGCACGGCGCTCGCGGCGAGGATCCGCGTGGACAGCGAGACTGACCTCACGCGTTCGCCTCCGGATCCCCGAGGACCTCCTGGACGATCGCCGTCAGCGTGTCGGGCTCGAACGGCTTCTGCAGAAACGCGTCGGCGCCGGCCGCGATCGCGGCTCCGTCGGCGTCGGGCCAGGCGCTCATGACGAGGATGTGCGTCCCGTCGGCCCCCGACTCACGCCGGAGCAGACGAAGGACGTCCATGCCGCTCAGGCGCGGGAGCATCAGGTCGAGGATGACCAGGTCCGGGTGGTGGGCTTTGGCCAGCTCGAGGGCCTCGTCGCCGTCGCCCGACTCCACGATGTGGTAGCCGGCGCCGATCACGACCCGGATGAGCTGTCGCAGGTTCTCGTCGTCCTCGCAGATGAGGATCGTCTTCGAGCGGGCTTCCACGCTGAGCGTCATGAGGGTACCGCTGGAGCCCAGGCATTTTCTGCGGATCCTTGCGGAATCCCTGGTAGGTCTTGAGAAATGCGCCAGACGGGCTACATTGGAAGCCGCTCACGAAATGACACCGATACTGCGGCTAACACCTATCGTGGTCGGGCCGAGGGGCCCGACGGGACTCAACCGCCTCGGATGAGAGGTGGAGCCGGCGCCGCCCCGCCGCGCTCCCGACTGATCGGGATAGCGACGGCATTTGCCCTGCTCGCCTTCTGCGCGCTTGGCTTCGGGGCGTCGGTTGCGCTGGTGACGCCCGGGTCTGCGGGCGCCGCGGCGGCTTCAGGCCCAGCGCCCGACCCCAAGCCTCCGCCGCCCGATCCGGATCCGAGGCCGCAGCAGACGAGTCCAAGGCCGCAGCCACCACCGCCTCCTCCACCTCCAGCCGCCCAGAAGCCCACGGACCAGGCGGCGGCGACCACGCCGACGACGGTGTCGTCCGCGCCGACTCGCCCCGCCCGCAAGGCCACGACCCGAGTGGCGCCCGCGACCCGGCGCCCGAAGCGCGCCCGGCCGGCGTCCACACCGAAGGCGCGCCGGCGGGTGGTCCGGGTCAAGGGAAGCCGCGTCGAGCAACGGGTCCAGCCGACGAGGACGAGGGCGGCGCTCGGCGTCGCGGCCGTCCCGGCAGCACAGGTCACGGACACGAATTCCACGGCTGCGGGCGCCGGAGTCATGGCGTTCTTCGGAGTCCTGGTCGCTCTCGGGTTCCTCGTGCTCGGCGTCTCGGCCGTGCCTCCGAGACGCGTTCCCTGGCCCGTCGTGGCCGAGCCGCTCATCGCGCACCGGTCCGATCTCGCCACATTCGGAATCGGCACGATCGCCCTGGCGCTGCTGTGTCTCAACATCGCAATTCTGCTCTGAGGAAGGGGTCAAATGTTCAACCGCCGCCGTATCCCGTTAGCCGTCGCCGGCATCTGCGTGCTCGTCCTGGCAGCAAGCGCTGCAGCGGCGCCGAACACGTTCACAGCAGCGCTCACTCCGGCACATGTGAAGCCCTCGACGTCGGCCGCCTACACGCTGACCTTGGTCAGCGGCGCGACATCGGATCCAGCCGACAAGGCGAAGGTCGCAATCCCCGTCGGCTTCGCGAATCCCACCGGCGTCACGGCGACTGCGACCGCAGCGGGCAACTGCAATGCCTCGATATGGGAGCCGGACGGGACGCTGATCGCGGGCGGAACCATCAACCTCAAGAAACCGAGCGGCGGTGGCAATACCAACCTCTGTGCAGGTGCCACGCTCACCGTCAGCTTCACTGCGGTCTCTCCTGCAACTCCAGGATCCTACGCGTGGACGCCTCAGCTCTTCAGTTCGCTCGACACGCAACCGTTCGGGTCGTTCACCGGAAGCGTCTCGGTCGACGTTGACGGCACTCCCCCGGATACGACGATCACCAGCCTCGGCCCGCCATCGCCGACGAACCAGACGAGCGCTTCCTTCACCTTCTCCTCCAACGAACCGGGAAGCACGTTCCAATGCCGCCTTGACGGGGCCGCGTTCGCCGCCTGCACGAGCCCGCAGGCCTACCCGGGACCGCTCGCCGCCGGCAGTCACACCTTCGAGGTGCGCGCCACCGACCCGGCCGGAAACGTCGACGGCACCCCGGCCAGCCGCACCTGGACGATTGACACGACCCCGCCGGTCACCAGCATCAGCTCTGGCCCGCCCGCCGTCACCAACCTGACGAGCGCGAGCTTCACCTTCACCTCAAACGAGCCGGGAAGCACCTTCCAGTGTCGGCTCGACGGGGCCGCGTTCGCCGCCTGCACGAGCCCGCAGGCCTACCCGGGACC
>DASTCG010000129.1:0-20033 GCA_035711385.1 Gaiellaceae bacterium
GCGCTCCGGGGCCGCCTCGTAGAGCTGCCGCCGCCACTCGGCGATCCCGTCCAGCGACGAACTCCGGTCCTCGGTGGTTGCCATGGCCGGATTGTACGAATGCCGCGCTCATGGCCCGCCTGCGACCGCCCGATAGAGGGAAACTAGCCCTTGGCTCCGCCCTGGCACGGGAGGAGCGCAGCTGCCGCTCGGCCCGCTCGTCCAGAGCCCGCTGGGGCGGTGCGGCACGGGGGCCTAGCCGAGAACGATCGGGCGGCGGGCTAGCGCGAGCTCCCCGGCTTCCACAGAACCTCGGTTCCGGGGTTCGAAGCGCGGGCGAGGATGAAGAGCAGGTCGGAGAGCCGGTTCAGGTAGACGAGCACGAGCGGGTTCAGGTCGACCCGCTCCGCGGCACCGAGGACGTCGCGCTCCGCGCGCCGGCAGGCCGCGCGGGCGACGTGCAGCCGCGCCGCGAGCTCGCTTCCGCCCGGAAGCACGAAGCTCTTCAGCTCAGGGAGGTCCGCGTTGAACCGGTCGCAGTCGTCCTCGAGCGCGTCGATCTGCGCCTGCGTGACCCGGAGCCGGTCGGCGATCCCGAACGGGACGCTGATGTCGGCGCCCACGTCGAAGAGCTCGTTCTGCACGCGCTCGAGCACGACGCGGACGTGCTCGGGCGGGTCGGCAGCACGCGCGAGGCCGAGCAGCGAGTTCACCTCGTCGACCGTCCCGAACGCCGCGATCCTGCAGTCGAGCTTCGGCACACGGCTCCCGTCGCCGAGGCTCGTCTCCCCTGCGTCGCCCCCGCGCGTGTAGATGCGGGTCAGGCGGACCGGCTCGTCCTTCGCGCGTGCCACGACCTGAGCTTATGCGCCGAGGCGGAACGTATCGCGCAGGCGGAAGCGGTCCGGCTCGGACTCTTCGATCAGCGCAACCTCCGTGATGTGGAACCGCGCCGGGAGGAGCCCGGCGAGCCGAGCTTCGGCTCGGGCGAGCGTCGCTTCGCGATCGTCGCCGCCGGTCAGCGTCAGGGATGCATGCGGCGGCGGATCCGCGCCCGGCCGGCCGTAGGGCGGGTAGTCCGGGAAGGCGCGCCAGAGGTCACGCATCAGTCCACGCAGGGGCTGCTCGGGCTCCGGGACGGCATACACCGCGCCGTTCTCCTCCCACTGGGCGAGCCGGGCAAGCTCGAAGTCGAACGGCTCGTACGACCGGAAGAGCTCGCGCAGTGCGTCGAAGTGGTGCGCGACCTCGAGGGACGGCGCGAACGGATACAGGAGCGTCAGCGACAGCGGCAGCCCCTCGGGCACGCGCTCCGGATAGAGCTCGTCGTGCGCAGCCGCGAGCGCCGGATGCTGGTCGGCGAGCAGCAGCGTGAGCGCCGTCTCGAGCGGTAGCGCTTCCATCTAGTGCGCCTTCAGGTGATGCTGCCCCGTTTCTGGGTCGCGAGCACCAAGCCCAAGGGCGAGGGTGGGCACTGGCGCCGCGTGATCGCGGGCGAGAAGCAGGCGTGTAGTGCCTGGAGGGGCATTAGCCAGCGGCGAGCTCGCGCTTCCTGAGCTCCAGGATCGAGCGGGCGATGACGAGCCGCTGGATCTCGCTCGTGCCCTCGTAGATCTCCGTGATCTTCGCGTCGCGGTAGAAGCGCTCGACAGGGAACTCCTTCGTGTAGCCGTAGCCGCCGAGAACCTGGATCGCCTCCGCTGTCTGGCGGCGCGCCGTCTCGGAGGCATAGAGCTTCGCCTTCGCGCCCTCCTCGGTGTGCGGCCGCCCCCGATCCTTCAGCCACGCCGCGCGATAGACGAGGAGCCGGGCGGCGTCGATCTCCGTGGACATGTCCGCGAGCTTGTGCTGGATCGCCTGGTGCTCCGCGATCGGCTTGCCGAAGGTGCGACGCTCCTTCGCGTACTCGCGCGCGACGTCGTACGCCGCCTGCGCGATCCCGAGCGCCTGCGCCGCGATCCCGATTCGACCGCCGTCGAGCGTCGCCATCGCGACGGTGAAGCCCTTACCCTCCTCGTGCAGGAGTCGGTCGCGGCCGACCTCTGCGCCTTCGACGACGAGGTCGTTGGTCGCGGACGAGTTGAGCCCGAGCTTCTCCTCTTCGCGTGTGATCCGGACATGGTCGGCGTCGAGCACGAACGCGGAGACGCCCCTCGGGCCCGGCGTCGCCTGGTCGGTGCGGGCGAAGAGGAGGAAGGTCGAGGCGTGTGCACCGTTCGTGATCCACTGCTTCGAGCCGGTGATCGTCCAACCGCCGTCCGTCGGCTCCGCCTTCGCGCGGAGCGACCCGGCGTCCGATCCGGCCTCGGCCTCGGTGAGCGCGAACGCCCCGATCCCCTCGCCGCGCGCGAGCGGCGGGACGAAGCGGGCGCGCTGCTCGTCGGTGCCGAAGGCGAGGATCGGCAGCGTGCAGGCGCTCGTGTGGACGGCGACCGTGACGCCGACGCCGGCGTCGGCGCGTGAGAGCTCCTCGAGGACGAGGATGTACGAGAGGAAGTCCGCGCCCGCGCCGCCGTACTCCTCCGGGACGCAGACGCCCATCAGCCCGAGCTCCGCGAGCTTCGCATAGAGGTCGCGCGGGAAGCGGTGCTCGCGGTCCCACTCGGCCGCGTACGGCGCGATCTCCGCGTCCGCGAGCTCGCGCGTGAGGCCGCGGATCTCGCGCTGCGCCTCGCTGAGCTCGAAGTCCACTACCCGTAAGAGTAGAAGCCCTCGCCTGACTTCCGGCCCAGGCGCCCCGCCTCCACGTGCTCGCGGAGCAGCGGGCAGGGCGCGTAGCGCTCGTCGCCGAGACCCCGCTCGAGCACCTCCATGATCGCCACGCACGTGTCCAGCCCGATCAGGTCGGCAAGGGCAAGCGGGCCCATCGGGTGGGCGAAGCCGAGCTTCGCGATCGTGTCGATCGCCTCGGCCTCGGCGACGCCCGTGTGCAGCGCCCAGACCGCCTCGTTGATGAAGGGCATCAGGATCCGGTTCGAGACGAAGCCCGGGAAGTCGTTCGCCTGCGCCGGCACCTTGCCGAGCTCCTCCGCGAAGGCGACGACGGCCTCGGCGGTGTCGTCCGACGTCTGCGCTCCGCGGATCACCTCGACGAGCTTCAGGACCGGCACCGGGTTGAAGAAATGCATCCCGATCACCTTCTCCGGTCGCCCGGTGGCGGCGGCGAGCGAGCCGATCGGGATCGACGACGTGTTCGACGCCAGCACGGCCTCGGGCGGGAGCACCTGGTCGGCGCGCCGGAAGACGTCCTCCTTCACGCCCTGGTCTTCGACGACGGCCTCGACCATCAGGTCGGCCGGGACGAGGTCGTCGACCGCCTCGATGCGCCCGAGCACCTCGTCGGGGTCTGGTCCGCCCTTCTCGGCCAGCTTCGCCGCGCTGCGCCGGATCGTCTCGACCGCGGAGTCGGTCGCCCCGGGGAGGGCGTCGTGAAGCGAGACCCGGCAGCCCGCGGCCGCCGCGACCTGAGCGATGCCGCCGCCCATCTGGCCGGCGCCGACGACGAGGACGTGCTCGAAGCGCACGCCGCGGAGGCTAACGTTCGTCGGCGTGACCGACCTCTGGTACGACGTCTCGGGCGAGGGCCCGCCGCTCGTCTTCCTCCACGAGGGCGTCGTCGACTCCCGGATCTGGGAAACGGTCGTCCCGCTTCTCACGCCGCACCACCGCGTGATCCGCTACGACCAGCGCGGCTTCGGCCGCTCGCCGATGCCCGACGGCCCCTACTCGCTCGTCGACGACCTCATGGGCGTCCTCGACGCGGCCGGAGCCGATCGGGCGGCGCTCGCCGGCGCCTCCCGGGGCGGGAGCATCGCGCTCACTGCGGCCGTCGAGCGTCCGGAGCGCGTCAGCGCCCTTGCGCTCCTCGGCTCGGGGCTGCCGGGCGTGCGGGTCGACGTCGGTTGGACGCCCGAGCAGATCGCCCGGTGGGAGCAGGCAGAGGCGGCCGAGGACTGGGCCGCAATGTCCGAGCTGGACATGGAGGCCTGGGCGCCGATGGGCGCCGACCCCGAGCTAGGGGCGATGTTTCGCGAGAACGCGGTCGGCTCGAACGCCGAAGATCCCGCCACCGACGAGCCCGTCGCCGATCGGGTGAGCGGCATTGCCGCCCCCACGTTGGTGATCACCGGCGGCCGGGACGTCCCCGGAATCAACGAGATCGGTGCCCGGCTCGCCCGTGAGATTCCCGGTGCCGAGTCGGCCGTAATCGAGGACGCCGATCACATGATTCCCTGGAGGACGCCTGAAGAGCTCTCTCATCTGCTGCTCGACTTTCTCTCTAGAACTTCGGGTCGTACGTAGGAAGATCCTGGGCGTAGGGGTCGACGCCCTGCGGAAGCCCCTTGCGCCCGATCGGGATCAGGAGCGCCCCCGCGACTGCCAGGACGAAGACGGTGAGCGCGCTGACGCTTCCCTGCTTTCGCTTCGAGCGCTTCGGCGCCGTGCTGTGGCGGAGCGAGTCGGGCACGCGGCACTCGTCCGACGAGGCGGCCTGAAGCGTCCTCGAGCTCTCGCCGCAGGGATAGGCGCCCGCCTGCTGCGGGGCAGAGGCCAGCACCAGCGCCGCGAGGCATGCGGCGGCCATGGCCTTCGACCTTCGGCTCCCCAGCCCCCAAGCCCCCCGGCGTGGCCGCACGCCCAGGGAACCGATCCGCATCATCGAGTCAGACGCAGTATGCGCCCGGCAGTTGGCGCGCTGCCGAAAAATCCCCCTTCAGGGGTATAAGGCTTAACCCGGCCTCAAAACGAGGTGGTTACACCTCGATCAGCAGCGCGTCGCCCTGGCCACCGCCCGAGCAGATGGCCGCGAGGCCGAGCCCGCCGCCGTTGCGCCGGAGCTCGTAGACCATCGTCCCGAGGATGCGCGCCCCCGAGGCGCCGATCGGATGCCCGAGCGCGACGGCGCCGCCGTTCACGTTCACCTTGTCGGGGTCGACGCCGAGCATCTTCGTCGAGTTCAGCGCGACCGAGGAGAACGCCTCGTTGAGCTCGACCCGCTCCACGTCGTCGATCGACTTGCCCGCCTTCTCGAGCGCCTTGTGGCCGGCCCGAGCGGGCGTCCTGGCCAGGTAGGCGAAGTCGTCGGCGACGTAGGCCTGGGAGACGATGGTCGCGAGCGGCTCGAGGCCGCGTTCCTTTGCGAACTCCTCGCTCGTGACGACGACTGCGGCGGCGCCGTCGTTCACGCCCGGCGCGTTTCCGGCCGTCGTCGTCCCTTCGGGGTCGAAGACGGGCTTGAGCGTCGCCAGCTTCTCGATCGACGTGTCGCGCCTCGGCCCCTCGTCGGCGTCGAGCTCTCCGACCGGGACGATCTCGTCCCGGAAGCGACCCTCGTCCTGGGCGGCGACGGCTCGCTCGTGCGAGCGCAGCGCCCACGCGTCCTGGGCCTCTCGCGAGATCCCGAGCTCCCGGGCGACAAACGACGCCTGCTCGACCATGTGCCGCTTGTCGAAGGTGGACATGAGCCCGTCGTGCGTCATGAGGTCGATGAGCGTGCCGTCGCCGAGCCGGTAGCCGAACCTCGCCTTCTTGAGGATGTACGGCGCGTTCGACATCGATTCCATCCCGCCGGCGACGACGACCTCGTGCTCCGCCGCGCGAATCATGAGATCCGCGATCTGGACGGCACGGATCGACGACGCGCACACCTTGTTGATCGTGTCCGACGGAACCTCGATCGGGAGCCCTGCGCCGATCGCCGCCTGGCGCGCAGGCGCCTGGCCCGCGCCGCCCTGAAGCACCTGCCCCATGACGACGTACTCGACCTCACCGGCCTCGAGCCCGATGCGGTCGAGCGCGTTGCGGATCACGATCGAGCCGAGCTCCGTCGCCTCGAGGTCCTTGAGGCCGCCGCCCAGCTTCCCGAAGGGCGTGCGAACCGCGCTGACGATCACCGACCGCGCCACGGCACGAGGGTAACAATGCACCGATGCGTGGCCGAGCCCGCCGCCTGGTCGATGCGGCCGGGTTCGAGCTCCTCGGGGGCCTCGTCGTGCTGTTCGCCGCCGCGTGGGCGTTCGGGGCCGTCGCCGAGGGCGTGAGCGAGGGCGAGCCGGCGATCGACAGCCGCCTCGCCGCCTGGCTCCACGGGCACGCGACACCGGCACTCACGTCCTTCTTCAAGACCGTCACCTTCTTCGGGAACTTCGCCTCGCTCCTCGTCGTCAGCGCGGTCGCCGTCCTCGTCCTCCTCCGACGAGGGCAGCGGACGGAGGCGACGCTCGTCGTCCTCGCCTTCGGAGGGGCGCAGATCCTCACGCTCGGGCTCAAGCTCGGCTTCCAGCGCGAGCGGCCGTTCTTCCCCGACCCCCTCGCGACGGCGCCGACGACGTACTCGTTTCCGAGCGGGCACGCCTGCGTCTCCGCGGCCGTGTACGGCGCGATCGGCTACATCCTGGCCCGCCACCTGCCCGGTGCACGGGCGAAGCTGCTCGCGCTTGCTGTGACCGCGGTCGTGATCCTCCTCATCGGCTTCAGCCGGCTCTACCTCGGCGTGCACTTCCTCACCGACGTGGTGGCCGGGTTCTGCCTCGGCATCGCGTGGGTCGCCCTCTGCGTCGTGGCGCTCAACCTCCGCGTGCGACTTCGTTTTCGACCTGCGGAAGCTGGTAAACAGTGAGACATGGCGGACGATCGCACGAGTGCCCTGCTCGAGCTCGGCGAGCGCGAGGGGTGTCTCGACCTCTCGGAGGTCTCCCGCACGATCGAGCTGGCCGAGCTCGACGACGAGGAGGTCGAGCGCCTCTACCAGGACATCCAGGAGCGTGGAATCGAGCTCAGCGACGACTGCGGCCGCGCGAGCGCCGAGCCGACGTACGTGAACGGCGACCTTGCGGTGTCGACGACCGACGCCCTCCAGCTCTTCCTGAACGAGGTCGGCCGCTACAAGCTGCTGACCGCCGACGAGGAGGTGGAGCTCGCGAAGCGGATCGAGCGAGGCGATCAGCAGGCGAAGGACCTGATGATCAACTCCAACCTCCGCCTGGTCGTCTCGATCGCGAAGAAGTATCAGGGCCACGGCCTGTCGCTTCTGGATCTGATCCAGGAGGGGATCATCGGACTGATCCGCGCCGTCGAGAAGTTCGACTGGCGGCGCGGCTTCAAGTTCTCCACCTATGCGACCTGGTGGATCAGGCAGGCCGTGCAGCGTGGTGTCGCGAACAAGGCGCGCGAGATCCGCATCCCCGTCCACATCGTCGAGCGGGAGCGGAAGATGGCGCGCGCCGAGCGCGAGCTGATGGTGAAGCTCGGCCGCCCCGCGACCGAGGAGGAGATCGCGAAGGCAGCGAAGCTCCCGCTCAAGCAGGTGCGGGAGGTTCGGCAGGCCGCTCGAGCGGTCACGAGCCTCGACCGGCCCGTCGGCGAGGGGGAGGCGTCGTTCGGCGACCTGATGGCGGGCGAGGAAGCGCCTCCCGAGGAGCACATCGAGGTCAGTCTCGAGCAGGACGTCCTGCGCCGCGCGATCGCGAACCTCCCCGAGCGCGAGCAGGAGGTGCTCAAGCTCCGCTACGGCCTGAACGGCGACGGCGACCCGAAGTCGCTGGAGGAGATCGGCCGCCGGATGGGCGTGACGCGCGAGCGTGTTCGCCAGCTCGAGGCAGCCGCGCTCGAGCGACTCGCCGTCAACCGCGAGATCGAGGCGCTCCGCGCCGCCTGAGCCGCCCCGAGTCGTCTTCGTCGACGGCGAGAACGTCCGGCGCTCGCTGTGGCCGAACATCCCGCGGGACGAGCTGGAGGAGCTGGTCGACGCGTGGTCCGAGCGCGAGGGCGTCGAGGGGCGAGTGGTCTGGGAGGGCAAGGAGATCGCCGACGACCGGATCGCCCGCGAGGCGTCCGGGCTCGGTCGTCCCTACTGGCTCGTGACCTCGGACCGCGAGCTGCGGGAGCGCGCCGGCCGGGACGCGGAGCGGGTCATCGGCGGCGGAAGCTTCGCCAGGCTGCTAAGGCGCCGACTGGGCGGCGCCGACTGAGGATGTGCGGGCTCCGCCCCCGCAACCGGTGGCAAAGGCGCCGACTGGGCGGCGCCGACTGAGCTTCGGAGCCGCGGGGTAGCGCTCGACCCGCTTCGTGAGCCTGAGCTGGAAGACGGTCACGAGCAGCGGGTTGATGATCACGAGGAAGCCCCAGACGGCCGGGGTGAGCCCATGCGAGTCGACCGCCGAGATCGGCAGCACCACCTCGAAGGCGAAGTAGACGAGGTTCGCGAGCACCATCGAGACGAGGAACACCAGGAACGCCTTGTCCCTGCGGATGACCCCGAACGATCCGCGCGACGGCGGCTCGTCGGGCGTGTACTCGCCCCGGGCGGGGATCAGCCGCCAGGCGAGGAAGGCCGTGAGCGCGCCGAGGCAGCTGACGCCGACGAAGAGGACGTCGTAGCTGCCGGTGATGAGAAGCGCGCCTCCGATCGGCGGGCCGAGCGTGACGCCGAGGTTGTTGGCCACGCGGAGCGACGCATACGCGTGCTCATGGCGGTCGGGCGGCACGACATCGGCGACGAGCGCCTGCGTCGACGCGTACGCAAGCGGGGCGAACACCGAGACGAGCAGGAGCAAGGGGATCGCGGTCGTGAACGAGTCGGCCGTCGTCCAGGTGATGGGCACGACAGCCGTGAGGGACCAGCCCGCGAGGATCACCGGTCGCCGTCCGAGCCGGTCGGAGACGTGACCGCCCATATAGCCGAAGCTCGCCGAGACGAGGGCGGCGACGACGAAGTAGGCCCCGAGCTGGGACGACGGCGCACCGAGCTCGGCGACGGCCCAGATCCCCATGAACGTCCACGTCGCCGACCCCGCCAGCGAGCCGGCGAAGCCCACGAGGAGCAGCGGCCGCAGCGCCGGCTCGACACTGTCGCCCCAGATCAGCCGGAAGAGGCGCCCGGACACCCCGGGATCGTAGAGACGGCGTCGTTCGTGACCCGACGACGGAAACTGATCGCCGGTGCAGCCACAATGAGCGTATGACGACCGTCGCACCGGCGGAAGCCGAGATCCAGGTCGAGGAGCCGGCGGCCGCAGACGATGCCGAGCACGACCGGCCCTGGATCGTGATCGTCTGGAACGACCCAATCAACCTGATGACCTACGTGACACACGTGTTCCAGAAGCTCTTCGGCTACACGGAGGCCCATGCGACCCGCCTGATGCTCCAGGTGCACTACGAGGGCAAGGCGGTCGTGTCGAGCGGGACGCGGGAGAAGGCCGAGCTCGACGTCTCGCGGCTGCACGCCTACGGGCTCTGGGCGACCATGCGGCAGGACTAGGGCAAATGATCCGCAAGGGGCGCCGGGGCGAGATCCGCGTCGAGCTCGAGCCGGAGGAGCGGATCCTGCTCCGCCGAGTTGCCGGTGAGCTGGAGGCGCTGCTGCTGGCGGAAGACGGCGACGATCCGTCACTGCGCCGGCTCTACCCGGCAGCTCACGACGACGACCGGCTCGAGGAGGAGTTCCGGACGCTCACCCGGGCGCAGCTCGACGCCGGCCGCAGGCAGGCGCTGAAGACCCTGGCCGAGACCTCCGGCCAGGACCGGCTCAGCCGCGAGGAGGCGGACGCCTGGCTGCGCGCGCTCAACGACGCCAGGCTCGTGCTCGGCACGCGGCTCGACATCACCGAGGATTTCGACTGGGAGACGCTCGAAGGTCATCCTCGGGCGCCCGAGCTCGCGGTGTACGCCTACCTCTCCTGGATCCAGGAGCAGTTGCTGGACGCGCTGTCATAGTCACGTCGGTGTTCGACCACGTGACCATCCGGGTCTCAGACCGCGAGGCCTCCGAGGCGTTCTACGGGCTCGTGCTCGGAACGCTGGGCGTGGCGAAGACGTTCTCGGACGGGGACTTCGCCGAGTGGAGCGACTTCTCGCTCTCCGGCTGGAGCCCCGGGAAGCCGGTGACGCGGGGGCTCCATGTCGCGTTCGTGGCAGCGGACCGCGAGCGAGTCGCCGAGTTCTGGCACGTCGCGACCGAGGCCGGGTACCGAAGCGGCGGCGAGCCCGGGCCGCGCCCGCAGTACCGCGAGGACTACTTCGGCTCGTTCGTCCTCGACCCCGACGGGAACAGCGTGGAGGCGGTTCACCACGGCGTCATGCGCAAAGGCGGCGTGATCGACCATCTCTGGGTTCGGGTCTCGAACCTCGCCGCATCCAAGGAGTTCTACGAGCTCGTCGCTCCGTTCGGCGGCTTCCGGCTGCGCCTCGACGAGGCCGAGCGGGCGGGGTTCGTCGGATCCAGCGGCTCGTTCTCGCTCGTTCCCGGCGAGAAGACCGACCCGGTCCACGTCGCCTTCCCGACGGACGACAACGATGTCGTCGACGCCTTCCATGCGGCGCTCACCGAAGCGGGCTACCGGAGCAACGGCGCCCCGGGCGAGCGGCGCAAGTACCACGAGGGCTATTACGGCGCATTCGTCTTCGACCCCGACGGCCACAACATCGAGGTCGTGAACCACAACCGCTAGGAGTTGCTAGAGCTCGCCTGGGGGCGCCCAGCGGTAGAAGAACCGGCCGAGGCCGCCCTGATTGGCGGCGCCCATCAGTTGCAGGTGCTCCTCGAGGGCACGGGCCTGGTCGAGGCCGCCCACGTAGACCGCGTCGAATCCGGCGTCGCGGATCAGCTGCTCCGTCACCTCGCGCGCCTCGTCGTCTGCCGCGAACAGCGAGCTCGGACGGGCGCGCTGCTCGTCGATCCGGTCGTAGACCGCGGCGTAGTTGAGGTTGAAGGACTTCGCGACCGGACCCTTGGTGATCGACTTGACCTCGTGCGCGAGCGACGGGAACTCCTCGTTGCGCTCACCGAAGATGTTCGTCGCGTCGATCACGACCTTGCCGTCGAGGCCGCTCACCTTCCCGAGCGCGTCGGCGATCGAGCCACCGGGGACCGCCACCAGAACGGCGTCCGCGTCGGATGCGTCGCCGCCGTCGCGTCCGAGTTCCGTCACCTCGTGCCCGGCCCGCTCCCACCGTCGCGCAAGGCCGCCGCCGACGTTTCCGCGCCCGATCACGGTGATCCTCACGACCTCGATCTTGCCTGATCGGCCACTGGCTGCGGCGAGGCGGACTCGGGGGGCTAGTGTGCCCCGATGGAGACGGCCGAGGTCGGCACCGAGATCGCGCCGCTCGTCGACGACACGCCCGCCCCCGAGCTGGCGCAGCGTCTGGACGCGGTGCTGCGTCGGACGTGCGTCGTCGCCCGCGCCCTGACCGGAGCCCAGCAGGCCGCGCTCAAGCTCTGGGTGGACGAGGATCCGTCTCAGGCCCGCAAGTACTTCAGCCTGAGCCCCGCGTATGCCGCCTGGAAGGACTACCGCACCGATCCGAAAGGTCTCGGGCTGCACGGGCTCGAGATCCCGCCCGGCAAGACGGTCCGGATGACGCAGGCCGAGGTCGAGGCACATCCGGCCTGGCGCGAGTTCGGCGACGAGCACGGCAAGCATCCGCCCCTGCGCGGTTGGCTCGCGACTGCGGTCTGCAGCGAGGGCGGACGGCGCTACGGGCTGCTGCAGCTCTCGGACAAGGGCGGCGGGGCCGAGTTCACCGAGGAGGACGAGCGGTCGATCCGCGAGCTCGCCGCCCTCGTCGGAGAGATGCTCGACGCGCTCCGGGCCGCCGCCTCCTGACCACGTCGGCACGCGCGGCCTCCTAGCCGTGCCAGGAGTCCCAGAGGGACGCGTAGGAGCCGTCGCGCTCGACCAGCTCCTCGTGCGTCCCGACCTCCTGCAGCAGCCCGTCCTCGACGACCGCGACCCGGTCGGCGTCGTGAGCCGTGTGCAGCCGATGCGCGATCGCAACCACCGTCCGGCCGTCGAGGATCGAGGCCAGCGAGCGCTCCAGGTGGCGCGCCGCCCGGGGGTCGAGCAGTGAGGTCGCCTCGTCGAGGACGAGCGTGTGGGGATCGGCGAGCACGAGTCGCGCGAGGGCGAGCTGCTGCGCCTGGGCAGGGGTGAGCGAGAGCCCGCCCGCGCCGACCACGGTCTCGAGCCCGTCGGGCAGCAGCTCGGCCCAGAGCCGCGCATCGACGGCGCCGAGCGCGTCCCACAGCTCGTCCTCCGACGCACCCGGCCGGGCGAGGCGCAGGTTCTCGGCGAGCGTGCCGACGAAGACGTGCTGCTCCTGCGTCACGAGCGCGACCTCCTGCCGAAGCGTGTCGAGCGGCAGGTCGACGAGCCGAACGCCGCCGACCTCGACGCGCCCGAGCCGCGGGGGATGGATGCCGGCGAGCAGCCGGCCGAGAGTGGACTTGCCCGCACCGGACGGGCCGACTACGGCCACCCGCTCGCCGGGCGCGAGGTCGAGGTCGATCCCGTGCAGGACGTCCCGTTCGGCCACGTAGGCGTACCGGACCTCCTCCGCCCGGATGTCGTCGCCCTGCGGCTCGTCGTCCGTCGCCGTCCGGTCCGGCGGCACGCGCGCGATCCCGACGAGCCGTGCGAAGGACGTCGCGCCGACCTGGATCTCGTCGAGCCAGGAGATCAGCCGGTCGACGGGATCGGCGAGCTGGACGACGTAGAGCGCGATCGCCGTGATCTCGCCGATCGTGGCCTGGCCGGCGGACACGAGCCAACCTCCCCACGCGAGCGTCGCCGCAACCGGGAGCACGTAGGAGAACTCTGCGACCGGGAAGAACAGCGTCCGGAGCCGGAGCGTGCGCCGCTCCGCCCGGTAGGCGTCCTCGAGGTCGGCGTCGATCCGGCCGACGCGCTCCTCGCGCAGCCCGAGCGCCTCGATCGTCCGTCCGCCCTCCACCGTTTCCCCCACGCGCCCGGCGAGCGTCGCGTAGGTCGCCCGCTCCCACAGGTAGGCGTCGGGAGCCCGGCGGAGATACCAGCGCGTGCCGATCCAGAGCGCAGGCACGCCGGCGAGGCACGGAAGCGCGGCAAGCGGGTTGACCCAGAAGGAGGCGGCCACGGTCAGCACCGTCGTCACGGCCGCGATCAGCGTCTCCGGCACGGCGAAGCGGATCGTCCGCGCGAGGGAGTCCACGTCGGCCGTCGTCCTCGACACGAGGTCGCCGGTCCCGGCCCGCTCGACCGTCGAGAGCGGAAGCCCGAGAACGCGGCGCATGAAGTCCTCGCGCAGCTCGGCGAAGATCCGTTCCGCCAGGACGAACGAGGCACGGCGTGCGAACCACGTGAGCACGGTCTGGGCGAGCAGGAACACCGCCAGGACGAGCACGATCTTGTCCACGTAGCTGCGGGTCGTCCCCTCCTCCACCGACTGGACGAGCAGGCCGAGAAGCGGCGGGCCTGCGAGCCCGGCGGCCGCGGCAGCAGCGTGCAGGCCGACCATCCCGGCCAGCCCCCAGCGCTGCCGCCGCGCGAGCAGCCGCGCCTGGGCCCGGAGCTCGGGCCCCTCCGCGATCGGGAGCAGCTCGCTCACATCTCTTCTCCCCGGGTCACCGCGTCCCGATAGTCAGGCCGCTCGGTGAGCAGCTCGCGGTGCGTGCCCTCGGCGACGATCCTCCCGCCCTCGACGAGGACGACGCGATCGGCCTGGTCGAGCACGAGCGGGCTCGTGGTGACGATCACGGTCGTCCGCCCGGCCCGGGCGACGCGCAGGCGCCGCGCGATTCGCGCCTCGGTGTGCGCGTCCACGGCGCTCGTCGGCTCGACGAGGACGAGGATCTCGGCGCCAGCCAGCAGCGCACGGGCGAGGACCAGGCGCTGTCGCTGACCCCCCGAGAAGGACCTGCCTCGTTCGTCGACCTGCGCGTCCAGCCCTTCCGGAAGCGCGTCGAGGACGTCCTCTGCGTTGGCGACCGAGATCGCCTCCAGCACCTCCTCGTCGCTCGAGCGAGCCCACGGGTCGAGCTCCGAGCGCAGGGTGCCGGCGAACAGGACCGGATCCGCCTCGCTGACGACGATGCGCCGGCGAACCGCCTCGAGCGGGAGCTCCGTCAGCGGCGTCTCCCCGAGGAGCACGCCGTCTCCGCGCCCGAAGCGGCCGAGCCGGTCCGCGATCGCAGCCGCCTCGTGCGGACGGGTCGAGACGATGCAGGTGACGAGGCCTGGCTCGACGACGAGCCCGGAACGAGAGTCCGCGAGCGGGACGCTGGCGGGCGGCTCCTCGGCGGGAGCCTCCGGCTCCGCGGCGTCCGGCTCCACGGCGAGCACGTCCAACATCCGCCGGGCCCCCACGAACGCGCGAGTGATCTTGTCCACCGCCTCGGCCGCGGTCCGCAGGGGGATGACGAGAAAGGCCGCGTACCCGTAGAACGCCACCAGCTCGCCGACGTCGATCCGGCCGGAGAGCGCGAACCGCGCGCCGAGCCACGTGACGAGGACGACGAAGACCCCCGGGACGAACACCTGGGCGGCGTCCAGCGTCGACTGCGGCAGCGCGACCCGCACGCCGGCCACGCGGACCTCCTGCGACCGGTCGCGGTACCGGTCGTAGAACGCCTGCTCGCCGCCGATCCCGCGCAGCACGCGCAGGCCGGCCGCCGTGTCGGCGCCGAGCGCGGTCAGCTTCCCGACCTCCTCGCGCTGCTCCCGCTGCCGGGTCTGGAGCGGCCGGATCACGAAGCCGAGCAGCAGGACGAGGAGGGGAACCCCGATAAGGACGACGAGCCCGAGCACGATCGAGGCCGAGAGCAGAATGATCGCGACGACCACGTAGGCGACGACCGCCCCCGAGAGGCGGGCGGTGATGTCGAAGGCGCCGCCCGCGCGCATGGCGTCGTTCGAGACCGTGGCGACGACCTCGCCCGTCGAGAGCCGCCCCCGCACCGCGGGGCCCGAGCGGGCCGAGTGGTGGGAGACGACCTGGGCGAGCCGGAACGACGCCTGGAGCCAGTTGAAGACGGCGTACCGGTGCCGCATGATTCCCGCCCCCGCCTGGACGGCCCCCAGGCCGAGGAGGGCGACCGTCCAGAAGGCGAGCGCTCGGTTGTCCTCGTCGACGATCCCCTGCTGGATCGCCGCGCCGATCGCGAACGGCATCAGCGCCTGCGCGAGCATCCAGAGGATCCCGAAGACGATCCCGCCCACGAGGGTCGTGATCTGATGGCGGCCGACCCAGAGCAAGAGCCATCCCGGCGACCGCGTGTCCGGGATGCCCGGGTCTTCTGCGGGCAGCAGGACGACGCCGGTCCACCGGCGCGGGGCGGCGCTCGTCGCGGAAGAACCCTGGTCCATGCGTCTAGCGGGACGGCGTCCCGCGCTCTGATCGTACTGACGGGCTCAAGCGGCGAAGGTGACCGGCCGATACCTGCGTCGATGGATCCCGTCGACGTTGCGGTCTGGGTCGCACTCAGCCTCCTCTGCGTGCTCTTCCTCTGGGGGATCGCGACCTACAACAAGCTCATTCGGCTCCGGAACCGGGTCGACGCGGTCTGGGCCGACATCGACGTCCAGCTGAAGAGGCGACACGATCTCGTCCCGAACCTCGTCGAGGTCGTCGAGGGCTACGCGACCCACGAGCGCGGCACGCTGGACGAGGTGACCCGGGCGCGCACCACGGTCGAGGCCGCGTCGTCACCCGCCGAGCGCGCGTCGGCCGAGAACGAGCTCAGCGACGCGCTGGTCCGGCTGTTCGCGACCGCCGAGGACTATCCGGAGCTCCAGGCCGAGGAGCGGTTCCAGGAGCTCCACGAGGATCTGCGCCGCCTCGAGGACGTGATCGCCATGTCCCGTCAGGCCTACAACCTCGCCGTGCTCGCCTACAACAACACCGCGCAGACGGTGCCGACGAACCTCGTCGCCTGGATGGGGAGCTTCGAGCGCCGCGAGTTCCTGTCCGCCCCGGCCGGCGACGCCGAGGTCCCTCAGGTCGATCTCGACCTCCCGCCCGTGCCCGTTCGCTAGCGGCCGGCGGAGACGAGCAGACCGACTCGGGCCCCTCGGCGGAGCCTCGACTTGGCACGGACGCCCTGCGCGACCACTCTGCCCTTCCGAACACGAGTCGAACGGACCATTCGCACTCTCCCGATCCGGCATCCGGCACGGATCAACGCCCACTTGGCGCGCGGCAGCGGCTTGAGCCGGACGTTGGGCACGATGCAGAGCGCCGGCCTCCGCGCGGTGGCGGGCACCGAACCAGTCGGCTGCACCGGCGGGGCGGGCGCCGCAGGCGGCTGAGCGGGCGGGGCGGGCGCGGGTGGCGGTAGAGGTGGGACGACGAAGCGGTAGACGTGCACGTCCCAGCGCCCGAAGGAGTCGGTGAAGGCGCCGTCTCTCACGTCGACCGTGCGGCCTTCGGTGTAGACCGTCCCGCTCTGGATGCGTTCGGGGAGCCCACTGATCGTGACCGGCTCCGTTCCGGCGCCCTGGCGGGCGGCGATCACCCAGAGCTCGTCCTCGGTCGCCCCCTGCCGCGAGATCACCTGCGTGGTCAGCTCGTTGCTCGAGAGCCTCCTCGTGCTCCCGGGGTTGACCAGGGCATGTGCGATCGGGCTCGCAGCGTTCATCTCGCGGATCAGGTCCTCGAGCACGGTGTCCCAGAACGTCCAATTCCAGCCATGAGCGGCGTCGCCGGCGGTCCAGCAACGGTCGAGGTTCCCGCCGTAGAACGCGAGGCTGCGCGCGCCGTTGATGATCGCGTCGTAGATCATGTACCGCTCCTGCTGCCGTGTCGGCAGGACGAAGTTGCCGCTGCCGGCCGGGTCGGAGCTGCCGCTCGCGCAGACCTGGAGCGTCGTCCATACGGCGCCACTCGGCGTCACCGAGGCGACGGTGCCCGTCCAGGTTCCGACTTCGTGCAGATCGGGGTCTTCGGCCGTGTAGGTAACTGGGTAGTGATCAACCCCGTGGATGTCTGTCACCGGCGTGTACGGCGCGAGATCGGCCGGCGTGCCCTTGGGCGCCTGGATCGTCACCCAGAGGTGTTCGTCATCCGCCGCCGGCTTGTCCGCGCACCAGCTCGGCTGGCCGCGCGAGGTGCCCAGGCAGTAGGCGAACTGGAGAGCCGACGGGGCGGTGCCGGCCCACCAGGGCTCGTCGGCGCCCTTCCAGAACGCGAGGGCCGCTCTCGACGGGTCGCTCTCGAGCGCGGCCACGACCTCGCGGAGCCGTCCCTCCTTGAGCGTGCCCGGTTCGGCGTCGCTGAGGGTGGCGAGGTTGGCCCATGTGAACGCGCCGCGCGCAGCCGCCGCCCGGTCGTACTCGACGGCGGCGGCGATATCCTCCGGCCACCAGGGCCTCGACGCCGGACCGGTCTTGAAGACGTTGACGCCGGCCTCGACGACCTCGTCGAGCGCGTCGCGGCCTGCCGGGCTCGTCGTCTCTGGCTCCGGGCCCTTGGCCAGAACGACCGGGAAGACCTTGCGGCCGTCGAGGAGCACGGTGCCCTGTGGGTCAAGCCGCGTCGTCGCCGCGCCCGCGGCGTCCGCGAGCACGGCGACGAGCACCGCGGCAATCGCGAAACCCGTCTTTCCCCCCACCGTCCAGGGAGAGTAGCCGGGCTTGTTGAAAGTCGCCCTAGCGCCTCTTGACGGCCTTGACGATCGCGCTGTGCATGCCCTCGGCCACGCCGTGCGTGAACTCGACGCTCACCTCGCGGAAGCCGGCTTCCTCCAGCCCCTCCAGGTACTCGCTCCGCGAGAGCGCGCCGGCGATGCAGCCGACGTAGCTGCCCCGCTCGGCCCGCTCGGCCGGTGTGAGCCCGTCCTCGGCGACGATGTCGGTGATCCCGATCCTGCCGCCGGGCCTGAGGACGCGGGCCATCTCGGTCAGCACCGCCGCCTTGTCCGTCGAGAGGTTGACGACGCAGTTCGAGATCACGACGTCGACCGACGCGGCCGGAAGCGGCACGTCTTCGATCACGCCCTTGAGGAAGTGCACGTTCGGCACACCGGCCTCGGCGGCGTTTCTGCGGGCGAGCGCCAGCATCTCGTCGGTCATGTCGAGCCCGTAGGCGGTGCCCCTCGGGCCGACCCGCTTCGCGGAGAGGATCACGTCGATCCCCCCGCCCGAGCCGAGATCGAGAACGACCTCGCCCTCGCGAAGCTCCGCGACTGCAGTCGGGTTGCCGCAGCCGAGCGAGGCCAGGACGGCTGCATCGGGGAGCTCGCCGCGCTGCTCGATCGAATAGAGCCGCTCGCCGAACGACCCGTCGTCGCCCTCACAGGAGACGTTGCCGCAGCAGCCGCCGTCGTCGGCACAGCCGCAGCCGCCGCGGTCGGCGGAGAGCGCGGCCTCCGCATAGTGCTCGCGAACCTGCTCGCGCAGCTCATCTGACGTCGTCGTCATGACACCACCTCCGGAATCCGCACGATCCGCTCGAGATTCGCGAGCGCCACCGGGTTGAGGCTGAAGAAGGCCCACTTGCCGCGCTGCTCGCGGTCGAGGAGCCCCGCCCCCGTCAGCTTCTTCAGGTGGTGGCTCACCGTCGCCTGCGAGAGACCGAGACTCGGGGCGAAGTCGCAGGCGCACACCGGCTCGTCAGTGACGGCCAGCATGTTGACGATCTTCACCCGAGCGGGATCGGCGAGCGCCTTGAAGACGTCCGCCGTCGCCTGGACGTCCTCCTCGTCGAGCGACGAGGCGCCCAGCGGTCGGCAGCAGTCGATCACCTCGAGCGTTCTCATATCGACTTTCATCGTATCGAAGTTTGTCGATATGTCAAGACCTAGGAGAGGGCCTCTCCCGAGGCCCTCTCCGTACGCCCTACTCCGCTTCGGCCGTGGCGGGCACGCCGGGCGCCTCTCCGTGCGCGGCGGCGGGCTCGCCGCGCGGCAGCGTCGCGGCGACGATCGAGGAGGCGACGAGGAAGATCGCGCCGAGGAGAAAGGCGGCGTGGTACCCGCTGTTCAGCGCCGCAAGGTCATCGGCGCCGCCCAGGCTCTCCGTGCGCGAGGCGGCGAGCGCGGCGAGCCCGGCAAGGCCGACGGCGCCGCCCATCATGAAGGCGGTGTTGACGACACCCGAGGCGAGCCCTGCCTCCTGCGGCGCCACGCCGCTCATCGCCGCCAGCAGGATCGGGTTGAACGCGATGCCCGCCCCAAGACCGGCGAAGAGCGTCGCCGGCAGGACGTCGACGACCCAGTTGCCGTCGACCGGGGCCCGCGCCAGCAGCACGAGCGCGATCGTCATCAGGCCGAGCCCCGTGATCAGCGGCGTCTTGATGCCGTACCGCATGACGACCCGGTCCGAGAGCAGGAGCGAGGAGGCGCCCCAGACGACGGTGCCGGGCAGGTAGGCGAGCCCGACCTCCATCGGGGTGTAGCCGAGGACGAGCTGCAGGTACAGGGCAGAGAGGAAGAAATAGCCAAATAGGCCGCCTGCCATCAGGACGCCGACGATGTTCGCGGTCGAGACGCTGCGGTTGCGGAAGATCCCGAGCGGCATCAGCGGCGAGGAGATCCGCGCCTCGATCGCCACGAACGCCGCCATCAGGACGGCAGAAACGCCGAGCAGGCCGAGCGTCTGCGCGGAGGTCCAGCCCTGCTCGTTCCCGTTCACGATCGCGTAGACGGCGAGCATCAGCGACGCGGTGACGGTGATCGCGCCGGCCACGTCCACCCGGCCGGTCGCCATCGCCTCGCCGTCGGCGGGCAGGAGTCGCAGGGTCAGGAGGAACACGGCCACTCCCACCGGCAGGTTCACGAGGAAGATCCAGTGCCAGCTCAGGAGGTCGGTCAGGATCCCGCCGGCGAGGACGCCGACGACACCGCCGCCCGAGAGCACGAATCCGAAGACGCCCATCGCCTTCGCGCGGTCGGCCTGCTCCGTGAAGAGCATCATCAGGAGCGAGAGCGCGACCGCGGAGACGACCGCGCCGCCCATTCCCTGCACGGCCCGCGCGGCGACGAGGAAGCCCTGGGAGTTGGCGAGGCCGCAGGCGAGCGAGGCGCCGGTGAAGAGCGCGATGCCCGAGAGGAACATCCGCCGGTGCCCGAAGAGGTCTCCGAGCCTGCCCCCGAGGAGCAGGAAGCCTCCGAACGTGAGCAGGTACGCGTTCACGACCCACGCGAGCGACGTCTGCGAGAAGCCGAGGTCGTCGCGGATCGAGGGCAGGGCGACGTTCACGATCGTGCCGTCGAGGACGATCATGAGGTCGCCGAGACAGAGCACGTACAGCGCGAGCCAGCGCGTGCGGTTGTCCAGGATGGTCATGAAGATTCCTTT
>DASTCG010000130.1:0-17017 GCA_035711385.1 Gaiellaceae bacterium
CCCGATCGCGAGCCGTTGCCCGTTCTCGCGCGCCTCGAACGGGCCGAGGATGCGGAACTCTCTCTTGCGCTCCGGCGCGACCACCCCATCACCTCGACGCACGTCTCAAGCGTGGCTCAAGCCCAATTCAAGCACCGCTTAATCGTGCTGGGGGATCGTCGGGCAGGTTGCACGCGCGAGGAGGCCGATAAGTGTGGGCAGACGTTTTCGACCGGTGATCGTGCTGGGGCTACTGCCGCTGCTTTGCGTCGCGGCGCCGAGTCACGGCGCGGTCACACCTCATCGCCCGGTCACTCACCGGACGACGCCGTCGCATGTCGAGGTGCGCGTGCGCGACAGCCGCTTTCACTGGGCGGACGCGGGAGCGGGCGCAGCCGCGATGCTCGCCGCGACGTTGCTCGCGCTTGGCGTGGCGCTCGTGATGCGACCGGACCGCAGAAGCCACAGGGGCCGCGAAGCGGCCTCGTCAGCGCGAAGGGAGGGATCGTGAGTGCAACAGTGATCAACACGCGCGTGCTTGCTGGGCTTGTCCGATTCTTCGCGATCGGGCTCATGGCGTTCGTCGCCGCTGCATCAACAGCCATGACCCGTGATGCGGCGGCCGTGCTGCCACCGGGGAACACGGTCGTACAGTGGAACAAGATCGCCGAGGACACGGTGGTGGGCTCGGGCGCGTTCCAGGGGGAGGGGTTCCTCTACATGGCGTATGCCTCGGCTGCCGTGTACGACGCGGTGGTAGCGATCGAGAGTGGCTACAAGCCGTACGGGCCCGCTCGCTCGGCACCCGCGGGGGCCTCTGTCGATGCGGCAGTCGTCGAGGCCGCGTACCGGACGCTGTGGGCCTACTTCCCGCCCTCGTCGTGCAACCCAGCCTCGCCGCCGGCGGCATACGCCTTCTGCCTGGGAATCCGTCCGCGTCTCGACGAGCTCTACGCAGAGGCGCTCTCCGGGATCCCGGATGGGCAGGCGAAGACGGACGGGAAGACAGTCGGGCTACAGGCCGCGAACGACATCATCGCCCTTCGCAGCGGCGACAACCGGATGACGCCGATCGGCGTCACGTCGTCGTTCCCGACGCTGCCGCCGGGCCCAGGCGTGTGGCGCTTGACGCCGCCGTTCGCCGCACCGCAGACGCCCTGGCTGGGGAACGTGCGTCGATTTCTCCTGCCGAGCGTCGACCGGTTCCTGCCTGACCCACCGCCCTCACTTCAGAGCGACGAATGGGCCGAGGCGTTCAACCAGATCAAGGCCTATGGCGCCGCGACCGGCAGCGTGCGCAGCGCCGATCAGACGGCGGTTGCCTGGTTCTGGTCGGCGAACGTCGTCCGCCAATACAACGGGGTGGGGCGCGACCTAGCCGCCCCGCGCGGCCTCCGGGCGCGGGAGACGGCACGGCTGATGGCGATGATCAACCTCGTCGCGGCCGACGCGCTGATGTCGGGCTTGTATGCGAAGTACCACTACCTATTCTGGCGGCCGGTTACCGCCATCGACCCCACCGCGGTCACGGCAGACGGGTTCGGCCCTGTACCGGGCTATGACGACGGGAACCCGGCGACCCTCGAGCAGGCCGGCTGGCGGCCGCTGCTTACGACGCCCAACCACCCCGAATACCCCGCCGCCCACGGCGTGATCACGTCGGCGATGACCGAAGTCTTCACGAAGTTCCTCGGCACGAACCAGATCGAGCTCGATATTCACGGGTTCGACGCGACGGGGCCGGCGGGCAACCTGAACGCGGTGCGGCACTTTGCTATGCCCAGGGACCTCCGCCACGAGATCATCAACGCCCGACTCTGGGCCGGGCTGCACTACCACTTCTCAGGTATCGCAGGCGTTGTCCTCGGGCGCACGGTCGCAAAATACGACCTCCGGCACGCCTTCCAACCTGAGCACTAACACGAAGGCGGCCCGGTCGGGGACGCGTTCATCGGTGCGCTCGAAGCGAAAGGCCCCGTCTCCGGGGCCTTTCGCAGTAGCGGGGGCAGGATTTGAACCTGCGACCTCCGGGTTATGAGCCCGGCGAGCTACCTGACTGCTCCACCCCGCGTCGCGGGCCGCATTGTAGCGCGTGCTACGCGGAGGTGCGGACGAGCCCGGCCGGCGAGCTGACGCCGGTCCCGCCCAGGCCGCAGTAGCCATTCGGGTTCTTCGCCAGGTACTGCTGGTGGTAGTCCTCGGCGTAGTAGAAAGGCCCGGCGGGGGCGATCTCCGTCGTGATCTCGCCGTAGCCGGCGTTCCGTAGCTCGCGCTGGAACAGGTCCCGCGATCGCTCGGCCGCCTCGCGCTGCTCCTCGTTCTCGTAGAGGATCGCGGAGCGGTACTGGGTGCCGACGTCGTTGCCCTGGCGCATTCCCTGCGTCGGGTCGTGGTTCTCCCAGAAGCGGCGGAGGAGCTCGTCGTAACTCGTCTGCTTGGGGTCGAAGACGACGAGGACGGCCTCCGTGTGCCCCGTCTGCCCGCTGCAGGTCTCCTGGTAGGTCGGGTTGGGCGTGTAGCCGCCGGCGTAGCCGACGGCGGTCGTGTGGACGCCCGGCGCTTGCCAGAAGACGCGCTCGGCGCCCCAGAAGCACCCGAGCGCGAAGACGGCTCGCTCGAGGCCCTCGGGGAACGGCGGCTGGATCGGCGTCCCGAGCACCTCGTGGCGGGCGGGCACGGGCATCGGCTCGTCGCGGCCCGGAAGCGCGCGGTCGGGCTCGACCATGTCGACGTTCTTCTCTCTGAACAGGAACATGCGACTAGCGTAGCCACGACCATGCGAGTCGCGGCGATCGACCAGGGCACGAACACGACCCGCCTGCTCGTGGCGGACGTCGAGGACGGCAGGGTCGACGACGTCCGCGCGCGCTCCGAGATCACCAGGCTGGGCGAGGGCGTCGACTCGCGCCGTCGCCTCCTCCCCGTTCCGATCGCGCGGGTGCGGAACGTGCTCACCGACTACCGCCGCGAGGCGGAAGCCCTCGGCGCAGAGCGCGTCCTGCTGACGGCGACGAGCGCCGTACGCGACGCCGAGAACGGCGAGGCCTTCCTGGGCGAGATCGAGTGGAGCTACGGCTTCACGACCCGGCTGCTGGCCGGCGACGACGAGGCGGAGCTGACGTTCCGCGGCGTCACGAGCGACCGGCGGCTCGTCGGCCCGACGCTCGTGCTGGACATCGGCGGGGGGTCGACGGAGCTCGTGGTCGCCGGCCCGGACGGGATCGCCTCGCGGCGGAGCGTCGACATCGGCTCCGTACGGCTCACGGAGCGCTTCCTCCACGGCGACCCGCCGGCGGAGGGCGAGCTCGCGGCCTGCGCCGCCCACGTCTCGCGGACGATCCCGGAGCGGCTCGACGTCGCGGATGCGATCGGCGTCGCCGGGACGATCACGAGTCTCGCGGCCGTCGAACTGCGGATGGAGGAGTACGACCGCGACCGGATCCACGGACACCGCCTGACCCTCGAGGCGATCGAGCGGGAGGTCGCCCGGCTGGCGGCGCTGCCGCTCGCCGAGCGGGCGCGGGTCACCGGCCTCCATCCCGACCGTGCGCCGGTGATCGTCGCCGGGGGGATCATCGTACGAGAGACGCTGAGGCAGCTCGGCCTCGACGGGCTGACCGTGAGCGTGCGGGACATCCTGCACGGCATCGCGCTCGAGGCCGCGCTCCTGCCCGAGCCGGTCGAGGGCGACGCCCCGCCCGGCGCGTACACCTGCTGCTAGGGAGCTAGGTCCGGCTCGACCGGCGGCGGCTCGTCCTCGGCCAGGCGGCGCTGGAGCGCGCTTCTGGAGAGGACGCCGACCAGGCGCTCGCCCTCGACGACCGGAACCCGCTCCGAGTCCCGCTCCTCCATCAGCCCGAAGGCCTCGTCGAGCGGCGTCTCGGCGTCGATCGTCCAGTGCGGCACCTCGGCGATCTCGCCGAGCGGGGTCGTCTTCGGGTCCCGCCCGGTCGCGACCACCTCGCGGACGAGCGTCTTGCGGGTGACGACGCCGACGAACCGCTCCTCCTCGCACACGAAGACCGCGCGCACCTCCGGGCGTGCCAGCGCCTCCCCCGCCTGCTGGGCGCTGTCGCGCACGCCCAGCGTGGGCGGATCAGAGAGCATCGCCTCACGGACGAGCGACATCTAGGGGTAGATGCCCCGGGCGGTCAGCGCGCCGGCCACCTCGCGAATGGCCGCGACGAGTGCGGCTTGCCGCAGCGTCACATCGAGCTGCTCGGAGACCGTCCACACGCGATCGAACGCGTCGCCGAGCTGGTCTGCGAGCTTCTGCCGGATCTCGTCCCTCGACCAGAAGAGCCGGCCGAGGTCCTGCACCCACTCGAAGTAGGAGACGGTCACTCCGCCGGCATTCATGAGGATGTCCGGCAGGACGGGGATGCCGCGCTCGGCGAGGATGGCATCCGCCTCGAGCGACGTCGGCCCGTTCGCTCCCTCCGCGATCATCCTCGCGTCGATCCGGGCGGCATTCTCCTCGGTCACCTGGTCCTCGAGCGCCGCCAGGACGAGGATGTCGCACGGCAGCTCGAGCAGCTCGGTGTTGGAGACGTGCCGCGCGTCGGGGTAGCCCTCGAGCGAGCCGTGGTCGGCGATCCACGAGTCGACCGCGTCCAGCTCGAGGCCGGCCTCCGCATGGACGCCGCCCGAGATGTCGGAGACCGCCAAGACCGTCGCGCCGCGGGAGGCCAGCTCGCGGGCGGCGACGCCGCCGACGTTGCCGTAGCCCTGGACGATGCAGCGCTGGTCGGCGAGGTCCCAGCCCAGCCGCTTGCACGCCAGCTCGACGAGCATCACGACGCCGGCACCGGTCGCCTCGCGGCGGAAGACGGACCCCCCGATGGAGATCGGCTTCCCGGTGACGATCTCGGGCACCGCGTGCCCCTCCGTCATCGAGTAGGTGTCCATGATCCAGGCCATCGTCTTCTCGTTCGTGGCCATGTCTGGCGCGGGGATGTCTTCTTCGGGGCCGATCACGGGGCGAAGCTCGATCGTGTACCGGCGCGTCATCCGCTCGACCTCGCGTGGCGACAGCTCACGCGGATTGCACCGCACGCCGCCCTTGGCGCCGCCGTAGGGAAGGCGAAGCAGGGCGCACTTCCACGTCATCCACATGGCGAGCGCCGCGCATTCGCCCATCGAGACGTGCGGGTCGTAGCGCAGCCCGCCCTTCGTCGGGCCGAGCACGGTGGAGTGCTGCACCCGATAGCCGGGAAGGACGCGGAGCGACCCGTCGTCCATGCGGACGGGTACCGACATCATCAGCGCGCGCTCGGGGTATCTCAGGCGCTCGGCGACGTCCTCCTCGACGTCGGCGTGGTCGAGCGCCTGCTCGAACTGGGCGAGCGCCATCCGGAAGAGCGGCGAGTCCCATTCGAGAGCCGTCTGTTCCAGGTCGAGCGCCACGGGCCGGGAAGTCTAGTTTGGGCTCTGCTTTCTCACGACCAGCGTGAGATGGGGCTCGAGGCGCTCGACGACGACCGCGTCTCCCACGTCCGCTCCCTCGTCGCAGCGGGCCCGCCAGCGCTCTCCCGCGACCCGCACCTGTCCGAGCGGGCGGCACTCGGCGACGACGACGCCGGCCATGCCCGGCAGCGCCTCGGCGCCCGTAACGACCTTCCGCCGGCGGGAATACCAGAGCCACAGGCCGACCTCAGCGATCTCGACGACCGCCGCCATCGCGACGAGCGCGAGCCCCCACTCCGTCGGCAGCCAGAGGACTGCGACGACGATGACGATGACGAGCAGCAACGGGTCAGCGAGGTGCCGGGGGCGGGACTCGAACCCGCACGCCCCCGAAGGGGACAGCTGATTTTAAGTCAGCCGCGTATAGCCAGTTTCGCCACCCCGGCGGGGGCAGGATAGTCGCGGCCGACAGGTGCCCGCCGTCAGGTGCCCGGCGTCATGATCGAGCGGCGCCAGCAGCCCTGGTCGATGTTGCTCTTGCACGACTCGGGCCCCTTGAAGCCGAACTCGTCGATGAACGCGTCGGCGACCTTGTCGCTGAACGTCCTGCCCTTGGCGAGCTGCGTCCACGCCGTCAGGGCGATCTGGTTGCCCAGCCGGCTGTCGGGCGCGAGGATCAGACCGTTCGGATCCTTGAGGTAGTACTCCTGCATCTTCGCGACCTCGCTCTGGGGAACCTTCGGCCCGTAGAACATGCCGACCGCGCCGTGCTCGAGGTTGTGCACGTAGTTGATCTCGGAGACCGGCTCGCCGTAGCTCCCGTAGATGACGGTCTGCGGGGAATGCGGGCCGCTCGTTCCCGGGACGGTGTTGTACTTGAAGCCCTTCGCGAGCTGCTGGACGTGGGTCCGGCCCTGGGCCTTCGGGTGCTGATACGTCCACCCGGCCTCTCTGATGGCGGCGGCCGCGTTCTCGCTGCTCTGCCCGTCGCTGCCGCCGCTCAAGACGAAGAAGCCGACGACGAGGGCGAGCATCAGGAACCCCGACGCTCCGATCGCATAGAGGATCTTGCGGTTCCGGTCCTCGTCGCGTGGTGCCGTGCGCACCTTGGGGGCCTGCACGGCGCGGCGAGGCGGCGGCGGGGTCTTGACCTTCCTGCTCATCGGCGCGGTGATGGTAGCTGCGCCGGCTGTCGACTCGGCGAGTTCGGGTGGCATCACCCATACTCCAGGCTGCCGCCGACAAAAGGGAGGAAAGATGAGCTTTCTCGACAGGCTGCTCGGTCGCGGAAAGAAGGCTGCGGGTGACATGACCGACAACCCGGAGATGCGGAGAGAGGGCGCGCACCAGGAGGCCGAGGGAATGGCTGAGGAGCGCGCGGATCAAGCCGAGGACATGGCACAGGAGGCCAGGGAGGACGCGGCCGAGCACCGCGCGGAGCGAAACGACCCGATGTGACCCGGATGGAGCGGCTTCGCGCCGCTCCGTCCGACACCATCTCTAGCGTTTCCGGGTCCTATGGGCACTGTCCTCCTGTCCCTCGGGCTCGCGGCCGCCGTCACGATCGCCGGCACGGTCGTCGTCCGCACGGTCCGCGACCTGATCGAGAGCCGGCTCGGCTCGGTCGAGGCCCGGCTCGACCGCCGGCTCTCCGAGGTGCACGAGGGCTTCGACCGGCGCCTCGAGGGTCTGGACTCGCGGCTCCTCTCGAGCCAGCAGAGCGCCGGGCAGACGGCCACGCAGATCGTCGACCGGCTCGGCAAGCTCGACGGGACGGCGGCGCAGATGCTGCAGAAGGCGGCCGACCTCGGCCGTCTCGAGCAGGCGCTGCGGCCGCCCAAGGCGCGCGGCGGCGTCGGCGAGATCCTGCTCGCGAACCTGCTCCGCGACATGCTTCCCGCGGACGCCTACCGGCTCCAGCACACGTTCCGGTCGGGCGAGCGGGTCGACGCGGTCGTCCGGGTGGACAAGCTCCTGCCGGTGGACGCGAAGTTCCCGCTCGACAACTTCGAGCGGCTCGTCACCGCCGACGAATCCGACCGCGAGCTGCACGAGAAGGCGTTCGCCCGGGACGTGAAGGGCCACATCGACGCGATCTCCGGCAAGTACATCCGGCCCGCGGAGGGCACCTTCGACTTCGCGTTCATGTATCTGCCGTCCGAGTCGGTCTACTACGAGCTCGTCTGCGGCAAGACCGGCGCGCTCTCGGCGTACGCGCTCTCGAAGCGGGTCTTTCCGGTCTCACCGAGCACGTTCCACGCGTACCTCGTGATGGTGACGCAGGGGCTGCGCGCCCTCCAGATCGAGCGTCACGCCCAGGACGTCATGGCCTTCTGCGCTCAGATCGGCAAGGACTTCGAACGGTTTCGCGGGGACTTCGAGGTCGTCGGCAAGCACATCGCCAACGCTCAGACGAAGTACGGCGAGGCCGACCGCAGGCTCGAGCGGCTGGGAACGAGCCTCGAGCGGGCGACCGAGTGGGAGCCGGCAGAGGTCGAGGCCGGGGCCGTCGAGGCGAACGAGCTCCCGCGCGCCCTCGACGCGGCCTAGCCGCGGCGCCGCCGCACGCACTCCTTGCCGGCCCTTTGGGCCGTGTCCCGGTGCTGGCACGGGGACACGGCCCGCAACGCCGATGACGGTGGTCCCGGCGGTGCCCCTAGAATCGAAGCGTGGCCGCCGCCGACCCCCTCGGAGCCCGCTCGACGCTCGACGTCGCCGGTCAGCGCTACGAGATCTTCCGCCTGGCGCCGCTGCAGGAGCGCTACGACATCGAACGCCTCCCGTACACGCTCAAGATCCTGCTCGAGAACGTCCTCAGGACCTCCACGCCCGAGCACGTGGAGGCCGTGGCGCAGTGGGTCGCGACGGAGGAGCCCTCGCACGAGATCTCCTTCACACCGGCGCGCGTCATCCACCAGGACTTCACCGGCGTCCCCGCGATCGTCGACCTGGCCGCGATGCGGCACGCCGTCCACGACATGGGAGGGGATGCAACGAGGACGAACCCGCAGCTTCCCGCCGAGCTCGTGATCGACCACTCGGTCCAGGTCGACGCCTTCGCGAACCGGATGGCGATCCGCGTCAATACCGACCGCGAGTACGAGCGGAACCGCGAGCGCTACGCATTCCTCCGCTGGGGCCAGCAGGCCTTCGACGATCTCAAGGTCGTCCCGCCCGAGACCGGCATCGTCCACCAGGTCAACCTCGAGTATCTCGGGCGGGTGGTCGAGTCACGAAACGGCCAGGCCTTTCCGGACACACTCCTGGGAACCGACTCGCACACGACGATGATCAACGGCCTCGGCGTCCTCGGCTGGGGCGTCGGCGGGATCGAGGCGGAGGCGGCGATGCTCGGCGAGTCCGTCTCGATGCTCGTGCCGCAGGTGGTCGGCTTCCGGCTCACCGGCGCGCTGCGAGAAGGCGCGACGGCCACCGACCTGGTGCTGACGGTGACGCAGATCCTCCGGCAGACCGGCGTCGTCGGGAAGTTCGTCGAGTACTTCGGCGCCGGCGTCTCGAACCTCCCACTCGCCGATCGGGCGACGATCGGGAACATGTCGCCCGAGTACGGGGCGACGTGCGGCTTCTTCCCGGTCGACCAGGTGACGCTCGACTACCTCCGGCTGACGGGCCGGCCGGAGGAGCGGATCGCCCTCGTCGAGGCCTACTGCAAGGAGAACCTGCTCTGGCACGACGCCGACCACGAGCCGACCTACTCCCAGGTCGTCGACCTCGACCTCGCGGACGTCGAGCCGAGCCTCGCCGGCCCTCGGCGCCCCCAGGACCGAGTGCCGCTGACCGAGGCCAAGGGCTCGTTCCTCGCGTCGCTCGAGAGCTTCGGCGTGGACTACGGCAACAAGCACGACCAGGCCGTCGCCGAGTCGTTTCCCGCGAGCGATCCCGCGGCCGACAGCTTCCCCGGCCACGAACCGGCTGTCATGCAGGAGCCGATCGGAGTTCCCGACGTCGTCGTCGCCGAGCGCGCGACCGCAGTCCCCGTCAGCTTCGACGGCGAGGAGTTCGAGCTCGAGCACGGGGCGGTCGTGATCGCCGCGATCACAAGCTGCACCAACACCTCCAACCCCAGCGTGATGCTCGGGGCGGGCCTGCTCGCGAAGAAGGCCGTCGAGCGCGGCCTCGCCCGCAAGCCCTGGGTGAAGTCGAGCCTCGCTCCGGGGTCGAAGGTCGTGACGCAGTACTACGAGCGGGCCGGCCTCACGCCCTACCTCGAGGAACTCGGCTTCCACACCGTCGGCTACGGCTGCACGACGTGCATCGGAAACTCGGGCCCCTTGCCCGAGCCGATCTCGGAGGCCGTCAACGAGGGCGATCTCGTCGTCTGTTCCGTGCTCTCCGGCAACCGGAACTTCGAAGCGCGGATCCATCCGGAGGTGAAGGCGAACTACCTCGCCTCTCCCCCGCTCGTCGTTGCGTACGCCCTCGCCGGTCGGTTGGATATCGACCTGACGACGGAGCCGATTGGCCAGGGTTCCGAGGGAGAGGACATCTACCTGTCGGACATCTGGCCCTCCGCCGAGGAGATCGCCGAGACGGTGCGCTCGGCGGTCGAGGGCGACATGTTCCGGCGCACCTACGCCGACGTCTTCACCGGCGACGAGCGCTGGAGCGCGCTCGAAATCCCGGCGGGGGACCTCTACGACTGGCGCGAGGAGTCCACTTACGTCCGCCGGCCTCCCTACTTCGACGGGATGTCCCGGGAGCCGGGCACCGTCGGGGACATCCACGGCGCCCGCTGTCTGGCGCGGGTCGGCGACTCGGTCACCACCGACCACATCTCGCCCGCCGGCGCGATCAAGCCGGACAGCCCGGCCGGCAAGTACCTGATCGAGCGCGGCGTCGAGCGGAAGGACTTCAACTCCTACGGCTCGCGGCGCGGGAACCACGAGGTGATGGTTCGGGGGACGTTCGCAAACGTCCGTCTCCGCAACCTGCTCGTCCCGGGCAGCGAGGGGACGTGGACCGTCCATGTCCCGAGCGGCGAGGAGATGACGATCTACGACGCGTCCGTTCGGTACGGGGCAGAAGGAACGCCGCTCATCGTCCTCGCCGGCAAGGAGTACGGCTCGGGTTCGTCGCGCGACTGGGCTGCGAAGGGGCCGAAGCTGCTGGGCGTGCGGGCCGTCCTGGCGGAGACGTACGAGCGGATCCACCGGTCGAACCTCCTGATGATGGGGATCCTCCCGCTGCAGTTCCTCGACGGCGAGACCGCCGAGACGCTCGGGCTCACCGGCCGCGAGGAGTTCTCCGTCGAGGGGGTCGAGAACGGCGAGGCGCGCGAGGTGACGGTGCGCGCCGACGTCAAGGAGTTCAGGGCCCGCCTCCGCCTCGACACTCCGCGCGAGCGCGAGTATGTCCGCCACGGCGGCATCCTGCCGTACGTCCTCAGGCGGCTCCTGGCCTAGCTGCGGCGCTCGTTCTCTCCACTCTCGGCGCACATTCGTGCTGGGGTCTGACCCCGCCCCGCGCCGAGCGAGAACGGCTCTGCGCGCCGCATCCGCGACCGCCCCATCGTCCGCAAGGGTGGGGTCAGACCCCGTGTCGACTGTGGAACGCGCTGTCCGCGGATGCAGGTCCGAGGGGGTCAGTACCGCAGGATCGCGCCGATGCCGCCGACCGGCTCGAGATCCGCCCGGTGCCGGAGCGCGAGGACCTGGCCGCCGTGGGCAAGCACCTGGTGGACGGCGAGATCGAGTCCCTCGTCTCGCTGCTCCATCTCGGTGCCGTCGAGCGGGCAGCGGCCTCCGTGCAGGCTGACCCGCCCGCAGGCCGGACACCTGCAGGCCGAGTGCTCGACGCCCTCTTGGAAGATCAGGCACTCGACCCGCCCGTCCGAGGCCGACTCGAGCGTCCGCTCCCAGCCGGCGGAGGCCCTGCCGTCGCGGCCCGCCTCCTCCTTCCAGCGCTCGACGACGTCCGACTCGCGCTGCTCCCGCCACTGCTCGAGCACCGGATGGGCGACGTTGTAGAGATCCGTCGCCGAGGCGTGCGACTCCGCGACCGTCCATCCGATGATCGCGTTGCGCGTGTCGCCTGCGAGCAGCTCAGAGAACTCGCTCTTCAGCTCCTCCGGGCAGACGATCACGACGGCGGGGTAGCGCAGCCGGCGCAGCTGGCGCTCGAGCTCGCCCGCCACGGTCCTCAGGTGGTTCTTCGCCAGCTCGTCGATGCGGCGCTGGAAGCGCGCCTGCGACCAGCCGCCCTGGTCGTGCTGGCCCGGCTGCTCCTCGGACAGATCCGCGATCTCCTGCAGGCGCCCGGAGCGCAACCGGTAGAGGCGCCCGAGCTCACGCCCGATGTGGGCGATCACGGCGCCCTCCCCTCGCCCGACCAGCGGGACGAGCGGGGCGAGGTACAGCTCGCGCCCGATCTTGATCTCGTCGGGCACGGGCTCGGTCAGCGGCAACGTCTCCCAGACGTTGTCGAGACCGGCGCAGAAGAGCGCGAACCCCTGAGCGCCGTCACGGTCGAACTCCTCCGTGAAGAAGTGGCGGATCCGCTCGAAGTCCTCGCGGAGCGCGACCCGCTCCTCGTGCGTTTGCTCCCCGCGGTTGGCGCCGTTCGACTTGCCGCCCTGGTCGACGAGCGAGTTGACGCGAGTGGCCGCGTCACCGGCCGTCGGGGAGTCGCTCGGGTGGAGGTCGAGGTAGAGGCTGATCGCGCAGCCCTTGCTCGTACGGAATTCCGCGAGTTGCCGCAGTGTGTCCCAGGTCACCGAGCTTGCCACGGGCCGCGATTCTAGTCCGATGAGAGTCTGGACAATCGGCCACGGGACTCGGCCCGCACCCGACCTCTTGACGATGCTCCGAACCGCGGGCGTCGAAACCCTGCTGGACGTCCGCCGCTACCCGGGCTCGCGCCGGAACCCGCAGTACAACCGCGGCGCGCTCGAGGCTGCACTCGCGGAGGCAGGCATCCGCTACCGGCACGTGGAGGCCCTCGGCGGCCGGCTGAGCGGCGAGCCGGGCGAGGAGCGGTTCGCGTGCATCCGCGTCCGCGCGTTTCGCAGCTACGCCGCCCGCATGGGCTCTCCCGACTGGCAGGCCGCACTGGCGTCGGCGGTGGAAGAGCCGGCGCCCTGCTTCATGTGCGCGGAGACGCCGTGGACGAAGTGCCACCGCCGGTTCATCGCCGAGCTGCTGACCGCGCGCGGAGTCGAGGTGCTCCACCTCTCGCCCGCAGGCGTCGAGCGGCACCGGCTCATGGACGTAGCCGAGGTGCGGGAGGGCCGCCTCTACCTCTGTGGAGCGCTCGTCGCCTAGCGCGTGCGCGTGAAGGTGAGCCTCCACCGGACGCGCTCGACGGCCCTGCCGTCGTCGTTCCCGTCGATGGTCGTCACCTGGGAGCTCGACCCGGAGATGAAGAAGCGAGCCACGCCGCGACCGAAGACGTCCGAGGCGTCGAGCGGCGCGTCGGCCAGATCGAGGTCGGTGCGAAGCGAGCGGACCGCCACCGGCTCCGTCGGACAAGAGCTCCCGAGCGACCGTGCGGCTCCGGCCCGTTGCAGCCGAGCGAACCGCGCAACACGGGCGCGAGGAGTCGTGAGGCGCACCCACGCGCTCCTGAACGTCGCCCGCCTCGTCGCGCAGGTGCGTGAGCGAGTCCTGGGACCACATCGTGGCTCTGTCGTAGTGCGGACGGCGCCTCCCTGCGTCGCGGTCCCGGCGATGGCCCGGACGACTGAAGGCGAGATCCCGAGCCTCGCTCGTCTTCCGCGCGGCGCGGTGAAGACGATTCGGGACGGCCGCGCCGTCCTCAGCGTCAACCTCCAGTGACCGACGGTCGTCGCGGTCTCGACGCAGTCACTTTCGCTCGACCGGGAAACCGTCCAGTCCTTCGCCAAGGTCGCCGTCAACGTCACCCGGAAAGCGGCGCGGTCGGGCGTCGCTGCAGCGACGGCTCCCCAGCTGAGAAGCAGCATGCTTCCCCCGACGATCAAGACCCCCACTTGCCGCGGCACTCGACCCGGCAGTCAAGCACATGCTCGAGACCAGGGAAGTTTCGGACCGTCCGCTTCGTTGAATACTGTTGCTGAGCCCTGGGACGGGCTCGGCGCATGTCTGGAGGAACCATGAGTGAGAACGGGGTCCGCGATCTGATCGTCATCGGAGGAGGCCCGGCCGGGTACACGGCCGCGCTCTACGCTGCTCGCGCGAACCTCGAGCCACTCGTCATCGAGGGCTTCCAGTGGGGCGGCCAGCTCATGCTCACGAGCGACGTCGAGAACTATCCAGGCTACGCGGAGGGCGTCCTGGGCCCGGAGATGATGAAGGACTTCCGGCGCCAGGCCGAGCGCTTCGGCGCCGAGTTCGTGAGCGACGACGTCACCCGAGTCGACTTCTCCGAGCGGCCCTTCCGGGTGTGGGTCGGCGACGACGAGCACCGGGCCGAGGCCGTGATCGTCTCGACCGGTGCGGAGGCCCGCAAGCTCGGGCTCGAGTCCGAGCAGCGGCTGCAGGCGCGCGGCGTCTCCTACTGCGCCGTCTGCGACGCGGCGTTCTTCCGCGAGAAGGAGATCGTCGTCGTCGGCGGCGGGGACTCCGCGATGGAGGAGGCGGTCTTCCTGACGAAGTTCGCCGACAGGGTGACGATCGTCCACCGACGCGAGGAGTTCCGCGCCTCCCAGATCATGGAGGACCGGGCCCGCGCAAACGACAGGATCGAGTTCGTCACCAACGCGGTCGTGGACGAGGTGCTCGGCGACACGTCCGTCACGGGCGTCCGGCTCCGCGACGTGCGGACGGACGAGCTGACGGACATCCCCGCGGACGGCCTCTTCGTCGCCATCGGCCACGACCCGAACTCGAAGCTCTTCGCCGACTGGCTCGAGCTCGACGACGCGGGCTACATCCTGACGAAGCCGGGCTCGACGAAGACGAACGTCGAAGGGGTCTTCGCGGTCGGCGACGTGGTCGACCACACGTACCGACAGGCGGTCACCGCCGCCGGCATGGGCTGCATGGGCGCCCTCGACGCCGAGCGCTGGCTGGCCGCCCGCGAGGGACGGCTGGCCGACGCCCTCGCGGCTCCGCGCGAGTAGCTAGAAGAGGTCGAAGTCGCCCGTGAGGACGCGGTCGACCCTGCCCGTCCGGTAGCCGCGGACCGCGTCGCGAACGAGCGGCGCCGGCTCATGGCGGTAGCGGCGGACGACGGCGGCTGCGGCCGGCGCCTTCTCCAGCTCGACACGTGCCTGGGCCGCCGTCGGCGTCCCGTCGCCGCGCAGCCAGGGCGCGACTTCCACGACGGCGTGCAGCCGCTCGGAGCGGCTGTCCTCCCGCCCCTCCTCCGGAACCTCGAGCACGTGCAAGCCGGTCTCCGCCTCGAGGATCGTCCCCGCGCCGAGCCCGGACACCGTGTAGAGGTGCTCCGCCGGATCGAGGCGATCCATGCGCATGCCCCGCCGCCCCGCCCACGCCGCGTACATCCCGGCGAGAACCTCGACCCAGCGGCGCCCCTCTGGCGAATCGTCGCTGCTCGCCGGGTGGATGCGGAGGAAGACGTCCGGCGCACGCTCCTCGGCGACCCCGGCGATCGCCGCCTGGAGGACGAACAGGCGGAGGGAGAGGAGCGCCGCGAGCTCGCCGGCGCCGTTCGCGGCCTCGGTGCGTCCGGCGAGACGCGCTCCGAGCTTGCTGGCAGTGGCGAAGGCAGCCTCGAGGCGATCGAGATACTCGGCCTCCGCCAGCACCCCGTACCGCTCGTCGTCCTCCCAGAAGGTCGGCTCCTGCATCGCCGCCAGGGCCGCGTCCTTTCGGGCGCGGAGCTCGCCCTCGACGGTGCTCCGGACGCGGCCCAGCTCGTCGAGCAGGAAGCGCACCGCGGCCTCGTCGACCCGGGCGTTCAGCGCGAGCGACCGGAGGTCGACCGCCTGCGGGCTCTCGGCGTCGGCGTCGCGGACCGACTGCTCCTCGGCGTCCGGGTCGACGAACGTCACCGCCAGACCGCTTGCGCCGGTGGTGACGAGGAGGAACTGGTCTCCTTCCGGCACCGCGTGCTCGACGATCGACCGCGCGATCGGCGCGAGCAGGTGGCGGTCGAGCGCCCGTTTCAGCGGACGCGCGCCGAGCTCGCGGCTGAACCCCTGCTCGATGAGGAACTCCACCGCGGACTCGTCGAGCTCGACCGCCCACGGCTTCGTGCGGAGACCGCGCCTGGCGAGCGCGTCTGCGAGCTCCTTCTCCAGGAGCGCCCGCATCTCCGCGCGGGAGAACGGCCGGAAGATGACGACGCGGTCGATCCGGTTCAGGAACTCCGGCCGGAACGTCTTCTTGAGCTCCTCCTCGATCAGCTCGCTCCGGAAGCGCCCGTGCTCGGCCTTGAAGCCGAGCCCCGGCCGGTGCGCAAGCGCGGAGCCGACATTCGAGGTGAGGATGATGATCGAGCGCCGGAAGTCGGCCGTCCGGCCCTGCTGATCGGTCAGCCGGCCGTCGTCGAAGACCTGGAGGAACAGGTCCCAGATCGGCGTTGCGGCCTTCTCGAACTCGTCGAGCAGGATGACCGCGAACGGATCCTTCCGCACCGAGGCGAGCAGCGCGGTGCCCCGCCCCTCGACGCTCGGGTCGGAGAGGAGCCTGTCGAGCGACTCGGGCGTCTGGTACTCGCTCATGTCCAGCCGGACGAGCCGACGCTGCGACCCGAAGAGGAACTCGGCGAGCGCCTTCGCGATCTCGGTCTTGCCGGTCCCGGTCGGCCCGATGAAGAGGTAGACGCCGAGGGGACGGGTGGGGTCGTTCAGCCCCGCCTTGATCATCGCGATCCGGTCGACGATCGTCGCGACCGCCTCGGGTTGGGCGAGCACCTTTCGCTCGAAATACGACCGGACCGCGGCCAGCTCGAGCGGAGCGTTCGGGTCGAGCATGGCGAGCGGCAGGCCCGACGAGGCGGCCAGGGTAGCGAGCACGTCGGAGGTCTCGAACTCCTGCCGGCCCTCCTCTTCGACGTCCGCTGCGGTGGCCCTCACGAGGCGGAGCAGGTTTCCCGGGGCGGCGAGCCCCGGGAGGAACTGCTGGGCGAGCTCGTACGCCTCCACGAGCGTCTCGCGTGAGGCGCGGCCGCCGACCGTCTCCTCGGCGGCTGCGACGGTGGACTGCTCGTCCAGCGGTCGCACTCGGACGATCTCGAACGCGCCGGAGACGCGCGGGCGCTCGGCGAGGAGGCGCTCGAGGCCGGCTGGGTCGATCTCGCCGACGACGGTCAGCTCCCCCCGCTCGATCGGCGGCAGCATCGCGTCGAGCATTCCCATCGGGCTCCGCGAGTGCTGGCCGGCGTAGAGCGCCTCCGCGAACCCAGGGAAGAGCCAGACCACGTCGTGCCCCTGCAGGCGCGTCGCGAGCTCCCGGATCCGCCCCTCCAGCTCCCCGACGTACATCGCGCCCGCCGAGATCTCGGTCGCAGTCGCCTCGAACGGAACGAGCTTGGGCGGCAGCCGCTCGAGCGCGGCGCGGAGGAGCGCCGTCTTCCCGACGCCGTGCTCGCCGACGAGGAGCAGCGACCGTCGGGGCTTCTCGGCGATCGCGTCGACGATGACCTCGACGAGCTCCTCCCGTCGCTCTGTGAGGAACGCCGGCGGCTCGTTGTACGGCGGCTCGAGGATTCGACCGACCTGGCGGAGGAA
>DASTCG010000131.1:0-2855 GCA_035711385.1 Gaiellaceae bacterium
AAGGCCGGCCGGGACAATGCAGACGGCGCAGGCGAGAGTGGCGTCGGAGAGCGGGCCGGCGAGCCGCCTGAGGTCGCTCGCGCCGTGGCGAAGCGTGAGGAGGAAGGCCGTGTAGGCGACGCCGGTCAGCAGTCCGAATGCAACACCCAGCCGCGGGTCGTCGCCGTATGCCCCGTCCTCGAGGACGCCCGAGATCAGGACCACGCCCGTCATCGCGAGCGGGATCGCGGCCATCACCGCCCGAGAGGGACGCTCGTGGAAGAGCGCCCATGCTGCGACCCCGACGAGCACCACCTGCGTGTTTCCCATCACGGTCGCGAGGCCGGCGCCGACGTACTCGATCGAGCGGTGCCAGACGATCAGGTCGAGCGCGAGGAAGGCGCCGGCGAGCCAGGCCCAGCGACGGGTCTCCCAGGGCCGCGGCCCGAGCCGGCGATCCTCCAGCCAGGCGAGCAGGACGAGCGGCGGCACGGCGTATGCGCAGCGGAAGAACGCGCCGGTGGATGGCGAGACGTCGGCGAGCCGGTAGAGGATCGCCGAGAACGCGATCGTGACGGCGCCGACGAGCGCGAGCGGGGCGGGGTTGCGGTCGATCCAGGCGGGCAAGGCGGCCAGCGTAGTGGCCGCCTTGGCCCCTGCGTCGTTCTGCGAAGCTGGCGGCGATGCACGGCGCCCCGCTCAACGTCGGCGACTACGAGCTCCTCGCGGAGGCCGCGCTCGACGAGGGCTCGTTCGGCTACTTCGCCGGCGGCGCCGGCGATGAGCACACCGTCCGGCAGAACCGGGAGGCCTTCGACAGGTGGCGGCTCCGGCCCCGGACCCTCGTAGACGTCAGCTCGGTCTCGACCGCGACGACCGTCCTGGGCCACGACGTCACGATGCCGATCCTGACCGCACCCGTCGCCTACCAGCGGATGGCGCACCCCGACGGCGAGGCGGCCGTCGCCCGCGCCGCCGCGGCCGTAGGGACGATCATGTGCCTCTCCACCTTCTCGACGACCGGCCTCGCCGCCGTGGCCGAAGCCGCTCCCGACGCGCAGCGCTGGTTCCAGCTCTACTGGCATCCCGATCGGGGCGTGACACGCACCGTGCTCGACCAGGCGCGGGAGGCTGGGTTCTCGGCCGTCGTCTTCACGGTCGACGTACCGGTGCTCGGCCGGCGGGAGCGGGATCTCCGCACGGGCTTCACGCTCAACCCGGGCTACCGGATCGAGGCGTACGGCTCGGCCCTCGGCGAGCTCGGGACGCAGCCGGCCGCCCTCGCCGCCGAGCTCATCGACTCGACCCTCAGCTGGCGCGACCTCGAGTGGCTCTACGACGCCGCCGGTGTGCCGGTGCTCGCCAAGGGGATCCTCACGGCCGAGGACGCCGTGCTCGCGGCCGACCACGGCTGCGCCGGCGTCGTGGTCTCCAACCACGGCGGCCGCCAGCTCGACAGGTCGGTCGCCTCGCTCGACGCGCTGCCGGAGGTGGTCGAAGCCGTCGGAGACCGGGTCGAGGTGCTGATGGACAGCGGGATCCGACGGGGCACGGAGGCTGCGATCGCCCTCGCCCTCGGTGCGCGCGCCGTCCTCGTCGGCCGCCCCGTGATCTGGGGCCTGGCCGCGGACGGCGAGGACGGAGTCCGACACGTGCTCGAGCTACTGCGCGACGAGCTCGCGCAGGCCCTCGCCCTGCTCGGGTGTCCAACTCCCGGCGACCTCGGCCGGGAGCACGTCGTCAGAGCGAGCTAGCTCTCCTCGGAGGGCGTCTCGCCCGGGCCCTCGTCGCCCTCGGCCTTCGGCTCCTCGGGCGGAACCGTGACCTTCGCGTCCTCCACGGGCGGGGCGCCGGGGATCACGGTGATGTCGACCTCGTCCTCGTTCTCGGCGCTCCGGTTGACGACGATCGTCGAGCCCGGGTCGATGTGCCGGCCGAGGACGAAGTCCGCGAGCGGATCCTCGATGAAGCGCTGGATCGCGCGGCGCAACGGCCGGGCGCCCATCGTCGGGTCGTAGCCCTTGTCGACGAGCAGCTCCTTGGCCTCCTCGGTGAGCTTGATCTCGGCCTCGTGCTCGCCCATCTGCACCTCGAGGCGGCGCATCTGCAGGTCGACGATGGTCATGATCTCTTCCTTCGTCAGCTTGTGGAAGACGATCACCTCGTCGATCCGGTTGAGCAGCTCGGGGCGGAAGACCTTCTTCAGCTCGCCCATGATCCGGTCCTTCATCTCCTCGTAGGAGAGGCCGGACTCGTCGCCGAGCGAAAAGCCGAGCGTCTGGTTCTTCGAGATCGTCCCGGCGCCGATGTTCGAGGTCATGATCACGATCGTGTTCCGGAAGTCGACCTTGCGCCCCTGCGCGTCGGTCAGCTTCCCGTCCTCCAGGATCTGGAGCAGGATGTTGAAGACGTCCGGGTGCGCCTTCTCGATCTCGTCGAGCAGGACGACCGAGTAGGGCTTGCGGCGCACGGCCTCCGTGAGCTGGCCGCCCTCGTCGTAGCCGATATAGCCGGGGGGCGAGCCGACGAGCCGGGACACGGAGTGCTTCTCCATGTACTCCGACATGTCGACCTGGATCATCGCGTCCTCGTCGCCGAAGAGGAACTCGGCGAGCGTGCGCGCCAGCTCGGTCTTGCCGACGCCCGAAGGGCCGAGGAAGATGAACGAGCCGGTCGGGCGCTTCGGGTCCTTGATCCCGGCGCGGGCGCGGCGGATCGACTTGGACACGGCGACGATCGCCTCGTCCTGGCCGACGACGCGCTTGTGCAGCTCGTCCTCCATGCGGATCAGCTTCTGCGACTCGGCCTCGGTGAGCTTGAACACCGGGATGCCCGTCCACATCGAGACGATGTCCGCGATCTCGTCCTCGCCGATC
>DASTCG010000132.1:0-17754 GCA_035711385.1 Gaiellaceae bacterium
CAGCCGAAGGCGATCCACGACGAGATGAACGCCTCCGCATTCGACGAGTTCGGTCGGATGCAGGCGAACCTCGGAGTGGAGGCCGTCCCGGCGACACCGGGACTGCAGAACGTCATCCTGCACCCGTTCGTCTATCCCGGAACCGAGGTCATCGACGCCTCCAAGCTGCCGACGGCCGACGTGAAGGTGACGCCGATCGCCAAGGCGGATGACGGCACGCAGATCTGGAAGATCACTCACAACGGCGTCGATACGCATCCAATCCACTGGCACGCGTACGACGTCCAGCTGATCAACCGGGTCACGTGGGACAACATCATCATCCCGCCGGATCAGACCGAGCTGGGTTGGAAGGACACCATCAGGATCAGCCCGCTGGAGGACACGATCGTCGCCCTCCGGCCGGTGATCCCGAAGGTCCCGTTCGACTTGAGGAACAGCGTTCGGGAGCTCAACCCGGTACAGAGAGACGGTGCCTGGATCGCGAACACGACGGCGGCGGAGGCGAGCGGCTTGCCGATGCTCGCGTTCTCGCCGACCGGCGATCCGATCGACATCATCAACCACCTCGTCAACTACGGCGCGGAGTACACGTACCACTGCCACATCCTGAGCCACGAAGAGATGGACATGATGCGGCCGGTCTCGATCGCACTTCCGCCGCTGGCGCCGAGTGGGCTCTCGCTGTCCGGCACCACGCTCACATGGACCGACAACTCGCTCTCAGAGACGCAGTTCGTCGTTCAGCGCTCCGCCGACGGCGGGACGACCTGGACGGACGTCGGCACGAAAGCGACGCTGTTCGACAAGCTGGGTCTCGGCCCGGGCGCGAACGGCGGCGTTCCGCAGCTGCCGGGGCTGCTTCCCGGTGCGAACACCAGCGGAGGCACGTATTCGCTTGACGTCGGTGCCGTCAACACCGGAGATCAGTTCCGGGTCGTCGCCGAGAACACCGTCGGCGACACGTGGGACTACTCCGACCCCGGCTTCAACGAGATCCTCGCGGGCACCAACGCGTTCCCCGTGGTGACGACGAAGTCGGCTCCGTCCGCGGTCTTTACCGCGTAGAGCGGAAGCCTCGAGCGGCAGGAGGGGCCTTCGGGCCCCTCCTCCGTCTCAGAGTTACGGACCCTCGATGCTCTGCCGACATAGAAAACCCCCGGGTTTCCGGGGGTTTTCCGTAGCAGGCCTGTAAGCCGGATTCTGTCGTGGATGACCATCTCTCTAGGCCGGCGGTTTCCCGACGGCTCGAGCGGCGCACCCGGCTCCTCGGCGGGCAGCGTCAGCGGAGCCTGCTTCGCCTTGCACCGGACGGGGTTTGGCAAGCCACCGCGTCACCGCGATGCTGGTGGGCTCTTACCCCACCTTTTCACCCTTACCCTAGGCGTCTCCGGAGAGGTGTTCTCGCCTCTGGCGGTTTCCTTTCTGTGCCACTTTCCGTCGGCTTTCGCCGCCTGGGCTTTCCCCAGCGTCCTGCCCTTCGGTGTCCGGACTTTCCTCGGACCGGCGTGCGCCGGCCCGCGGTCACCCGGCCTGCAGGCCCAATTGTAGCCCGCCTTCCGACGACCTCTCGTCCCGCAAACGGAGGCCGCATTCGGGACAGCAGATCGTCGAGCCCGAGCGCAGGACGAACTCGCCGCAGCTCGGGCACTCGAGGCTGACTCCCCGCATGAGCGCGACCAGCTCCTGGTCGAGGGTGCGGTTGAAGGGTCGGACAGGGCTCATCAGATCCTCCGGAACACCCCCACGACCCGGCCTAGGATCTGGACGTACGGGGCGTAGATCGGATCGAGCGCGTCGTTCTCGGGCTGGAGACGGATCCGCCCGTCGTCGCGGAAGAAGCGCTTGACGGTCGCCTCGTCGGCCGACTCGTCGTCGCCTGCGAGCGCCACGACGATCTCGCCGTTCCGTGCGTCCTCGCGCCGCTGGACGACCACGATGTCCCCGTCCAGGATGCCGGCGTTCACCATCGAGTCGCCGCGAACGCGCAGGAGGAAGTCCGCGCCCGTGGAGAGAGGCTCGGGGACGCCGATCTCCTCCTCGATGTTCTGCTCCGCGAGCAGCGGCCCGCCGGCGGCGATCTGGCCGACGAGCGGAAGGCGCAGGACCGGCTCCCCGGCCGGCTCTGGCTCCGGCCGGCGCCGGTCGGCGAGCTCGATCGCCCGGGGCTTGGTCGGATCGCGCCGCAGGGCGCCTGCCCGTTCGAGCTGCGCCAGATGGGCGTGGACAGTCGAGGGAGACCTGAGGCCGACGGCCTCGCCGATCTCTCGGACTGTCGGCGGGTAGCCGTGCTCGTCGACGTACTCGTGCAGGTACTCGAGAATCGCGCGCTGCCGCTCGGTCATGTGACGCCTCCTTCCGCGAACGTGTGTTCGATCACGGTACCGAGGGCGCCGGACGCCGTCAAGGACGCGACGGCCCCTCGTGCGGGGGCCTCATGCGCTGGAGAGGACTTGAACCTCCACGGGCCGCAAAGCCCACAAGGCCCTCAACCTTGCGCGTCTACCAATTCCGCCACCAGCGCGCGCCGGTCAGTGTAGCCGCGGCGATTCTCAGTGGAGCACCCGGAAGAGCAAGACCGTGTTCACCCCGAAGATCAGGGCGACGACGATCGTGACCCGGGTCAGGTTCCGCTCGACGATGTGCGTGCCTCCCTGCGAGGTCGGCACGAACCCCATGCCCCCCATGCCCGCCTCGCGCCCGGAATGCAGGAGCACGAGCGTGATCAGCGCGATCGCGATCATGAACTGAAGAAAGACGAGGGTAGCCTGGCCGACCTGGAAGAGGAGCAGCACGGTGGCGAGGATAGCAGTGGCTATCTGGCCGCCAGACTGCGGATCTCCTCCACGAGATCCGTCGAGATGCGGTCCTTGGTGACGTATGCCGCGGCGCCGGCCTTGCGTGCCCGGTCGACGTCCGCGACCGTCGATCCGCCGGTCAGGATCAGCACTGAGGCATCAGGGTCCGCCTCTCGGATGTGAACCGTGGCGTCGATCCCGTCCATGACCGGCATGCTGACGTCCATGACGATCACGTCCGGGTCGACCTGGTGCGCGAGCTGGACGGCGCTGCATCCGTCTCCTGCGGTTCCGACGACGTCGATGTCAGACTCGGCGCCGAGCATGGCCTTGATCATCTCCACGAACAGCGGCTCGTCGTCGACGACGAGCACGCGGACCTCACTCGTGAGCGCTTGGGCAGTTTCCATCAGATTCCTATCGATTGTGCACCTTTCATGATGCCAATGGAATCCCGTGAGCAAATCCAGAAACTCTTGGTCACGGGGGACAACCGGCTGAAGCAGGGCGTGGCCCCCGAGAAGGTGCGAAGGAACTACGAGGAAGCGCTCGAGCTCGCCCGCGCAGCCGGGCTCGAGGAGACGGTCAGGCCGCTCGTGGAGCGCCGGCTCGCCGATCTCGAACGGCTCGCCGGAGGAGCGCCTCCACCCGATCCGCCTGCCGTTTGAGGTCGTGCCGCTCGGCGGCCGACCGGGCCGCCTGGTTCGGGCACGGCAGCGCGGCGGCAGCCTGCAGTCCCCTGGCGATGTCGGCCACGTCCGTGGGGTCGACGAGCGCCCCGGCCTCCGGCGGAACGAACTCGGGAGGCCCTCCGACGCGGGTCGCGACGACCGAGCGCCCGACGGCCATCCCTTCGAGCAGCGCGAGGCCGAACGGCTCCACCAGGCTCGGCTGGCAGAGCACGTGCGAGCGGGCGAGCAGGCCTGGGACCTCGTCGTGAGGACTGCGCCCCACGACCGTCACTCCCGGCCTGCCTTCGACCGCCGACCGGAATGGACCGTCGCCGACGAAGGTAAGCGTCCCGGAGCCGAGGTGCGCGAACGCCTCCGCGAGCCGGACGACGTTCTTCCGCTCCGTCAGCGAGCCGATGCACAGGTACGCCGTCGGGCCGTCCGGCGCCGGCGCGACCGAGAAGCGTTCGAGGTCGACGCCGCAGTCCACCACCTCCACCTTGCCCCTGGCCTCCGGCACTTTGGCCTCGAGCTCGCGGCGCAGGTAGTCGGACACTGCGACGACCGCGGCTGCCCGCCGCACGACATAGCGCGTCGCAGGCCGGACGCCCGGAATCGCCCCGATGTTCCTGACGTCGCGCCCGTGGGCAGTCACCACGAGCGGCGCCCGCGACGCGAGTGCCGCGAGCAAACCGGTCGGGACGAGGAAGTGCGCGTAGACGACGTCGGGGCGGAACCTGCGAGCCGCCACAACGGCGTCACGACCGAGCGAGAGGAACCTCGCCTTTCCGCCGCTCCGGCGGTCGAGCACCGCGCGCTCGATCTCATGCCCGCGAGAGGCAAGCTCCCGCTCCAGCCCCTGCACGAAGGTCCCGAGGTCCGGGTCGTCCGGCCCGGGGTACATCTGAGAGACGAGCAGGATTCGCATCGCGTGTCCGGCAAGCTTGACCGATGATCCGCGCTACGTTCGAGGTCGACCCGCCCGACGCCGTCGACGCGCTCGCGCTCGTCGCCTCCACCGGGCTCCCCGAGGGACCGGGGTTCGTCCGTCCGGTCGTGACGGCGTCGGACGGACGGGCGACGCTCGAGTTTCCGCTTGCGAACTGGGGCGCCGATGTGACGATGCTCGTCTCGGCTGTCGTCGCCGGAGAGTGGGCCGACCTCTCGGCGTTCGAACGCTGCCGGCTCGTCGATCTCCAGGTGCCGGACGACACACTTCCCGGACCGGCGTTCGCGGCGACACCCGGCGTCTCGGTCGGCGCGATCGTCAAACCCTCGCTCGGCCTGTCTCCCGAGGAGGTCGCCGAGGCGGCGGCGATCTTCGCGCGCGGCGGGGCGGCGCTCGTCAAGGACGACGAGCTGCTCGGCGATCCCGAGTGGTGCCCGCTCGAGGATCGCGTTCGCGCGGTCTCCGGCGTGCTCCCGGAGGGCGTGCTCTACGCGGCGAACGTGACCGGCCCGGTCGGCTCGCTGCTCCGGCGTGCCGAACGTGCGGTCAAGCTGGGTGCGACGGCGCTGATGCTGAACGTCTTCGCGCAGGGGCTCGACTCGCTTCGTCTCCTCCGCGAGGCCGAGCTCGGCGTACCGCTCTTCGCCCACCGGGTCGGCGCGGCGCTCCTCATGCGGGACCGGCAGATCGGGGTCGCTCCGGCCGTTCTCGCCGGGCTGACGCGGATGTGCGGCGCGGACTTCGTCCAGGCCGGCTCGTTCTCGGGTCGCCTGGCGGACGACCCCGACGACGTTCGGGCCTGCATCGCCGCAGCCCGCCCGGCGACGGCGGTCCTCAGCGGCGGCGTCGGCCCCGAGACGGCGGCGGCGGAAGTCGAGCACGCGCTGACCCGGGACGGGCTGATGCTCATCGTCGGCGCGGACGCGTACCTCTACCCCGGTGGGCCCGAGGCGGGGATTCGGGCGACGATCGCGGCGCTGCGGTGAAGAGCGACCCCATTCCTCCCACGATCGAGTGGCTCGGAGCCTCAGTCCGGCTGATCGACCAGCGGCGACTGCCGGAGGAGCTCGCCCTCCTCGACTGCCGGACCGTGGACGAGCTCTGCGAGGCGATCTCGACGCTGGCCGTCCGCGGTGCGCCCGCCCTCGGCGCGGCCGGCGCGATGGGCGTCGCGCTCGCTTCGGTCACCGGCGAGCCGCTCGATGACGCAGCGACGCGCTTGAGGGCGACCAGGCCGACCGCGGTGAACCTCGCGTGGGGCATCGAACAGGCATTGGCGGCTCAGGATCCGGTCGCAGAGGCGATCCGGATCGCGGAGAACGACGTCGAGCGGAATCGGCGAATCGGCGCGAACGGGGCAGAGCTCCTTCCGGTAGGCGCTCGGGTCTTGACGCACTGCAACACGGGGTCGCTTGCGTGCGTCGGCTACGGCACGGCGCTCGGGGTCATTCGGGCCGCCCACGAGCGGGCTCGTAAGCCGTCGGTCTGGGTGGACGAGACGCGGCCGGTACTCCAGGGCTCGCGCCTGACGGCCTGGGAGCTCGAGCGGCTCGCGATTCCGTACACCCTTGTCGCCGACGCCATGGCAGGAGCGCTGATGGGCGGCGGCGAGGTCGACGCGGTCATCGTCGGAGCCGACCGAATCGCCGCCAACGGCGATGTCGCGAACAAGGTCGGCACGTACTCGCTCGCCGTCCTCGCGTCGCACCACGGCTTACCGTTCTACGTCGCGGCCCCGGTGACGACGATCGACCCGACGACGCCGACCGGCGCCGAGATCCCGGTCGAGCGGCGGGCCCCCGACGAGGTTCGTCGGATCGGTGGCAGCCTGGTCGCGCCGGCCGAGGCGCCGGTCGAGAACCGGGCCTTCGACGTCACCCCGGCCCAGCTGGTCACCGCATGGATCACCGACGAGGCCGTCGCCCGCTCTCCGAGCCACCTACTGGGGTCAGACCCCGACTCGAAAGTGTGACGACCCGGGAACGGAAATGCCCGCAACGGTCTTCGGGATTGGCTTGCTCATCCGACCGACCTAGCTCGTGACGGGGGCTGACCCCCGTCGAGGCCGACACGGCTAGGGCGCCGGGAAGAGATCGAAGCGCCAGTCGTTGCAGCGCATGAAGCTGCCGGCCGGGTACTCGAACTCGAGATCCGCTTCCACTAAGACGAAGCCCAGCTTGCGGCATATCGCGTTCGACGGGCCGTTGTCCACGCCGGGAAAGGCATGGACGAACCGGTGCGTCCCGTCCTCCCGGGCCCGGTCGAGCGCGAGAGCAGTCCCCCGGCTCGCGGTTCCCCGCCCCTGGAACGCCGGCAGCACGGACCAGCCGGTCTCCCAGACATCCCCGCCGCGCCACTCGCGCGCCCAGTAGCCGACGGAGCCCATCGGCTCCCCGGTCTCCGCGTCGACGATCTTGAACATGCGGCCGGCGTCCGGCTCGAGGTGTCGGTAGCGCTCCAGTCGCTCGACGATCTTCCCCTCGCTCTCCGGCCCGCCGAGGTGCTCCGTCATCGCCGGGTCCCCGAGCAGAGCGTGCAGCAGCGGCAGGTCGTCGGGACCCCACTCCTCCAGCCGCAGGCCGCCCACGTCTACGCGCGCTGCGCGTCGTACGTTCCGAACTCCTCCCGGAGGACCTCGCAGATCTCTCCCACGGTGCAGCGGGCACCAAGCGCCTCGCGCATCGGCACGACCAGGTTCCCGTCCGTTTTCGAAATCCGTCGCACTTCCTCGAGCGCCTGCGCGGCAGCCTCGCCGTCGCGCTCACTCCGGACCCGGGCCGTGCGCTCGAGCTGCCGCCGCTCCGCCTCCGGGTCGAGCCGGTGGAGCTCGATCGGCTCCGCCTCGTTCTCGTGGTACCGGTTGACGCCGACGATCACGCGGTCGCCGGCCTCGACCTGCTGCTGGTAGCGGAAGGCGGCGTCCTCGATCTCCCGCTGGACAAAGCCCTGCTCGATCGCCTCGACGGCGCCACCGATCTCGTCGATGCGCTCGATCAGCTCCCAGGCGGCCTTCTCGAGCTCGGTCGTCAGCGCCTCGATGAAGTAGGAGCCGCCGAACGGATCGGCCGTGTCCGTCCCGCCCGCCTCGTCGGCGAGGATCTGCTGCGTCCGTAGCGCGAGCTTCGCCGAGCGCTCGGTCGGAAGTGCGAGCGCCTCGTCGAACCCGTTCGTATGGATGGACTGCGCGCCGCCCGCGACGGCGGAGAGGGCCTGCACAGCCACGCGGACGATGTTGTTCTCCGGCTGCTGCGCCGTCAGCGTCGAGCCCCCGGTCTGGGCGTGGAACCGCAGCGCCATCGCCTTCGGGTTCGTCGCTCCGAAGCGCTCGCGCATGATCCGGGCCCACAGCCGCCGCGCCGCACGGAATTTCGCGATCTCCTGGAAGAAGTGGTTGTGCGCATTGAAGAAGAACGACAGCCGCTCGCCGAACTGGTCCGGCGAGAGCCCCGCGGCAACCGCCGCCTCCGCGTAGGCGATCCCGTTCGCAAGCGTGAACGCGAGCTCCTGGACCGCCGTCGAGCCGGCCTCGCGGATGTGGTACCCGGAGATCGAGATCGTGTTGAAGTGCGGCAGCCGCTCCGCGCAGTAGGCGAAGAGGTCGGTGGTGATCCTCATCGTCGGCCGCGGCGGGTAGATGTAGTTCCCGCGGGCGCAGTACTCCTTGAGGACGTCGTTCTGGACGGTGCCGCGGAGCTTGTCGCCGGCGACTCCCTGCTCCTCGCCCACCAGCTCGTAGAGGAGCAGGAGCAGTGCGGCCGGCGCGTTGATCGTCATCGACGTGGAGACCTCGTCGAGCGGGATCCCGTCGAAGAGCAGCTCCATGTCGGCGAGCGAGTCGATCGCCACGCCCGTGCGGCCGACCTCGCCGGCAGCGCGCGGGTCGTCGGAGTCGTACCCGAGCTGCGTCGGTAGGTCGAAGGCCACGGAGAGCCCCGTCTGGCCGCGCTCAAGCAGGTAGCGGAACCGCTCGTTCGTCTCCTCCGCGGAGCCGAAGCCGGCGTACTGGCGGATCGTCCACGGGCGGCCGCGGTACATGTCGCGGTAAGGCCCGCGCGTGTACGGATACTCGCCGGGAAGCTCGAGCTCGAGCCCTTCGACGTCCTCCTCGGTGTAGACGGGCTTGATCTCGATCCCGGAGTCGGTCTCGCGCCCTTCCTCGGCGGTTGCCATGGAAGGAATCGTACGCGGGCCTCTATAAAGAGAGAGGAATGCGGCGTGTCGCCTTGCTTGCGGCCTTGGCGGGGCTCGTCGTCCCCGCTCCGGCCTTGGGCGCCGAGACGATCACGCTCCGTGTAAACCCGGCGATCGTCCGTTACGACGGGCTGGCGCGCTTCCAGGGCGCGACCGTGCCGCTTTCCGACGTCTTTCTCGCGCGGCAGCTCCCGGGCGGCTGGACGGTCATCGCGCATACGACTGCGGCGACCGACGGCGCCTTCGCGTTCGAGCGACGGGTGCGCAGGCCCGGCGTCTACCAGGCTCGGTCGTTCGGCGGCGACTCGGCCGTCGTGGCGACGCGGGTCCGTCCGCGGCTGACGGCGCGCATCCGCGGCACCGCGCTCCGCGGCCGGCTGGTCCCGCCGGCCGCCGGGCGGCTCCTCGTCGGAGGTCGAGGAGTGCGGCTCGGCCCAGGCGGCCGCTTCCGCGTGCGGCTCGACCGCTTGAGCGCCGGGATGCATCGCCTCTCGGTGACCGTCCGCCCACGCCCCGGCTATGTCCGCGTGACTCGGCTCCTTGCGATCCGGATCCGACGGCCGCCGCTTCGCATCGGCTCCCACGGCCCGAACGTGCTCGCGCTCAAGCGCAGTCTCGCGGAGCAGGGCTACGCGCTGCCCGGCGTGGACTCCGGGTACGGGCCCGCCACCTACGAGGCGGTGCTCGCGTTCCAGAAGGTTCATGGGCTCCCGCGCACCGGCATCGTCGACAGGAGGTTCTGGAGCGTGCTCGCGCGGTCCTCGCGTCCCCGGCCGCGCGTCCCACGCGGCGACTACCTCGAGGTCAGCAAGACGCGCCAGACGGTGTACGAGGTGCGGGACGGCCGGGTCGTCAACGTGATCCACGCCTCGACCGGCGCAACGGGGAACACGCCCGTCGGCACCTGGCACGTCTACCGCGAGGTCTCCGGCTGGGACTGGGTGCTCTTCAACCCGATGTACTTCCTGCGTGGCTTCGCGATCCACGGCTACCCGTCGGTCCCGCCGTGGCCGGCGAGCCACGGCTGCGTGCGCGTCCCGCTCTGGATCGCACCGGGCCTTCGCGAGCGCTGGGGTTACGGGTCCGTGGTTCGCGTCTACGGGTGAGAATTCCCATGTGGGCGACCCGCTGGACGAGCGCTTGGAGGCACGGGCGCAGCTGCTGCTGACCATGCTCGCCGAGCGGTCCTGGCGGCGGAAACGAATTCTCCGGAGCCCGGAGTTCCGAAAGAACCTCGATCGGCTCTATACGGCGATCCGCGACACCCAGCGCCTCCGCAACGCAGGACTGCTCGAAAGCGACCAGGAGGACATGCTCCGCCGGCTACTCCTCTTTGCGGACGAGCCGACGACACTGAACTCGGACGCGCTCGGCCTGTTGCTCGAGGGAGTCGACCAGATGCTCGTCGAGGCCGGCGACGAGCAGCTCGTCGAGTCGATGCTCGAGATCGAGTACGAGCGTGATCGATACGAGGGCGGCGGCCCAGTCCCCACCTGGAGCACGGTTCACGGCGAGGAGCGCCCGACCGACCTGCAGGATGCGAAGGCTCGCCTCTCTACGCTCCTCCGCGCGCGCCACGCGCTGTACACACTCCGGCGTGCGCGCGAGGGCACGAGGGCCACGCGACTCGTCTGGCTCGGACCCATCCTCCTGCTGCTCGTCCTCGCGTTCATCGTCCTCGCCTCCTGGGTGGGGGTCGACACGAGCTGGAAGGACGGCGCCCTCGCCGCCGTGGCGGGAGCGGCAGGCGCGACCCTCGCCGCAGGCCGGAAGGTGCGAGACGCGCTCCCCCGCATGGGCGACCTGCGGACCTTCTGGTACGCGTTCGTGCTCCAGCTCGCCGTCGGAGCGGTCGCGGGCGTCGTGCTCTGGGGCGTCCTCGAGAGCGGCTTCGTCGAGTTCGGCGCCAACGGCGAGGAGTGGGCGGTCGTCGCCACGCTCGCCTTCGCCGGCGGGTTCTCGGAGCCCTTCCTGCTCAAGACGGTCGAACGGGTCACCGGCGCCGGCGACGAGGGCCGAGAGGCATGAGCGTCCGGGTCCGGCTGTTCGCAGGACTCCGTGAGCGCGCGGGCTGGAGCGAGCGCGAGGTCGACGTGGCGACCGTGGCCGAAGTCTGGGGCGAGCTGGGCCTGGGCGAGGAGCCGGAAGGGCTGCTCTACGCCGTGAACCACGAGTACGCGGCGCGGTCGGCCCGGCTCCAGGACGGCGACGAGGTCGCGGTCATCCCGCCGGTCTCCGGCGGCGGGTTCAGGTTGGTGGACGGGCCGCTCGACGTCGGCGCCGTGATCGCGGAGGTCGAGGAGGAGCGCGCGGGGGCGGTCGCAACCTTCCAGGGAACCGTGCGGCGGCAGTCGCGCGGCCGCACGGTGATCGCCCTCGAGTACGAAGCCTACGCCGGCATGGCCGAGAAGGTCATGGCCGAGATCACCGAGGGCGTGAAGCGGCGGTACGACCTCTGCGGGGTCGCGATCGCCCACCGGACCGGCCGCTGCGAGGTCGGCGACGTCTCGGTGGTCATCGCCGTCTCCGCGCCGCATCGCCACGACGCGCTGGCGGCGTGCCGCGACGTGATCGACGAGCTGAAGGAGCGCGTCCCGCTCTGGAAGAAGGAGCTCTACGAGGGCGGCGAGGAATGGATCGGCCGCGGGTCGTAGAGGGCGAGCCGTGCAGAGATCGGAGCTACGCCGGCTCCACGCCGATCGCGAGGCGGATCGGTCGCGGGTCGACGAGTGAGTCAGGTCTTGCCCGGCCGCCGAGCAAGACCTGACCACACGCCTCCGATGAGTGCAGTAGCCGCTAGTCGCCCGATGGCCCGGCCGCGTTGGCCGAGGGAAGCCCAACCCCGCCGACGGCAAGGGTTCCAGTGCCGCTTCCGACCTGCGTCGCCGTGAGCGTCCGATTGAAGACCGTGCACGTACCGGTACCGAAGTTCCGGTACGCGGTGACTGCGATCGTCTGCGTGGCCCCCGTCACAGACAGCAGCCGCTGCATGCTGAGTGTGCTCTCGATGTACTCGTTTGCGGTCGGATGTGTCGTGCCGAGCTCGCCGTGGTCTCCGACCTGAGTGCCGTCACGGGTGATTCTCGCGAAGATAGTGCATGTGGACGGGGCAGCCGCACCGTCGAACATCGATGCTGTGGCCTGAACCAAGTAGGTGGCAGGCCCAGGGAGGGTCAGGGTATTGATCGTCGTCGGCGACCCTGAGCTAGTCGAGATGCCCAGGTTCACTGCAACGTGGTGCTGATACGTGGCGCTGGGACCCACATCGCCCTTGTCACCCTTGTCACCCTTGTCGCCCTTGTCGCCCTTGTCCCCCTTCGCGCCGGTGAAGCCCCGCGGACCGCGAACTGAGCCCTTGAAATCTTTCGGCGTCAACGACTTGTTCTTCACGTCGAGTCCGGTTATCGAGCTGTTCTTGATCTGCTTGCCCGTGATGAGGGCTGACGTCGTCGCGACCGCCGTGCCCGTTAGTGCTACGAAGAGCGCGAGCATCGCCACGATCATCGCCGGCGAGACGCGCGGGAGCCGTGCAAGTACTTGCTTCAAGTCAATGCTCCTTCCCCGCAGTTAGACGACTGCTGGCCAGACGGACGTCCGGCCAGCTTCTTCCGCCTGACATTGCGGTGAGCCTATTGCGGGCGTCGGAGGTCACAGGTGCGAGGATGAGGCGATGCAGGTCGGCCGTGACTATGTGATGCCCGGCTGGTGCCGGAACCTGATCGAGGCCGGGGCGCTCCGCGCCGACGAGAAGGTGCTCGTCGTCGTCGACGAGCCGCTCGTCGTGCAGGGGTCACAGCTCGCGACCGCCGTGAAGGAGGCCGGCGGGAGCACGACACTCGCGCTCTGGGCGGGCGAGCGTCCGCTGCCGGGCGCACCTCCGGAGGTGGTCGCGGCCGCCGAGCGGGCGACGCTCGCCTACTTCGTTACCGAGCGGCCGCACCCAGAGGAGGCCGAGGCACGCTCACAGCTCGCCGAGACGATGTTCGCCCACGGCGGGCGTGAGATCTATCTGAGTTTCGTCACTCCGGAGCTGCTGGAGGGTGAGCTCTCGCAGCCGTCTCCAGAGCTGGCCGAACCGGCGCGCCGGCTCCTCGAACAGGTCGAGGGCTCCGAGGTGGTCCGGGTTCGCGGCCGGGCAGGCACCGACCTGACGTTGACTGTGACCGGCCGTCCGTGGAAGACCGACGCCTTGCCGCTCGAGGAGGGAGGCTTCGCCAACTATCCAGGCGGCGAGGTCTTCGTTGCGCCCTTGAAGGACGGCGCGGCGGGCATCCTCGTCGCCGACCTGACGGTCCCGTACACCGTCGAGGGGCTCGTGGACGAGCCGGTGACGCTCCGGTTCGAGCACGGCCGCGTGGTGGAGATCTCGGGCGGGCGCGCGGCGCAGATGCTGCGCGAGCTCGTCGCCGACGCCGGCACGGGAGCTGACGTGATCGCCGAGCTCGGCATCGGGCTCAACCCGGCAGTCGAGCCGCGCGGCAATGTCCTGCTCGACGAGAAGGCGGCCCGGACGGCCCACGTGGCGATCGGCAACAACGCGGGGCCGTCCTTCGGCGGCGACAACGACGCTGCCATCCACGTCGACTGCATTTTCTCGGCGCCGGAGGTGGAGGCCGACGGCCGGCGCGTCGACCTCCCCGCATCTCCGACCTAGCCGGCGATCACCGCCGATCCGGCGACGAGGCAGCGCGCCGAGCCACCCACCGAGTACTGCTCGAGCATCAGGTTCGCGGTGACGACGCCTCCTGCGGCCGAGCGGTAGACGAGCGTCGCCAGCGCGTCGTCGTCCGCGGCGCCGACGAAGTCGAAGCCATCGATCGTGTCGAGGTCGTCGTCCTCGTCGTAGGCGACCGTGTCCGACGGGGTCGCGTTCGCCACGACCAGCGCGCGCGCCCGCGCGTTGTTCGCTGCCGAGCTCGCCTCCAGCGAGAGGTCGCCGCCGGCGCTGCACGCGCCGTTGAGGATCAGCCCGCCGAGGCTCACGATCTGCGTCTCGCCGGTCCCGGCCGCGACGTCGAACGCAACCCGGACGGCCGACGGGCCGGACGGGCCGACGGGCCCCTGCGGCCCGGGTGATCCCTGCGGGCCGGCGGGGCCCACAGGCCCGGACAGGCCGGGCGCTCCGGTGAAGCCGCGCGGGCCGCGCGGCCCTCGTGGGCCGCGTGGGCCGCGCGGTCCTCGTATCACCTTCACCTTCGGCCGTTTCGGCTTCGCCTCCGGCCCCGTGCTCGCCGCCGAGCCAAACCCGACGGTGAAGGTCGTGAGTCCAACGGCTGCGACGACGGTCGCAGCGACCAGCCCGCGTGCCATTCCTGCCTCCTCGCTCGTGATCCGTGGATGCCTCCGGTCTACCGCCGAGCCCGTCCGGAAGGCAGGGAACGAGACGGGTTCTTCACGCTTTTGGAGCAGGTTCGAACCACCTGCTCGCGGGTACGATGCGACGGTGAGTCAGCTCACGCCTGAAAAAGAGGCGGAGCTCGGACCATACGAGCCGTACGACCGCGGGCCGGTCAAAGACGAGCCTCGTTTTCCGATCCTCCGCAAGCTCGCGACGCCGTTCATCGCGCTCGGCCTGCTGCTCTGGAAGGCCAAGTTCGCGCTGGGCGCGATCTTCAAGTTCAAGTTCTTCACGACGTCGGCTTCGATGCTTGTGTCGGTGGGCGCCTACGCGCTCTTCTGGGGCTGGAAGTTCGCCGTCGGCCTCGTCCTGCTCCTGTTCGTGCACGAGCTCGGCCACTACCTCGAGGCGCGGCGGCAGGGGCTCAACGTCAGCGCGCCGATGTTCATCCCGTTTCTCGGCGCGGCGATCCTGCTGCGAGAGAACCCGCTCAACGCCTGGCGTGAGGCGCTCGTCGCGTTCGCCGGGCCGATCCTCGGCACGCTCGGCGCGGCAGTGGTCTGGGTCGTCGGCGAGCAACAGAACTCTGAGTTCCTGCTCGCGCTGGCGTTCACCGGATTCCTCCTCAACCTCTTCAACCTGATCCCCGTGGTGCCCCTCGACGGCGGCCGGATCGCGGCGGCCATCCACCCGGCCATCTGGGCCGTCGGCTTCGTCGGGCTCGTGGCGCTCCTCTTCCTGGCGCCGAACCCGCTGCTGATCCTGATCGTGATCCTGGTCGGGTTCGAGCTCTTCCGGCGCTGGCAGGAGCGCGGAAGCCTCGAAGCCCACGCCTACTACGAGATCAAGCCCTGGCAGCGGGTCGCCACCGCCGTGGGCTACTTCGCGCTCGCCGGGTTGCTCGTGCTCGGCATGAACGCGAGCTTCGTCGAGCGCAGCCTCTAGGCCGTGGAAGACAGACGGATCCTCCAGGCGCACGACGGCAACCTGCCGCGCAATGTCTTCCTCATTGCGGAGGAGTTCCGCACCGGTTTCGAGGCCGTGGACGGCATCGACCGGCCCGGGGTCTCGGTGTTCGGCTCTGCACGGGTGCGGCCGGAGAGCGAGGTCTACGAGACGGCGCGCCAGATCGGTCGCCTCTTCGCGGAGGCCGGGTTCGCAGTCATCACGGGGGGCGGGCCAGGCGTGATGGAGGCGGCGAACCGGGGGGCGCAGGAGGCAGGCGGCCTCTCGATCGGCTTTGGGATCGAGCTGCCGCACGAGCAGGCGACGAACCCGTACCTGGACATGAGCATCCTCTTCCGGCACTTCTACGCGCGGAAGACGATGCTCGTGAAGGCGGCCGAGGGCTTCGTGATGATGCCCGGCGGCTTCGGGACGCTCGACGAGATGTTCGAGGCACTGACGCTGATCCAGACCGGCAAAGTGCTCAACTTCCCGGTCGTCCTCTTCGGCCGCGAGCACTGGGAGGGGCTCGTGGGATGGATCAACGACCGGCTCCTCTCGCGGCGGCTGATCTCGCCGGAGGACGAGGACCTCCTGTTCGTCACCGACGATCCAGATGAGGCGGTCAGCCTCGTCGTCGAGTGCTACGAGGAGCGCCGCGCGGGCCTGCGCACGGCCGAGTCGCGGAAAGCGGACGCCCAGTAGGCCGATGCGTCTGCGCGACCTGCCGTCCGTCGACGAGCTGGCGCGCGCAGTGGACGATCCGCTGGCCGTGGCGGCTGCGCGAAGCGTGCTGGATGAGGCGCGCCAGGAGATTCGCGCCGGCTTCCAGCCGGGCGATCTCGCGGCTCGGGTTCGCGACGCGGTCGAATCGGCCCGGGCGCCGGCGCTGCGGCGGGTCGTCAATGCGACCGGCGTGATCGTGCACACGAACCTCGGCCGCGCGCCCCTCGCCGGCTCGGCGCTCGACCGGGTGCGCGAGATCGGCCGCGGCTACTCCAACCTCGAGTACGACCTGTCCGCCGGCCGCCGGGGCTCCCGGCAGGATCACGTCGCCGGGTTGCTACGGCGACTCACCGGAGCCGAGGCCGCACTCGTCGTCAACAACAACGCGGCGGCCGTCCTGCTTGCACTTGCGGCGCTCGCGGAGGGTCGGGAGGTGGTCGTCTCGCGCGGCGAGCTGATCGAGATCGGCGACGGGTTTCGAATCCCCGACGTCCTGCGGGGGTCAGGGGCGACGCTCGTCGAGGTCGGGACGACGAACCGGACACGGGCGGTCGACTACGAGCGCGCGGTGGGCCCGGAGACGGGACTGCTGCTGCGCGTGCACCAGTCGAACTTCCGCGTCGTCGGTTTCACGGAGCGGCCGAAGCTCGAGGAGCTCGTGGCAGTAGGCCGCCGTCACGGGATCCCGGTCGTGGAGGATGCAGGGTCCGGCGTGCTCGAGCCGGTCGGTGACGAGGCGCCGGCGCGGGAGAGTGTCGCGGCCGGAGCCGATCTAGTCTGCTTCTCGGGGGACAAGTTGCTCGGCGGCCCGCAGGCCGGGATCGTCGTCGGACGGGCTGATCTGGTCGAGCGACTGCGCCGGCATCCTCTCCAGCGGGCGTTGCGGGCGGACAAGCTGACGCTGGCGGCGCTCGAGGGAACGCTGGGCCTCTATCTCGAGCCGGGCCGGGCGCTGCGCGAGGTTCCTGTGTTGCGGATGCTGGTCGAGCCGGCAGAGTCGGTGCGCGCGCGGGCGGAGCGGCTGGCGCAGCGCGTCGCCGGGCGCGTGGAGGAGACGGTCGCCCGTGTCGGCGGCGGCGCGCTCCCGCTCGCCGAGCTCGTCAGCTACGCGTGTGCCGTCGAAGAGGAGCTCGCGGGGCCGCTGCTCGCCGGCGATCCGCCTGTGGTCGGCGTCGTTCGCGACGGCGCGCTGCTGCTCGACTGCCGGACCCTCCGCGACGAGGACGTCGAGGAGGCTGCTCGTGCGGTGCTGACGTGCCGCTCACGGTAGGAACCGCCGGGCACGTCGATCATGGCAAGACGTGGCTGGTCCGAGCGCTGACCGGAAAGGACACGGACCGGCTCCCGGAGGAGCAGGCCCGCGGGGTGTCGATCGACCTCGGCTATGCGCCGCTCGATCTCGGCGGCGGCCTTCGCCTGTCGCTGATCGACGTGCCGGGGCATGAGCGGTTCGTTCGGAACATGGTCGCGGGCGCGACGGGGATCGACATGTTCCTGCTCGTCGTCGATGCGGGCGAAGGCGTCCGGGAGCAGACCCGAGAGCACGTCGCGATCCTGCGGTTCCTGGGCGTGGACGCAGGCGTCGTGGCGGTCACGAAGGTGGACACGGTCGACAGCGACCTGGTCGCGTCGTCCGTTGCAGGCGCCCGCGACCTCGTTCCCGGCCTGGAGGTCATCCCGGTCAGCGCGGCGACGGGGGTTGGGCTCGATGAGCTTCGCGTTGCCCTGGGGCGTGCTGCGCGGGAGATTCGGCCCTCGCGTGAGGACTGGCCGACGCGGCTCTGGATCGATCGAGTCTTCAGCCTGCCGGGCGCCGGGACCATCGTCACCGGGACGCTGTGGTCGGGGTCGATCGGAACCGGCGACGCGCTTGCGGTGGAGCCGGGCGGGCTTGCCGCGCGCGTCCGGTCGGTCGAGGTGCATGACGAGCGGGTGGAGCACGCGGGGGCAGGCCAGCGCGTCGCGGTCGGGATCGTCGGTCCCGCACGGGAGCGGCTCCGTCGCGGCCAGGCTCTGGTTGTCCCGGGTGCGTTTCCCGTCTCCTACCGGCTCGATGTGCGTCTGGAGTGCGACGACAGTGCGCCGGCTGTCACCGCTCATCTGGGAACGGCCGCCATTCCGGCCCGAGTTGTCCGT
>DASTCG010000133.1:0-33888 GCA_035711385.1 Gaiellaceae bacterium
CGCCGAGCACTGCGGGGCGAGCGAGGAGCTCGTGCGCGCGAAGCGCCGCTCGTGGGGCGTCCGGCCCGCGTACCGGCGAGTCGACTCCTGCGCCGGCGAGGTCGAGGCGGCGTCGACCTACTACTACTCGACCTGGGGCGAGCTCGACGAAAAGCCTACGGCTCCCAGAGTCGGACGCAGCGTCGTGATCCTCGGCTCGGGGCCGAACCGGATCGGGCAGGGGATCGAGTTCGACTACTGCTGCGTCCACGCCGCCCGCAGCTTCCGCGCGCTCGGGTTCGAGACCGTGATGGTCAACTGCAACCCGGAGACGGTCTCGACCGACTATGACACCTCCGACCGCCTCTACTTCGAGCCGCTCGGCGTCGAGGAGGTGCTCGCCGTCTGCGAGCGCGAGCAGCCGGTCGGGGTCGTGATCCAGTTCGGCGGGCAGACGCCGCTGAAGCTCGCACGGGCGATCGAGACCGCCGGCTACCGGATCCTCGGCACGCCGTTCGACGCCGTCGACCTGGCCGAGGATCGCGAGCGCTTCGCCGCTCTCTGCCGCGACCTCGGAATCGAGGTGCCGGCCTGGGGCATGGCCGGGTCGCAGGCCGAGGCGGTCGACGTCGCCGAGGAGATCGGCTACCCCGTGCTCGTCCGGCCCTCGTACGTCCTCGGCGGCCGCCAGATGGTCGTCTGCTACGACGCCGAGACGGTTGCGGCGAGTGTCCCGCCGGGGTCGCGCGTGCTCGTCGACCGGTTCCTCGAGGGCGCACTGGAGATCGATGTGGACGCGCTCTGCGACGGGCGCGGGACCTACGTGGCGGCTGTGATGCAGCACGTGGAGGAAGCGGGCGTGCACTCCGGCGACTCGAGCTGCGTGCTGCCGCCGCCGGGCCTCGACGACACCGTCGGCGCGGAGATCGAGCAGATCGTCGCGACCCTCGCACCCGCCCTGGGCGTGGTCGGGCTCCTGAACGTTCAGCTCGCCGTCCTCGACGGACGTGTCTCGGTGATCGAGGCGAATCCGCGTGCCTCGCGAACCGTGCCGTTCGCGAGCAAGGCGATCGGCGTCAACCTGGTGGACATGGCCTGTCGGCTCACCGCCGGCGCGGCCCTAGCAGACCTCGCTGTGGAAGGGGGTCAGACCCCGACACAGGTCAGTGTCAAAGCTGCCGTGTTTCCGTTCCAACGGTTCCCCGGATCGGATCCCGTGCTCGGACCCGAGATGCGCTCGACCGGCGAGGTGATGGCGACGGCGGCCGACTACCCGACCGCGCTCGCGAAGGCCGAGCGTGCCGCCGGCCGCCCGCTCCCTTCCGGTGGTACGGCGTTCCTCTCGGTCTGCGACGCCGACAAGAATGCGGTTGCGCCGGTCGCGGCGGCGCTTGCCCAGCTCGGGTTCCGGCTAGCGGCGACGAGCGGCACCGCGCGAGTGCTCGCGGCCGCGGGGCTCGCCGTCGAGCACGTCCGGAAGGTCACCGAGGGGGGCGAGGGCGCGACCGTCGTCGACCTGCTGCGCCGCGGCCGTTGCGACCTTGTCGTGAACACGCCCCAAGGCTCGGGCGCGCGCACCGACGGCTACCGGATCCGGGAGGCCGCGCTCGTGGCCCGGATCCCCTGCATCACAACCCTCAGCGGCGCCGCCGCTGCCGTGGACGCGATCGCGAACGCGCGCGGCGAGGCCGTCGTCTCGCTGCAGGAGAGGATCGCTGCAGAAGCGCGGCCGGCATAGCGTCGTCGCTGTCGAGGCAGTTGGGCCCTACACGCTCCTGCGGGTCGAGCGCGGCGACCTACGCCCGGGGATTCCGGGCCAGTTCTTCATGCTCGAGGCGCCCGGCCGCGTCCTTCCGCGCCCGATGAGCCTCTGCCTGGCGCCGCCACGCGAGCTCGGCTTTCTCTTCGAACCGGTCGGCCCAGGGACTCGAGCGCTCGCCGAGCTCGAGCGCGGCGACCGGATCGGCATCCTCGGCCCGCTGGGGAACGGGTTCCGCCTCGACGTCGAGCGGCCGCTCCTCGTCGGCGGGGGAATTGGCGTGGCGCCCTTCCCGTACCTCTCCGAGGCGCTAGGCGGTCCTCCCACGATCCTCGGCTTCCGCAGCACCGAGCACGCCCAGGCCGCCGAGCTGCTTCCCGGCGCCGAGGTGGCGATCGAGCCGGCACTCGTCACCGAGCTCCTCCGGCCCGGCTTCTCCGTGCTCGCCTGTGGCCCGGAGCCGATGCTGGAGGCCGTCCGCCGCCTGGCCCCGGAGGCCCAGCTCGCGTGGGAGGCGCCCATGGCTTGCGGCTACGGCGCCTGCTACGGCTGCGCCGTCGAGCTCGGTGGGGAGTACAGGCGCCTGTGCGTGGAGGGACCGGTCCTGTGCTGACGGCCACCTCCGCCGCGTCCGGAGCGCCGCGTGCGGCTGCGACGCCGCACCAGACCGCGTCCTCAGTCGCGTCCGTAGCCTCCGGCCACTCCAAGACGCGTATGCGTTTGCGTCCTTCTCTGGCTTGCGTTTCACCGACGAGCCGCGCCGCCCGCGTCGGAGGAGGCCGTCCTGCTACTTAACGCTTCCGGATGCCTCGACGCGCTCGTGGCGCCGGAGGTCGCCCGGTCGCTCGATGCCTTCGTGACGAAGACGGTCACGCCGGAACCTCGCGGCGGAAACGAGCCGGTTCGCATCGCCGAGACCGACCACGGGATGCTCAACTCGATCGGCTTGCAGAACCCCGGCCGCGCCCGCTTCCTTGCCGAGGTGCTGCCGCGCCTGCGAGCGCTCGGCGTCCCGCTCTGGGTCTCGGTCGGCGGCTTCGCCGCCCACGAGTACGCCGAGACCTGCGCCGAGCTCGACGGCGTCACGATCGAGCTCAACCTCTCATGCCCCAACGTGGATGAGGCCCCTGAGTCGGCGGCGGAGATCGTGTCCGCCTGTCGCGCCGTCACGCCCTTGCCGCTCTACGCGAAGCTCTCGCCGGCCCAGCCCGACATCGCCGAGGCGGCGCGCGCCGTTCAGGCCGCCGGGGCGGACGGGCTCTCGCTCGTGAACACGATCCGTGGCCTGGCGCTCGACCCGGTCACGCTCAGGCCGAGGCTGGCGCGCGCGGTTGGTGGCTACTCCGGCCCGGCCCTGAAGCCCGTCGCGCTGGCAGCCGTCTACGCCGCGTACCGGGCCACGGCGATGCCGATCGTGGGGATGGGGGGCATCCGCACCGGCGTCGACGCGGCAGAGTTCCTCGCCGCCGGAGCGAGCTTTGTCGCCCTCGGGACGACCCTCTTTGCAGACCCTACGGCCCCGCTCCAGATCAGGGAGGAGCTGGCCCGGACGGCCGAGTCGCTGGGCCTCGAGAGCCCGACGCAGCTGCGTGGGCTCGCCCATGAGCGTGGGTTGGCGCTTTCGTCGCCAGACTTGAAAACGGTGAAAAGGCCTGCATTTCACGCGAATTGATCGCTCTCGACAAGCTGTTAGTATCACGCGCCGTGGCCTCCGTGAAGACTCAGGCCCAGGCGCCGGTTCGATCACGCGACCAGCGCATGGAGGCGCTTCAGCGCGCAAACGACATCCGCGTCAAGCGCGCGCAGCTGAAGCGCGACCTCAAGAACGGCCTCGCCGACATCGAGGAGATCCTGGAGGACCCGCCCGAGTACGTGGCCACCGCGAAGGTGTTCGACATCCTGATGGCCGTGCCGAAGTTCGGCCGCGTCAAGGCAACCCGTTTCCTCACCCAGGCGCGCATCAGCCAATCGAAGACCGTGGGAGGCCTTTCGGACCGCCAGCGGGCCGAGCTCATTGGCCTCTTCAGGCGCTAGGAGGGCTTGGCGGAACGTCGCTCGTCGTCGGGGTGCGATGGCCGACGCGAGGCAAGGACGCCGGGAGCGTTCATATCGATGAGATATGGGCGCGACTGAGGACGCGGCCTCGGGGCGGTCAGCGCGGCCCGACGGCTCAGCCGAGGTTTCGCCAAGCCCTCCTAACGCTTACACCCCACCCGTGGTCGTCGTCACCGGGACGTCCGGCGCCGGCAAGGGCTCGATCGAGCACATCCTCCTCGAGCGAATCCCGGAGCTCGAGCTCGCCGTCTCCGCGACGACGCGCGAGCGGCGGCCGAACGAGGTGGACGGGACGCACTACTGGTTCATCTCCGACGAGGAGTTCGATCGCAAGCTGGCGGAGAAAGGCTTCCTCGAGTACATCACCTTCCCGTGGGGCCAGCGCTCGGGGACGCTCCGCTCGGAGATCGACCGGATCCGGGAACACGGGCGGATCCCCCTCCTCGACCTCGAGACCGACGGCGCGCGCTACGTCCAGGAGAAGCTCTCCGAGGCCGTGACGATCTTCGTGACGGCGCCGACGTTCGACGAGCTCGAGAGGAGGCTCCGCGAACGGGCGACCGAGAGCGCGGGGGAGATCGAGGAACGCCTCGAGCTCGCGCGCGAGCAGCTCTCGGAGGCGAATCTCTTCGACTACGTGATCGTGAACGACGATCTCAGGCGTGCCGCCGGGGAGGTCGAGGAGATAGTCCGTGCCCGGATCGCCGCTACCATGGCCTCGTGATCTATCCCCGGGTCGACAAGCTGCTCGCCAGCGTTCCCGAGCGCTACGGGCTGGTGCTCGTGGCGGCGAAGCGGGCGAGGCAGATCAACAACTACCACCACCAGCTCGGCGAGGGCACCTTCGAGGACTTTCCGCCGCCGCTCGTCGAGTCACGCTCGAAGAACTATCTCACGATCGCCCTCGAGGAAGTCGCCGAGGGCAAGATCAAGCACGAGTACAAGAAGTAGGTAGCCCCCATGGCGCGCGTCCTGGTCGGTGTCACCGGGGGGATCGCCGCCTACAAGGCGTGTGAACTCGTGCGCCTGCTCGTGAAAGCTGGCCACCAGGTCGTGCCGCTCGTGACGCCGGGCGCCGAGCGCTTCGTCCGCGCAGAGACGTTCCACGCGCTCGCAAGGCGGACCCCCGACGGCGAGCTGTATCCCCACCTCCAGCGCGCCGAGCTCTTCGTGATCGCCCCGCTGACGGCGAACACGCTCGCCAAGCTTGCCCACGGACTCGCCGACAACGTCGTCTCCGAGGCGGCTCTCGCGCACGAAGGGCCGCTTGTCGTGGCCCCGGCGATGAACACCCGCATGTGGAATCACCCCGCCACCCGTGCCAACGTCGAGGCCCTCCGGGGTCGCGGCGTCGAGCTCGTCGGCCCCGCCGAGGGCGAGCTCGCCGAGGGCGAGCTGGGCGTCGGCCGGATGGCCGAGCCTGTGGAGATCTTCGAGCGCGTCCAGGCGCTCCTCCAGTCGGGTACCAGTCTGTTACGAGGCAAGACGGTGGTCGTAACGGCCGGCGGGACGAGGGAGCCCGTCGATGCGGTCCGTTTCGTCGGGAACCGCTCGTCCGGCCGGATGGGCGCTGCGCTCGCCGACGAGGCTCGCCGGCGGGGCGCGGAGGTGACGCTGATCGCGTCGAACCTCTCGGTCGATCCGCCCACGGGGGTGGAAGTCGTCCAGGCCCCGACCGCGGGCGACGTGGCCCGTGAGACCCTGGCCCGGCAGGACGCCGACGTCGTGGTCATGGCCGCCGCCGTCGCCGACTACCGCCCGGCCGAATCCCGCGAGGACAAGCGGGCGAAGGACGGCCGACGGTGGCACCTCGAGCTCGAGCCCACGGACGACGTGCTCCGGACACTCGGCTCGAGCCACGCCAACGGCCGGATCCTCGTCGGCTTCGCCGCGGAGACGGGCGACGACGGGCTCGCCCGCGCCAGGGCCAAGCGGACCGGCAAGAATGCCGATCTCGTCGTCTACAACGATGTGTCGGCATCCGGCGTTGGGTTCGAGTCAGCCGAGAACGAGGTCGTGCTGATTTCCGAGGGAGGAGAGCGGAAGGTGGAGAGGGCGCCGAAGGCGCGGATCGCGGCGGAGATCCTCGACGAGGTCGAGCGGCTCCTCGGGAGAGACGGTGGCCGAGCGACGGGCTGAGGAGCGGCCGCTGTCAGTGCAGGTGTCGGGCGAGACGCTCGCGCGGATCACCGACAACGTCGCCCAGGTCGTGCACGCGCCCGTGGAGACGCTGCGCCTCGCGGTTCTCTCGCTCATCAGCGAGGGACACCTGATCATCGAGGACTTCCCGGGTGTCGGGAAGACGATGCTCGCGAAGGCGCTTGCGCGGTCGCTCGACTGCTCGTTCTCACGGATCCAGTTCACGCCCGACCTGCTGCCCTCCGACGTAACGGGCGTCAACGTCTTCGACCAGCGCACGAACGAGTTCGAGTTCCGACCCGGTCCGGTCTTCGCCAACCTCCTGCTCGTCGATGAGATCAACCGCGCCTCGCCGAAAACACAGGCGGCACTCCTCGAGTGCATGCAGGAGAACCAGGTGACGGTGGACGGCGTCAGTTACCCGCTCGGTCGGCCGTTCATGGTGCTCGCCACCCAGAACCCCATCGAGTACGAGGGGACCTACCCGCTGCCCGAGGCCCAACTCGACCGCTTCACGATGCGGATCTCGATCGGCTATCCGCAGCTGGCCGAGGAGGCGCGGATGCTGAACGAACAGACGAGCGAGCCGCCGCTCGACACGCTCGAGCCGGTCTCGAGCACGGAGGAGGTCGTCGCCGTCATCGACGACGCCAGGCGGGTGTTCGTCGAGGAGAGCGTGAACCGCTACGTCGTCGCGCTCCTCCGCCACACTCGGGGCGACGAGCGGCTCTACCTCGGCGCCAGCCCGCGGGCCGGGATCGCCCTGCTGCGCGTGGCCAAGGCGAGGGCGCTTTCCGAGGGTCGCGAGTTCGTGCTGCCCGACGACGTCAAGGCGGTCGCCGAGCCCGTCCTCGGGCACCGGCTGATCCTCGGCCCTGAAGCCCGGGCTGCCGGCCTGGGCCCCGCCGAGCTGATCGCCGAGGCCGTCGAGCGGACGCCCGTCCCGGTCTGATGCTCACCCGCCGCGGCCGCTTCGCGCTCGCGCTCGGGGCAGGCACCTACGTCGGCGCCTGGGCGTTCGGTGCACACGTGCTCTACGCGCCCGCGGTCGGGCTGCTGCTCGCCGTCGGCGCCGCGCTCATCTGGACGAGCACGCTCGCCCGCTCGCTCAGCCTCCACCGGTCGCTGGATCGCGACCGCCCCGTCGAGGGCGACGACGTCGTCGTCCGGATCGAGCTTCAGGGGGACGGCGGCCTGCTCCCGGCGATGGCCGTGCTCGACGAGCGGGTCGGCTCGCTCGGGCCGCGCGAGGTCGTCGTCGGGCGCGACGGCCGCTTCCTGCGCGCCGCCTACCGCCTGCGGCGCGTCCCGCGCGGTCGCTATCGGTTCACGGGGGCCCAGGTCGTGCTCGAGGATCCGTTCGGCCTCGCGAGCCGAACCCAGGCACTGCCGGACTCGAGCCCGCTGCTCGTCTACCCCAGGCTCGCCCGCCTCGGCGTCCTTTTCGGTGAGCGGGGGCTCCGGGCGCACGGCGCCGGCCGGATCCTTCTCCGCCGTCCGGCCGGGTTCGAGCTGCACAGCGTCCGCGAGTACCAGAGTGGGGAGTCGCTGCGGCGTGTGCACTGGCCGTCGACCGCGCGGCGGAGGCAACTGATGGTGAAGGAGCTGGAGGACGCACCGAGGGACGAGGTCGTCGTCGTGGTCGACGCCGAGGCCGGGCACGGCGCGGGCCCTCGCGGCGACTCGAGCTTCGACGCGCAGATCCGCGCGGGCGGGTCGATCCTGTGGGCGCACGCTCGGCGCGGGCGGCACGTCCGGATCATCGTCACGAGCGAGACGGGCCTCGACGCGCTCTCGATCCGGACGTACGAGCGTGACTGGCCGCGGGCGCTCGAGCTCCTCGCCGCCGCCGAGCAGGACGGCCGGCGACCGGTCGAGGCAGTTCTCAGCGACCAGGCCGGCGCCGCGACGCACGCCCGCGATCTCGCCGTCGTGACTGCTTCGCTCCGCCCGGCCCTCGTGGAGGCGCTGATCGCGAGGGCCGCCGCGAGGCAGCAGGTCTCGGTCGTCCACGTCGACGCGCCCAGCTACGCGGGCCGGCGCAAGTCCTGGGGCGCCGATGCCGATGTCCTTCGTCTCACGAACGCGGGCATCTCCGTCGCGGTCCTGCGGCGGGGGGACTCGCTCGAGGCGGTCCTCGGGGGCACCGAGGCCGGAGCGGCGGCCCATGGGTAGGACTGTCCTCCTTGCCCTGCTGCCGGCGCTCCTGATCGCGACCGGTTGGGACAGCCTCGAAGAGCCCACACACGGTGGGGCGCTCATCGTTGCCGCCGCGTTCGCCGTCCTCGCCGGCGCGGTGCCTTCGCGCCGGCTCCGGATCCCCGCGGTGCTGGCGGCGGCTCTTGCGGTCGTGTCGATCGCGTTCGAGACGTCGCCCTTCGCGGCGCGGCCGTTCGACGGCGACCACGACTTCTTCGGCCCCGTCCTCGGCGGCTTCGGAGGCGGCGTGGTCGACTTCTACGAGGTCTCGCTGCCGTTTGACCCGGGCGAGCAGGCTCTGATGCACGGCGTCATCGTCGTGGCGGTCTTCGCGTTCACGCTGCTGGCGACGCTCGCAATCGCGGCCTCACGACCGATCCTGGCGGCGGGGGCGACGTTCGCCGGCACCGCCTGGCCCGTGACGCTCGTCCCTCAGAGCGCCACGCCGCTGCGCGGCCTGCTCCTGCTCGCGACGGCGCTCGTCCTCCTCGCCGGCTTGCGGCCGGGCGCGCGTCGTGGGGGAGGACAGGCGATGCTCGTCGGCACCGCGATCAGCGTCGCGGCGCTCGTCGCCGTCAGCTCGCCGTCGGTCGCGAAGGGCGGCTTCCTCGACTGGAAGCACTGGGACTACACCCGCCCCGCGAAGCCGGTCAGCGTCCAGTACGCCTGGGATGCGAACTACGACGGCATCGACTTCCCGCGAAAGGCGACCACCGTCTTCAAGGTCGACGCGCCGCGAAGGACGCCGTACTGGCGCGCGACGACGCTTGACGTCTTCCTCGACGACCACTGGCGGGAGGAGACATCGCTGATCGAGCCGGTGAGGGGTGCCGGCCTCGACAGGCTCGTGAACGACCCCTTGCTCCCGCCCCGCGCCCGAGACGCCGAGAACTGGCTCAAGCAGGACGTCAGGATCGCGGCGCTCGACGACACGCATCTCGTCGGAGCGAGCGTGCCCGTCGCGTTCGAGCAGGGCCGTGCAGGCAGCTTCGGCTCGGGCATCGGCTACGTGGGCCGGCTCGAGCGCGGCGAGAAGTACTCCGTCTGGAGCTACGAGGCGCAGCCGACTCCGGCGCAGCTCACCCGTTCCCGTCCGGAGTACCCGGTCGAGCTCCTGGTGGACAGCCCGTTCCTCGTCGTCGGCAACCTCGCCCGCGTTCCCCCGTTCGGAACACCCGGCCGCGAGGCCGCGATGGATCAGCTCTTCCGAGAAAGGGGGCTCTCGGCCTACCGACCCCTCTACCGGCAGGCGCGGCGCGTCGTCGGACAGCCCCGGAATCCCTATGCGGCCGCCGTAGCGCTCGAGGCGTGGTTCCGCTCGAGCGGCGTCTTCAGGTACGACGAGCACCCGCCCAGGGGAGGCGACGCGCCGCCGCTCGTCGCGTTCGTGACGGGTCACCGCCGCGGCTACTGCCAGCACTTCGCGGGGGCGATGGCGCTCATGCTCCGCTACCTGGGGATCCCCGCGCGGGTCGCGGCCGGGTTCACGAACGGTCGTTTCGACCAGGAGAAGGGCGAGTGGACGGTCTCCGACACCAACGCGCATGCGTGGGTGGAGGTCTGGTTCCGCGGCTACGGATGGCTGCCGTTCGACCCCACGCCCGGTCGCGGCCGGCTGCGGGCCCAGTACACCGCATCGTCCCTCTTCTTCGACGCGGACGGTGCGACGGAGGCCTTCGGCGGCGTCGCGGCGACGGCGGCTCTCGGCCTCGTGACCCTGCGGAACCAGCTCGGCGGCGCGTCGTCCTCGCCGGACGATCGTCCTCGCGGGCCCGACAGCGGATTCCAGCGCGGCACGTTCAGGGGCGTCGGGGCCGCGCAGGAGTCGAACGACCGCGGCGACCCGCGCCTGCTCGGATTGCTGCTCGTCGGGCTGGGCGGCGTCGTCGCGGCCTTCTGGCTCGGCAAGAGCGCGCGGCGGGGTCTGCGCTACCGGTCGCGCGACCCGAGGAGCGTCGCGGCGGCGGTACGGGCGGAGCTCGTCGACTACCTCACCGACCAGGGAGTCGCCGTCCAGCCGAGCGCCACGCCCGCCGAGCTGGGCCGGTCGGTGCGGGAGCGCTTCCGCGTCGACACCGAACCTCTCGCGCAGGCGCTGGGTGCAGCCCGCTTCGGACCGGCCGGCGACGCGGAGCGAGCGGCGAGCACGGCCCGCCGCGAGCTGCGCGGCGTCCTCAAGGCGATCCGGAGCCGCCTCGGCGCTACGCGGCGGCTGCGGGGCCTCGTCTCCCTGCGCTCTCTCGGCCTTCGCTCCGCCTGAGCCTCGAGACCATCGTCTACCGTGAGGGAAGAGCCATGAGCGAGACCTACGATCTCTTCCAGCAAGGCCGGACCCACCTCCGCAAGGGCCGTGCCGCCCAGGCAACCGTCGCCCTCGAGAAGGCGAAGAAGCGGGAGCCGGGCAAGGCCTCGATCCGGGAGGCGCTCGGGATCGCATACTTCCGCATCCAGCGGTACGACGAGGCCGAGCGGGAGTTCCGCGCCATGCTCGAGATCTCCCCGACCGACGACTACGCGCACTACGCGCTCGGCCGCTGCCTCGAGAAGCGCGGCCGCGAGCACGAGGCGAACGGCCACTACAAGCTCGCGAGCTCCCTGAAGCCCGGCAGCGAGCAGTACGCCGAGCGGATCAAAGACCTCGGATAATCGCTCCGTGCGGGCGGTCGTCCAGCGCGTCTCGAGCGCGCGCGTGCTGGTGGACGACGGGGTCGTCGGCGAGATCGGCGCCGGTCTGTGCGTGCTGCTCGGGATCGAGCGTGAGGATTCCGAGGTCGACGTCGCACGCTTCGCAGAGAAGATCGCGAAGCTCCGGATCTTCGAGAACGCCGACGGCAGATTCGACCGCTCACTCCTGGACGTCGGAGGCGCTGTGCTCGTCGTCAGCCAGTTCACGCTCGTCGCGGATAGCAAACGGCAGAAGGGAACTAGGCCGGACTTCTCGCACGCTGCACGACCGGAAGCCGCGAAACCGCTGTACGAACGTTTCTGCGCGGACCTTCGCGGCCTCAGTGTGCACGTCGAAACCGGAACGTTCGGGGCGCGGATGGCCGTCGAGCTCGTCAACGATGGACCGGTCACGATCATCCTCGAGACGTAGAGACCGCCAGCGCAGGCGCGGCGCACACAGCCCCGGACGGGGTCGCCTGATGGCGCGGACCGGCAAGCGTCGCATGCACAACCCGCGCTGCGGACGCTGCCGACTCCAACGGCTGCCCGAAGAGAACTTCGTACGCGGGCTGTGCCCCGCCTGCCTCGATCTCGGCCGCCAACACCGGCGCCGCAAGGCCGGCAGGCGGCTGCTCGACAAGGCCAAGGACCGCGGCACCGTCGACCGCGACGGCCAAACGTTCCGGGTTGTCGTCCTGCCACCGAAACGGAACGGAAGGGCGCCGAGGGAGCGGTTCCCTGGGGAGGGAGATGCTTCTCAGCGCCCCGATTTCAGATACGGCGAGTCGGACGTGCTTGGTTTGCTATTCGCAAGAGCTCCGGCGGCAAGCTGGGCCCAACCTAAGACGAATGTCAGAGAGAGCGCCCGTCTACACGACCGCCTGCAATGCGTCGAGCGCGGTCGTGTCTCGCCGGAGGGCGAGCGCGGCTGGACAGCACGACTCACCGTCGACGACGAGGTAGCTGTCTGCTGACCGCGATGCGACGAGGCCGAGTTCGGCCGGTCGATGAAGCGGTAGGCGGCCATGCGCGAAATAGACGTGGCGCGACCCGGCGGATCGCGCTCGCCTAAGTCGGCGCGTGGATCGGCTCGATGTCGGTGGGCGGCGAGAGCACCTCGACCGTCCCCCCGGTGACCTTCACCAGCGTCAGGTGCTCCGTCGGCTCAAACTGCGTCGCCTGCTTCACCACGCGTCCGATCCGCTCCTTGAACTCGGCCGAACTCTTCCAGTCGCCCACAGCGTCGGCGTCGTCCCACTGGCCCAAACTGACGAACCGCCCCGCATTCCGAACGTCTCGAAAGAGCCGCAAGGTTCCGGCGCCGGGCCTCTCACTCGCCCAAGCAGCGAACTCTGACCACGCGGCGACAAACGCCTCTTCGTTCCCCGCCTCGACTTCGAACCTACCGGCCGTGAAGATCTCGTACATCCGGGCTCCTCCCGTTTGGATGAGCCTACTTCCTCGACTTGCGACTGGGCGTCGTGGCCTTCTCGCGGCTTTGCTCCACGGGCCGGCGTTCGCGACGTTTTGTCGTCTAGCTGCCGTTCGTCGAATCACCCCAACCACCGTGGCCTGACTCACCGTCCGAACGGCCTGGGAGCATGTCGCCATCACGCCCAGCGACTACGAATCCGAGACTGAACCGGTAGCCGTGACAACCCTCGTGACGCTCGTCCTCGCCTCGGCCGCCGTGATGATCGGACTCATCGCCTTCGTCGTCCGGATGGCTCTCTCGTTGTGAGGATCACGAGAAGCCCCGGGCATGGATAGACAACGAGGACCGCACGAGAACCACGGCAAAACCTGCAAGTTGCCGGCGATAACCGTCTAAGACGCCAACCGATGGCAAGGCTGGTGTGCGACCGCGCAGCCCTGCCTCCCTGGCCGTGAAGAACCGCTCAGCGCAAACAGGACGCTGCGTGTGCTCGGCGTTCGCGACGACGACGCCGACCAGCCGCCCGCCCTCGTCGTTGAGGACGTGGCCTGAATGGCCTCGTCGCGGGGGACGGCCACAAGAAACCGGGCGCGTCCCTCGCGCCAAAGTCATCTGCGCCCGCCCGTCCGCCGCCGCGCCATTCGTCCCAGATGAGCCACGACAAGCCGACGGCCCCGACGACAACTCCGGCTAAGAAGAGGTGGGATATGTACGTGTTCAAGTCGACACGCGACGCGTGGGCCACGCGGTGACCGCGTAAGCCGAGGGAGTGCGTTCGTGGTGGAGCCGGCCTGCGCCGGCGCGGCCGGTACCGGTTCCACTCGCCGAGCAGCGTCTACCTTACGGCGTCGCCCGCGCCGTATGGCCGGCGTACGCGTGGCTCGCGGCGGCGGCGCGGTACTCGCGGCGGCGGTAGATGATCAGCGCGATCATCGCGAGCGTCGACACGTTCATGTAGAGGCTGCCGGCGGACTCGCTGACGACGTCGCTCAGCTGCAGCGCGACGATCGGCAGCGCAGGGACGATCATCGCCGCCGCCATCTCGCCGGCGCTCCGCCGCGAGTGACCGCGGTAGAGCATCACGGCGACCATCGGCAGCGTCATGTCGAGCGCCATCACGAGCACCCACGCGACGGCGTGCTCGCGGCGAGCCTCGGGAACGCTCGTGCCGAGGGCGGTGGCGAAGAGGAAGGCCCCGAGCATCATCCCGGCCATCATCGCGAGGAACATCTCGACGAGGTGGCGGACGAAGTGAAACCGAGACCCCGGGTGAGGCTTATTGATATCTGCGAGCAGCTGTGTCATTGCCGGTGACCTCCGAGTTCGTCGTGAGCGGATCTGTGGATGCGCCGGTCGCTGTTCGGTGACGGAGTGGGCTCTCGTGGCCGTTGAACGATGCGCAGACGACGCCGCACTCGTGCGGCTGGTGGCGGTGCCGGAGGAGGTAACGGGGCATGGGTCGATTTTGCCGCCGGCCGCGTGCGCTGACATCGGGCGGACCCCCTGATCGCGCACCCTGATTTCTCCCCCGCCTAAGGGTGTGGACGAGCGGTCCGCTAGGACAACAGGGAGGGGACTCCGTCGGGACCGCTCTTCATGGTCTGCCGAGCCCGCCGAAGAGCGTGGCTGGGCGCGATGCGCCCGATCGAACCGCTGACGTGGGTGAAGCGAGCGAGTGCACCCGTCCTCTTCCTCTTCGGGCCTGGCTCCGTCCACGCGGACGGGTCGATGCGGTAGCGTCTCCCTCATGGCCGGGCTCATGCAACGGCTCCGCGGGTGGTGGAACAAGGACGCGGTCGAGCTGGCGGACGAGGAGACGCGCATGAGCCCCGAAGAACGGGACGTCGCCCAGGAGGACTACGAGGCTCGGAAGGATGACGTCGCGGCGCGGAGCGAGGCTCTCGCCGGCGGCGCCGCCGACTTCGAGCGCGACTCCAAGCCGCCGGGACCCGAAGACGTGCGCTGACTCACGGGCGGGTGACCCGCCGAGTTGCCACAGCGCCCGGCATGAGCTTCGGCCGCGGCACCCGGCCTTCGATTCGACGTCTTCGCGTGGTTTCAAGCCCTGAACGGCGCCGCGCTCTCCCTCGCGCTCGGCGCAGCGGCGCTCCACGCAGGCTGGAACCTCGCCCTCGCGCGGCGGCCGGACGTCCCGGCCGCGACGGCGCTCGCATTCGGCCTCGCGGTCGTCGTCTTCGCGCCGGTGGCGGCGGCACGCTGGGACGTCGAGGCTCAGGCCGTCCCGTATGTCGTCGTCTCCGCCGCCCTCGAGCTCGCCTACGTGGCATTGCTTGCCGCCGCCTATAGCCGGGCCGATCTCAGCGTGGTCTACCCGGTGGCACGAGGGTTCGCTCCCGTCCTCGTCCTGGCAGTCGGCGTCGCTGTGCTCGGCGTCGGCACCTCGGCTTCGGAGTCCTTGGGCGTCCTGCTCGTGGCCGCCGGGGTCCTGCTCGTCCGGGGGCTCGGCCGGCGAAGTGCGCAAGGCGTCGGCTTCGGGCTCGCGATCGCGGCATGCATCGCCGGCTACACGCTCACCGACGCTCGAGGTGTCGACCACGCCGATCCGCTCGTGTACCTGGTGCTGGTCTTGGCCCCTTCCTCGCTTGCGTATTTCGCGGCCATCGCTGCCCGCGGGGGGACGGCGAGATTGCGCCGGGAGTTGGGCTGGACGACCGTCTTCGTCGCCCTCGCTTCCTTCGGCGCCTTCGCCCTCGCACTCTTCGCCCTGCGGCTCGCCTCGGCGGCCTCGGTCGCCGCGGTGCGGGAGACGAGCGTCGTCATCGCGGTCGCGCTCGCCGCCCCGCTCCTCGGCGAGGAGGTGGGCCCTCGCCGGCTAGCGGGCGCCGTGCTCGTCGTCGCCGGTGTGGCCGTCCTGGCCGTCGCCTAGGCAGCGTTTTCGGCCTTGCTATCCTGCAAACACCACATTTCGAGGTGCAGGACGAAATGGGCGCGCGGCGCCCGTTTTTTGTGAGGAGACAGCAATGGCAGACGTCTACGACAAGGAGAGGACGCTGCTCCGGGAGATCACACCGAAGGTCGAGAGCGCGATTCCGGGCGTGGAGGTGCTCGCGCTCGAGCTCTCGGGCCCGGAGCGGTTCACGGTCTACATCGACCACCCCCAGCGGGTGGACCACGCGCTCTGCGAGCGGGTGACCGACGTCCTGCGCCCGTACCTGCAGGAGTACACCGTCGACGTGTCCTCGCCGGGGATCGAGCGCCCGCTGCGCACGCCCGAGCACTTCCGGCGCGTGGTCGGCCGGCGCGCCGCGCTGCGCACCGCCGGCGAGATCGAAGGCCGGCGCAAGTTCAAGGGCGAGGTCGTGGACGCGGGGGCGAAGGAGATCCGCCTCTCGGCCGAAGGCACCGAGTACGAGATTCCGTACGACGCCATCGTGCGGGCGAACCTGATCGAGGAGGACATGAGATGAGCCGCGAGATCGTCGAGGCAGTTCGCGAGCTGGAGCGCGACCGGAATCTCGAGAGCGGGATCCTGGTCGATGCTCTCCGCGACGGGCTGCTCGCCGCCTACAAGAAGACCCCGGGCTCCTACCGCCACGCGACCGTCGAGATCGACGAGGCGGGCGACTTCCGGGTGTACGCGATCCACATGCCGAGCGAGCTGGAGGAACGGCTCCTCGACGAGGCCCGCGAGCGCACGATCGAGGAGCTCGAGCGAATCGAGGAGGAGACGGGCGAGAAGCAGCACACGCTGATCACCGACGACGATCTCGAGATCGACTGGTCGCAGGTACCCGAGAACCTGATCGAGCGGGAGGACGTGACCCCCGAGAACTTCGGCCGCATCGCCGCGCAGACGGCGAAGCAGGTGATCCAGCAGCGGATCCGCGAGGCGGAGCGCCAGATCATGTACGAGGAGTACGTCGACCGGGTCAGCGAGGTCGTCACCGGCATCGTCCAGCAGGCCGGCGACCGCAACAACATCCTCGTCGACCTGGGCAAGGTCGAGGCGCTGCTGCCCCGCTCGGAGCAGGTCGACGGCGAGCGCTACGAGCAGGGAAGCCGGATCAAGGCGGTCATCACCGAGGTCCGATCGGGGACGAAGGGCCCGCAGGTCATCCTCTCGCGGCGCGATCCGGAGCTCATCAAGACGCTGTTCGAGCTCGAAGTGCCGGAGATCGCCGACGGCCTGGTCGAGATCCGGGGCGTCGCCCGTGAGCCGGGCTACCGCTCCAAGATCGCCGTCGTCTCGCATGCCCAGGGAGTGGATCCCGTCGGCGCATGCGTCGGTCCGCGCGGCTCGCGCGTGCGGATGGTCGTCTCGGAGCTCCGCGGCGAGAAGATCGACATCATCCCGTGGAACACCGAGCCCGCGCGCTTTCTCGCGAAGGCGCTGTCTCCGGCCCGGGTCCGCGAGGTCTACATCGACGACGAGACCCGGGAGGCGACGGTCATCGTTCCCGAGGACCAGCTCGCGCTCGCGATCGGCAAGGAGGGGTTGAACGCTCGCCTGGCCGCGCGCCTGACCGGCTGGAAGGTGGACATCCAGTCCGAGGCCGAGTTCGCGGCGGCCGAGGCCGAGGCCGCATTCGGCGGCGGCGAGGCCGGGGAGGACTTCTCTGGCCGCTGCGCCGCGATCCTGTCGAACGGCAAGCGCTGCCCGAACGCCGCGCTGCCTGGCACGCGCTTCTGCGGCATCCCGGCCCACGTCGCGCTCGCCGAGCGCGAGGCGGCCGGCGAGACGCTCGAGTCCGGCCAGGCGGTTCCGGTCGGCGGTGGCGAGGAGGAGCTGCCGGCGGAGGACGAGGAGCTCGTCGCCGAGGCGGTCGAGGCGCCCGAGCCCAGCGAGGCTCCGGCGCCCGAGCCGAGCCCGATGCCGGGCGGGCCCGATCCTGCCCCGGCGCCCTCGCCCGAGCCGGTAGAGATGCCGTCGCCCGAGGAGCCCGCGAGCGTGCCGCCGATGCCCGCGGCCGAGGGCGAGGCGGCGGCCGACGAGGTTCCGGTCGCGGCAGCGGCGGAGACGGAGGAGGAACGAACCGACGCGCGATGAAGAGCGCCACCGCCCGATCCGGACGTGCATTGGCTGCGGCCGGAAGGCCCCCAAGGACGAGCTGCTGCGGTTCGTGGCCGAGGACGGCGTCCTCACCGTCGCACCGCAGGCGCAGCGGCGCGCCGCCTACACCTGCCGGCGGCTCTCGTGCTTCGAGCGGGCGGTGTCGCGCAACGCGTTCAGCCGGACGCTGAGAACCCGCGTCCGGATCGATCCGGGACTTACAATTGAGGGCTGACCATGGCTGACGATCAGGGACAAAACCGACCCAACAGGCCAATCCGGCCACGCCAGGCGCCGGGCGGACGGCGCAAGCGCCGCGTGGTCATCGACTCGCAGGCGGCGAGGCCACGCCCTGACGCGCGTCAGGCCCGCGACCGCGCGGACCGGCAGCCGAAGCAGCCACGCGAGGTCGTCGTCCCGACCGGTCCCGTCACCGTCCAGTCGGGCGTCACCGTCAAGGAGCTCTCGCACGCCCTCGGGATCCCGGTGGCCCAGATCATCAAGATCATGATGGGCCTGGGGGAGATGGTCACTATCACCCAGTCGCTCTCGGACGACGCGGTCAGCCTGATCGCCGCCGATCCGAGTGTCGGCCGCGAGGTCACGATCAAGCATGCGGACGAGGAGACCGACGAGCCCGAGGCGTTCGACGACGCGCCCGAGTCGCTGCAGGCCCGCCCGCCGGTCGTCACGATCATGGGTCATGTCGACCACGGGAAGACGACGCTCCTCGACGCGATCCGCGAGACGGCGGTCGTCGAGACCGAGGCGGGGGGCATCACCCAGCACATCGGCGCCTACCAGGTCGAGCACGACGGCCGGAAGCTGACGTTCCTCGACACGCCGGGCCACGAGGCCTTCACGGCCATGCGCGCCCGCGGCGCGAAGGTGACCGACATCGCAGTCCTCGTCGTCGCCGCCGACGACGGAGTCATGCCGCAGACGCGCGAGTCGATCTCGCATGCGAACGCGGCCCGTGTCCCGATCGTCGTCGCCGTCAACAAGATCGACGTCCCGGACGGGGATCCGAACCGTGTCCGCGGCGATCTCGCCGCGGAGGGTCTGCAGCCCGAGGACTGGGGCGGCACGACGCAGTTCTCCGACGTCTCCGCCAAGCAGAAGCAGAACCTCGACGACCTGCTCGAGAAGGTGCTGCTCGTCGCAGACGCCGAGCTCGAGCTGACGGCGAACCCCGACGCCGAGGCCTCGGGGCCGATCATCGAGTCCCGCCTCGACGTCGGCCGCGGGCCGGTCGCAACGATGCTCGTGCAGCGCGGCACGCTCAAGGTGGGCGACGCGATCGTCGCAGGCGACGCATGGGGCCGCGTGCGCGCCCTCTACGACTTCCGCGGCGACAAGGTCGACGCCGCACGGCCGGGCGACCCGGTCGAGATCCTCGGCTTCGACCACCCGCCGCCCGCGGGCGAGCTGGCCAGGGTCGTCGCGAACGAGCGGGACGCGCGTCACCGCGCGCAGCAGCGCGGCGAGCGCCTGCGCCGGGAGCAGCTCGCGACCGCCGCGAAGGCCGGCCCGTCGCTGGAGCAGCTGTTCTCGCAGATGCAGGCGGGCGGCGTCCAGGACCTGAACCTCGTCCTCAAGGGCGACGTCCAGGGCTCGGTCGAGGCCGCCGTCTCCGAGCTGCAGAAGATCCAGCATCCGGAGGTGCGCGTGAACGTCATCCACCAGGGCGTCGGCGGGATCAGCGAGGGCGACGTGAACCTCGCGTCCGCGTCGAACGCGCTCGTCGTCGGCTTCAACGTCCGTCCGTCGGCGGAGGCCCGCCAGCTCGCCGAGCGCGAGGGCGTCGAGATTCGCACGTACCGGGTCATCTACCAGCTCACGGAGGACATCGAGCAGGCCCTCGTCGGCATGCTCAAGCCGGTCACGACCGAGGAGACGATCGGCGAGGCGGAGGTGCGCGAGCTCTTCCGCGCCTCCCGCGTCGGGACGATCGCCGGCTGCATGGTCACGAGCGGTGTGGTCCGCCGCGGCGCGCAGGTGCGGGTTCTCCGCGAGGGCACGGTCGTCTACGAGACGACGATCGACTCGCTCAAGCGGTTCCAGGACGACGCTCGCGAGGTCCAGGAGGGCTTCGAGTGCGGCATCCACCTCGCGAACTACGACGACGTGAAGATCGGGGACGTCCTCGAGGCCTTCGAGACGCGCCAGGTCGAGCGCACTGACCTCGAGACGCCGGCCCCCGAGCCGGCCGGCGCCGCCTCCGAGTCCTGACGCGGGCAGTGGGCGCCGGCTACGTCGGCATCCTCTCCGTCGAGCTGCACTTCCCCGAAGCCGGCTCGCTCAAGGGGAAGCGCAAGCACGTCAAGTCCGCGAAGGCGCAGCTCCAGAACCGGTTCGGCGCCTCGGTGGCGGAGGTCGACCACCACGAGCTCTGGCAGCGCAGCCGCCTGACCGTCGCCTGCGTCGCCCGGGAGCACGGTGAGGCGCTGACGCTGCTGGAGGAGGCGGTCCGCTACCTCAGCGGCCAGGAGTACGAGCTCGTGCGCGTCGAGCGAGAGGTCATGGCACCGGGCGACTAGTCGTACACAGTCAGGTGTATAGATGTGTATGGTTGTGGTATGGGCCGCACGAACGTCGTTGTCGACGACCGCTTGATCGCGAAGGCGATGGAGCTCTACCGCTTTCGGACCAAGCGGGAGGCGATCGACTACGCGCTGCGGCGCCTGGTCGGTGACGAGGTCGACCCCTACGAGGCGGCGCTTGCCCTCGAGGGCATCGGCTGGGAGGGCGACCTGGACGCGATGCGATCCGGCGACTCGATCGAAGAGATGTGATCCCCGACAGCTCGGCCTGGATCGAGTACTTTCGGCGCAGCGGAAGCGATGTTCACCGGCGACTCGCGCGCGCTCTCCAGGCGCGAGAGCAGATCGCGGTGACGGAGGTCGTCGTGGCCGAGATCCTGGCAGGTGTGAGTGGTTCGGCCGAGCGCACGCTCGTTCGCAGGACGCTGCTCGCCTTCCAGCTCGTCCGGCTCGAGGGCCTCGGTGACTACGAGCACGCGGCGGCGCTGTACCGCGCCTGCCGGTCCGCCGGAGAGACCCTCCGGTCGATCACGGACTGTCTGATCGCCGTTCCGGCGATTCGAGCCGGTTTGCCCGTTCTGCATTCGGACGCGGATTTCGACAAGCTGGCACGCCATACGGCGCTGGAGGTGGTCGAGCTGTGAGCGACCGCATGCGACGCGTGAATGCGGCCGTCCGCGAGGTGCTCTCCGAGGCGGTGGGTGAGTTGAAGGACCCGCGGATCGGGTTTGTCACCATCACCGGCGTCGAGACCTCGTCCGACCTGCGCCACGCCGTCGTCTTCGTCAGTGTCCTCGGCTCGGAGCGCAAGCGCGAGCAGTCGCTGGCTGGCCTTCAGGCCGCGCACGGGATCCTCCAGTCGAGGCTCGCCCGCGAGCTCCGCCTGAAGCGGACGCCTCAGCTGACGTTCGAATACGATCCGTCGGTCGAGCGTGGCGTGCGGATGACCCAACTGATCGATGAGCTCGCCCCGGACACAGACGGAGAATGACCTGGCGGCGGTCGCGGACGCGATCCGCGGCCGCGAGCGCTTCCTCCTGACGACCCACGAGAACCCGGACGGCGACGCCCTGGGCTCGCTCCTCGCCGGCCGGATCGTGCTCGACACGCTCGGGAAGGACTCGGTCATGTTCCTCCCGGGCCAGGCGCCGCTGCCTGCCGAGTACAAGTTCATGCCTCTCGAGGACGTCCGTCGTGAGCTTCCCGACGACGTGGAGACGCGCGTGCTGTTCGCGCTCGACTGTGCGAACGAGAGCCGGCTGGGCGCGGGCCGCGAGGCGGTCGCGCGCTCGCCCATGGTTCTCAACGTCGACCACCACCACGACAACACGCGCTTCGGCACGGTGAACCTCGTCGTCGCCGACGCGTCTTCGACCGGGGAGATCGTCCGCGACCTCGTCCGTGAGCTGGGCCTCGGGCTCTCGCCGGAGCTGGCGGAGGCGATCTACATCGCGCTCGTGACCGACACGGGGCGCTTCCAGTACGCCAACACGACGCCGAAGGCGCTGCGGCTCGCGGCCGAGCTCGTGGAGGCCGGTGCGGACGTCCACCGCGTCTTCCAGTCCGTCTACGAGAGCGTGCAGCTCGCGAAGCTGAAGCTGCTCGCGCGGGCGCTCGAACGCGCACAGGTCTACGAGGGCGGCGGCGTCGTCGTCTCGTACCTCCTGAAGACCGACTTCGCCGAGGTGGGCGCCTCCGAGCCGTACTCCGAGGGGATCATCGACTTCCTCAGGGCGGTGGAGGGGGCGGAGATGGCCGCGCTGATCCGCGAGCCTCCCGCGCCCGGGCGGCCGGCTCGGAGGGTGAGCCTGCGCTCGAGCTCGGACGAGCTGGACGTCTCCGCGATCGCGCGCGCCTCCGGCGACGGCGGCGGCCACCGGCAGGCCGCGGGCTTCTCCTCCGAGAAGGAGATTCCGGAGATCGTCGAGTTCGTCCGCAAGCAGTACGCGGCCGCCAGGATCGTTCGATCGTGACCTCGGCACGGCGGGAGACGAGCCGGCCAGAGGGGCGAGGTGCCGCCGCGCGCGCTTGAGCCTTCGGGCCTCGTCCTCGTCGACAAGCCTGCGGGGCCATCGTCGTTCGCCATGGTCCGCGACCTCCGCACCCGCACCGGGGCCCGCGCGGGCCACGCGGGGACCCTCGATCCGTTCGCCACGGGCCTGCTGCTCGTGCTCCTCGGCCGCTTCACGAAGGAGCAGAGCCGTCTGGTCGGGCTCGACAAGCGCTACCTCACGGAGATCGATCTGACGCGGACGACGACCACGGGTGACCCCGAGGGCGACACCCTCGCCGTGCATCCCGCACCGTCGCCGGCGCAGCTCGAGGCGCTGCTGGAGCGGCTGCGGGGCGAGGTCGAGCTCCGGATCCCGGCCGCGTCCGCCGTGAAGATCGGCGGCGAGCGCTCGTACCGGCTGCACCGGCGCGGGGAGGAGGTCGAGATGCCCCTCCGGCGCTCGACCGTCCACGCGCTCGACCTTGTCGCCTACGAGGAGGGAACGGCGACCCTCGACCTGCTCGTCGGATCCGGCACCTACGTGCGGTCGATCGCGGCCGAGCTCGGAGGTCACTGCCGGTCGCTGCGGCGGACCGAGGTCGGCCCGTTCGCGGTGGAGGACGCGGACCCGACACGAATCATGCCGACCGACGAGGCGCTCGCCGCGCTGTGAGGGTCGCGTCCTCGCCGCAGGAGCTGGGTGCCGGCCACCGCACCGTCGCCATCGGCACCTTCGACGGCGTCCACGTCGGCCACCGGCGGGTGATCGAGGCGGCGCTCGCCGCGGGCCCGCAGGCCACGGTCGTCACCTTCGACCCGCACCCCAGGGTCGCGCTCGGCCACCGGGTCGAGCTGATCACGACGCTCGAGCGGCGGCTCGAGCTGCTCGAGTCCCTTGGCGTCGGCGAGACGCTCGTCGTTCCCTTCACCCCCGACTTCTCGCTGATGTCGCCGGAGGAGTTCGCGCGCACCGTCCTCGAGCCGCTGGGGGCGAGGGTCGTCGTCGCGGGCGTGAACTTCCGCTTCGGCCGGGGGCGGTCCGGCGACATCGACACGCTGGAAAGCCTCGGCTTCGACGCAAGGCCCGTTCCGTTCGTCGAAGGCGTCTCGTCGAGCCGGATCCGGCAGCTCGTCCACGCCGGAGAGGTCGGGGGAGCGGCCGCGCTCCTCGGCCGGCCGGCCGAGGTCGAGGGCACGGTGGTCGCCGGTGACGCACGGGGCGGCACGCTCGGCTTCCCGACGGCGAATCTCGCGGCGCCGCCCGACCTGCTCGTCCCGCCGTTCGGGATCTACGCCGGCGAAGCGCTGGGCCGCCGGGCAGCCGTGTCGATCGGGGTGAATCCTCACTACGGCGGCGAGGAGCGCCGGATCGAGGCCTTCCTCCTCGACTATGTGGGCGACCTCTACGGCCGTCGGCTCGTGGTCGAGATCTGGGACCGCCTCAGAGACGAGCGCGCCTTCGACTCCGAGGAGGATTTGATCGAGCAGATCGGACGGGACGTCGAGGCGACGCGCGCCGCCGTCCGGCCGGTCTGAGCTCCACGCCGCTCACTTCGGATGCGCGGCGGCGCCGCTCCGTCGGGGATCGCCTGCCGCGCCGGAGCGGCCGACGGCGCTGACGCCCCCGAAGAAGTGGTGCAGCGCCGGCCAGCGCCGGACGGCGAAGCCGGCGGCTTCGAGGGACGCGAGAACCTCGTCGGGAAAGCCCGGCTCGAGATGCACGAGCTCGCCCACGGGGTGGAGTCGCGGCCGCTCCACCGCCTGGCCTTCGCTCAGGCCCTCGTCGAGGACGCCGGAGAGCACCTGGACGAGCGCGCTGCGCAGGCGGGTGCCGCCCGCCGCTCCGGCGGCGAGCGCCAGTCCGTCGTCGTCGAAGGCGAGCGTCGGCGCCATCATGCTCGCGATTCGCTGGCCGGGCACGAGCTCGTCGCCGACGAGCAGGTCGGTCTCGCCCAGCATCGAGTTCAGGTGGAGGTCCAGGCCGGGCAGCCAGTCGCCCGAGCCGAGGCCCAGGCTCGTCGTGAGCACGACGGCGTCTCCCGCCCCGTCGACGACCGTGATGTTCGTGGTGTCTCCGGGCGCGTCGGAGTCGACCGCGAGAGCGTTCGCGAGGCTGACGGGATCGGGCCCCTCGAGCCGGGCGAGTGCCGGCAGCGGGCTCGACAGGCCGATCCGGGTCGCGATCTCCGCCGAGCGGAAGGCGATCCTGCCCGGCTCGCCCCAGGCCGGCTCGTACGCGTCGAGGTCCTCGCGCGTGACGAGGCCGCCTCGCTCCTCCATCAACGCGAGGAGGGCGGACCGGAGCGTCGGGCTCTCCGGCCCCTCCTCCGCAACGGCTTCGAGCACGTCGCGCAGTCCGGGCTGCTCGAGCCGGTCACCCGTTCGGAGGAGACGGCCGCCCGGCGAATAGATGCGCGCGCCTTCGTGCATGGTCATCACCGTCGCCAGCATCTCGAGACACGCGGCGTGCGCCTCCGGCATGGGCACGCCCTCGAGGGCGAGCCGCTGGGCCGGCTCGACGAGCCGGGCCCACGGAAGCGAGCCGTCGCGTCGCCAGAGCGCGCCGAGCCCGGCGAGGACGCCGGGGACGCCGCAGGACCCGATTCCGACCGCGTAGTGGATGAGCTCCGCGCCAAAGGGAACCTGGAGCTGCTGGAGCTCGACCGCCCGACCGTCGCCGTCGAGCCCAGGAGCGGCGACGAAGAAGTCGAGGGTGCTGACCGCCCCGCCGGAGAGCACGATCGCGTGTCCGCCCCCGAGCAGCCCGGTCATCACGGTCTCGGCGACGCAAGAGGCGAGACATGCGGCAATCGCTGTGTCGGCGGCATTTCCGCCGTCCTCCAGGATCTCGATGCCCGCGTCGACGGTCGCGGGATGTCCCGCAGCCACGGCGGCTCTCATCCGTTGCTACCCTATCCGCGCCCGCAGACCCGGCTCGCCACGCAGCTTCCGCGTGGCTCGGCGGGGCCTGCGGATTCGTCTAGAGGAGGTCGGGTGACCCTCACCAAGGAAGCGAAGCAGGAGATCATCGGCAAGCACGGCCGCGCAGAGGCCGATACGGGCTCTGCGGAGGTGCAGATCGCGCTGCTGACCGCACGGATCAACCAGCTCACCGAGCATCTGCGGTCCCATGCGAAGGATCACTACTCGCGCCGCGGCCTGCTCAAGCTCGTCGGCCGCCGCCGGAGGCTTCTGAACTACCTGCAGAAGAAGGATCTCGAGGGTTACCGCAACCTGATCAAGGAGTTGGGCCTGAGGAGATAACCCGAGGGTCGAGTCGGAGGGTGGAAGTTTGGGCGAGGGCCTGGGCGGCTCGGATCGTCGCTGGATGATCCTAGGAGCCGTAGGCTTTGCCCCAAACCTCCACCTTCCACGAAGAGTGGAGGACAGATGAGCATCGCAGTACAGGGCCCGACGCGCCTCTCGGTCGAGATCGGCGGGCAGGAACTGTCGTTCGAGACGGGGAAGCTGGCCAAGCAGGCCGACGGGGCCGTGGTCGTGCGCTCCGGCGAGACGATGGTCTTGTCGACGGCGCAGGGCCGGATGGAGGCGCGTGAAGGCGCCGACTTCTTCCCGCTGACCGTCGATGTCGAGGAGCGGATGTACGCCGCGGGCAAGATCCCCGGCGGCTTCTTCAAGCGCGAGGGCCGCCCCACCGAGCGGGCGATCCTGACCGCGCGGATGATCGACCGCCCGATCCGGCCGCTGTGGCCGAAGGGCTACAAGAACGAGGTGCAGGTGATCTGCACCGTCCTGTCGGCGGACCTGGTCACCCCGCACGACATCCTCTGCATCAACGGCGCGTCCGCCGCGCTGATGATCTCGCCGCTGCCGTTCGTCGGCCCGGTCGGCGCGGTCCGCATGGGCCGGCTGAACGACGAGTGGACCGTCAACCCGACGCTGCAGGAGCTGGAGGAGAGCAGCCTCGACCTGATCGTCGTCGGCACGAAGGACGGCCTGACGATGGTCGAGGCGGGCGCGGAGGAGATCCCGGAGGACCTGCTCCTCGAGGCGCTCGACCTCGCTCACTCGGAGATCATCAAGATCTGCGAGACGCAGGACGAGCTCCGTGAGCAGGTCGGTAAGGCGAAGTGGCTCGACCCGCAGCTGACCGCCGAGCTCGAGGAGCGCTTCGGCGGCCGGATCCGCGAGCGAATCCTGAGCGAGGGCCTGCGCGAGGGCGGCGCGATCGTCGAGGAGATCCTCCTCGAGGAGTGCCCGCCGCTCGAGATGACCTCGACCGAGGAGGACATCCTCCGGCAGCTCCAGCACAAGATGTCGCTGGACATGATCCTCGACAAGGTCCGGCTCGCGGCCGTCGACGAGCCGGTTCGCCAGCAGTTCGAGGACGACCTGCGTGCCCTCACCGAGGCCGAGCAGGACTCCAAGGAGCTCAGGTCCGCCAAGCGGGCGCTCCTCTTCGACCGGATTGTCGAGACCGTCGAGCTGCCGTTCCCGGTCGGGCCTGCGACCGTTGAGGGCGAAGCGCCCGCCGTCAAGGACGGCCTTACCCGCCAGTTCGTCAAGCGCGCCTCGGAGGCGATCTACAAGGACCTCGTTCGCAAGAAGATCGCAATCGAGAAGCGCCGTCCCGACGGGCGCGCCGCCGACGAGATCCGCCCGATCGAGTGCGAGGTCGGCGTGTCCGCCCGGACCCACGGCTCGGCGCTCTTCACTCGCGGGCAGACGCAGATCATGTCGCTCCTCACCCTCGGCACCGCCAAGGAGGGCCAGCGGATCGACGACCTGTCGCTGGAGACGGACCGCCGCTTCATGCACCACTACAACTTCCCGCCCTACTCGGTCGGCGAGACCGGTTTCATGCGGGGGCCGAAGCGCCGCGACATCGGCCACGGCGCGCTCGCGCAGCGGGCGCTCGAGGCGGTCATTCCGCCGGCCGAGGAGTTCCCGTACACGATCCGGATCGTCTCGGAGACGCTCGAGTCGAACGGCTCGTCGTCGATGGGATCGGTCTGCGGCTCGACCCTCGCGCTCATGGACGCCGGCGCGCCGATCAAGGCGCCTGTCGGCGGCATCGCCATGGGGCTCGTCAAGGAGGGCGACGAGTACGTGATCCTGACGGACATCCAGGGGGCGGAGGACCACCTCGGCGACATGGACTTCAAGGTCGCCGGCACCCGCGAGGGCGTCACGGCCCTGCAGATGGACATCAAGATCACGGGCGTCACCCAGGAGATCATGCGCTCGGCGCTCGAGCAGGCGAAGCAGGCCCGCGAGTTCATCCTCGACAAGATGCTGGAGGCGATCCCGGAGTCGCGGGCGGAGCTGCGCGACCACGCGCCGCGCATCTCGACGATCAAGATCAACCCGGAGTTCATCGGGATGGTTATCGGCAAGGGCGGTGAGACGATCCGTTCGCTCGAGGCCGACCACGACGTCCAGATCGACATCGAGGAGGACGGGACGATCCTCGTGTACGCCACCGAGGGCAGGAACGCCGAGGCGGCGATGGAGGCGATCAACTCGCTTACGAAGGAGCCCGAGGTCGGAGACGAATACACCGGCAAGGTCGTGAAGACGACCCAGTTCGGCGCGTTCGTCGAGCTGAAGAAGGGCACCGACGGCCTTCTCCACGTCTCGAACGTCGGCCCGGGGCGGGTCGGCCACATCGAGGACGTGATCAACCGCGGCGACGTCCTGGACGTCGTCGTCCAGGAGGTCGACAAGGACCGAGGCCGCATCGGCCTCAAGCTCGTCGCGAAGCACGAGAACGGCGCGATGGTCTCACCCGAGGAGCTGATCGAGCGCGCGAAGAACGCGCCCGAGCGTCCGCGGGAGGAGCGTCCTCCGCGCCGGGACGGCGAGCGTCGCGGCGGTCGCGGCAGAGAGCGCCGAGGACGCGACTAGTCGCGTCCGCATCGAGGTGACGCCGGCTTTGCTGGCGTCACCGGTCTGCTCTTGCGGCGGCCGGCGCGACCGCGACTAGCGGTTCGCCTTCGGGCCCCGGCTGACGACGAACGCCACCTTGGCGTTCCTCGGCAGCCGGGTGCCCGCCCGTGGCCGCTGGGAGCGGACGATGCCCCACGGCGTGCCGGAGTACATCCACCGCACACGTCCGGGACGGCAGTGTGACCGGCCGAGCAGGCGGCGCGCGACGCGCAGCTTCCTGCCCACGAGCCGGGGGGCGACGCAGCGGACCTGCTTGACCGTGGTTTGCGGGCTCGGTGACGGAGGAGGCGGCGGAGGCGGCGCCGACCTGGCCGTGATCTCGATTGCCGCGCTCGTGGAGATTTGGTTCGCCGAGTCGGTCACGCGAAGCTTCACGTCGACAGTTCCCGGGCTCCGGTAGCTGAACGTCGGCTGCACGGCGGTCGAGTCGCCGAACGTGCCGTCGCCGTTTAGATCCCACGAGTAGCCGAGTGGCCGCCCCTCGGGATCGCTCGAGCCGCTGCCGTCGAAGCTGACCGTCAGTGGCGCCGTCCCGCTCGTCGGCGTCGCGGTCGCGAAGGCGATCGGCGGCTGATTCAGGTTCAGGTAACCGGCGGAATACGTGGCGCTCGCGCTGGCGACGATGTTGTGGCTTTGCGCTCCTCCATCGGACCAGGAAGACCAGGCGTAGTCGTCGTCGCCGAGCGACTGCGGTGAGGGTGCGCCGATCGTGTTGTTGGAGCCTTGAATGACTTCTCTTGAGAACGGTGTGGGGCTCGTGGTGCCGCCGACGGCGAGCTGGAAGCCCGAGGGGGTGCTCTGGAACGTGAGGGTCACGGTGCGCGGGTCGAGCCGGAGCGTCTTCGTATCGGTGAGCCCGCCGGCATCGGTCGCGGTCAGACGCAGCTCGAGATATGAGGGGTATTCGTGGTCAGGCGCCGTGAAGGAGCCGCCGGCGACACCCGACCAGGTCTGGATCGAGTGTTGATGGCAGTTGGAGGGGCAGTGCTGCAGGATCAGCTCCCAGGAGAGGCTCGAGGCCGGCAGCGTGCCCTGCTGAGGATCGGTGGCCGAGCCGGAGAACGAGATCAGGTCGCCGACCTTCCAGGTCGTGCCGGCTGACGGGGCCGCGATCGTGGCCGTCGGCGGGGTGTTGTTGACCGCGATTGTGAGCGGGGCGCTCGTCGAGGTTTGGTTCGCCGAGTCGGTGACCCGTAGCCGAACGGTGTAGGTGCCCGGATTGCTGTAGGTGCGAGTCGGTTTCACGGCCGTGGAATCGCCGTAGATGCCGTCGCCGTTCAGGTCCCAGGAATAGGTCAGTGGCCCTCCCTCGGGATCGCTGGAGCCGCTTCCGTCGAAGTTGACCGTCAGCGGCGCCGGCCCACTCGTGGGCGAGGCGGTCGCGGATGCAACGGGCGGCTGGTTGGCGGCGTACGAGATTCTCCGGATCGTGCCGCCGTCGAAGTCGGCGTAGTAGAGAGCCCCGTCCGGACCGACCTTGAGCGCGACCGGATTGGCGGCGGGCGCCTGGAAGGTCGCCCGGTTACTCGCACTCGTGCTCGGCAGCCCGTTCGCGCCCCGGAGCATCACCCAGATGCAGTCGCGCGAGTAGTCGGCGAAGAAGAGCGCCCCGTCATAGCTGTCGGGGAAGGGGCCGCCCGGGTAGAAGGCCAGACCGGCGATCGAGGAGCTACCGGTCGGACACGACTCCCCAGAAACGACCTGGGCGCTGTGGTTGTAGGTGTAGTACGGCGGCACGACTCCGCCGGGCAGGGCGTACAGGTTCTCGCAGATGCTCAGGTTGGCGCTGTCGTAGCCCGGTTGGGTGCCGTTGCCCTCGTAGCAGGGCCAGCCGAAGTTCTCCACCGCCCCCAGCGGGTCGGCGATCCGGTTGATCTCCTCCCACGTGTTCCAGCCCACATCGCCCAGCCAGACCTCGTTCGTCCCCGGACGGATCGTGAACCGGAACGGGTTGCGCAGGCCGTGGGCGATGATCCTGCGCGCGTTGGCATTGGTGCTGGACGCCAGCGGGTTGTCTGGTAGGCCCTGGCCGGTATCGGGACTCACCCGCAGGATGGCGCCGTCGAGCGTCGTGGGATCCGACGTGGTTCGCAGATCCTGGCTCCGCAACGCCCCGCCCTCGGCGCTCGGCGGCGTCAGCGTCGCGCCCACGCCGCCCGGGGGATCGCCACACGGGTTGAGCGGGTTGCCGTCCTGCCCCCAGTCGGTGAAGTTGAAGCTCGCGCCGTCGCCGCCGGAGACGTAGAGCGCACCGTCCGCGCCGAAGGCGAGCGAACCGATCGAGTGGCTCGGGTACTGCTGGCACCAGTCGTTGATCAGCACGTTCTCCGTGCCGGTCATGACGTTGCCGGACGCCGTCAGCCGCGAGAGGCGAGCGCTGACGACGCAGCCGTCGCCCGTTGCACCCGGCGGGGTGGGGCAGCTGTCCCCCCACGTCGGCGGCGAGCCGCCGATGGGCGCGTCGTATGTGTACAGCACGTACACGTACGGCCGCCCGGTCGTGAAGCCGGGGTCGAGAGCCAGGCCGAGCAGCCCGCGGTCCCAGAAGTCGTGCACCGTCGCGGAAAGGTCGGCGAAGAGGTCGGGCGAGCTGTCGGAGAGGCTGTCGAAGACCTTGATCCGGCCGCTCTTCTCTGCGACGAAGACCCGCCCGTCCGAGGCGAACTCGAACGCCGTCGGCTTCGTCAGCCCCGTGAAGACCGTCGTCTCCTGGAAATCCGCGGGCAGCGCGCCCACACCCGAACCGCCGCCCACGGTGAGTAGGACGACCACCCCACCAATCAGGATGACAGCCCGCCTGAGCGGAAGACACCTCGCACGCCTCACGTTCCCCATCCCCTCCCCGAAGGCGAGTCTTCAGTAGCTCCTCCTACTGTGACTCATGAACGAACGAAAGACGAGGGGCGGCCGCTTACACAGCGCGAAGCGGGGCCATGAGTCCGTTGGCCTCGACGTCGGCGAGCCCGTACTCGTGAGCCCGAGCGACCGCCTGAGCCCGGCTGTGGACCCCGAGCTTGGTGAGAACGCGCTGGATATGCCCACCGACGGTCTTCGGGCTGATGAACAGCCTTGCCGCGATCTCGCTTTGGCTGAGGCCGCTCGCGAGAAGCCGAAGAACCTCGCGCTCCCTCGGCGTCAGCGAGGCCTCGACGGACATGCCGCCGTTCCCATTCCCGTTCCCGTTGGCTGGCGAAGCGCGGCGAACGGCGACCCGCACACGTGCCAGAAACTCGTCGTCGTCGAACGGCTTCACGATGTAATCGTCAGCTCCGATGAGGAGCCCGGCGGCGCGATCGGCAGGCCTGGTTCGGTCGCCCGAGACGAAGATGATCGAGATCTCGCTTCCGAAGGTGTCCCGGAGCTCGCGGCAGATCTCGTACCCGCTGATCTCCGGCAGGTTGACCTCGAGCAGGACGACGCCGGGGCGGAGCTGTCTCGATAGCTCCAGCGCCGCACGGCCCGTCTCCGCTACCTCGACGGCATAGCCGATCCGCCGAAGAAGCTCGGCTAGGCGTGCGCAGCAGGCGGAATCGCCGTCCGCAATCACGATGGGCGTGGCCGCAGCGCCCACTGTCGCTCTCCCTCCCGTTGGTGCCATCTCTGGTTGTAGCGCCTCAGGGCGATTGACTCAAGGTCCGCCGGCCGCCGCCCGGGTAAGGCTACGTCATTTTCAGCAGTAGAAAACACTAGAAATACCCCCTTTTCGCGGAGCGTCTGACGTCCTACCTTCGGCTGTGGACGACCGCGGTCGTCCTGTGGATAACCACGGCTGCGAGCAGCGTTCAGCCGGACAAGGGAGGGATGCGACCGAACGAGACCGCGTGGGGGAGATGACAGCTGCGGCACCCGCGGACGCGCCTCTTGGGGAGTAGCGCCTCGCGGGACCGCCACACGGGAAGGACGTAGATGACAGCAGTTCGACGAGAATTCAAACGGAGGCGGCGGTTTGTCGCCTTGTACACGACACTTGCCGCGATGGCGCTCGGGCTGGTGCTCGCCTTGCCTGCGACGGCGAGCCACCCGGAGGCGAGCCTGCCGGGCAGCAACTTCGAGATCGACGTCGACGCCAACCTCAAGCAGGACGACCCAACGCCGTCCATCGACTGGGCGAGCGTGACCGAGATCCGGGCCGTGGACAAGGCCACCGGCCAAACCGACGACTCCTATCAGGGTGGAGTCAAGGAGGACACGACCTGTCCAGCGGAGACGACGGGCAGCATCCCCAACAACAAGAGCGACCTGTTGAGCTTCCACGTCTATCGGGAGGCCGGCACCGGTGGCCACCCAGGCTTCTTGAACCTGGCTTGGAGCCGGGTCTCGGACCCGAGCGGGACGACGCTCATGGACTTCGAGTTCAACCAGTCGAGCACGAGCTGCGCGTCTGGGCCCAACAAGATCCGGACCGCCGGTGACCTGCTCATCGAGTACTCGATCGATCAGGGCGGCGCACGCGCCGACATCACCGGACGCACCTGGAACGGCAGCGCATGGGGGAGTCCGCAGGACCTCGACGCGGCCTCTGCGACGTGCGGTGGTAACCCATGCGCGGCCGGCACGATCAGCTCCTCGTCGATCCCGGCTGCGGAGTCCGACGGACTGATCGCTTCCGGTTCGAAGGCGGCGAGGACGTTCGGAGAGGCGCAGCTCGACCTTCGCCTCATCTTCCAGCCGAACAAGTGCACGTCGTTCGGCAGCGCCATGCTCAAGAGCCGCTCGTCGGACTCCTTCACCTCACAGCTGAAGGACTTCATCCGGCCCGTCGGCATCAACCTCACGAACTGCGGCCGGGTCATCATCCGCAAGCAGACCGATCCAGACGAAGATCCCAACACGACGCAGTTCGGCTACACGAAGTCGTTCAGCACCGACCCCGCCACCAGCAACAGCTTCTCGCTGACTGATGACGGCGTCCAGACGTTCAACAACGTCCTCTTCGGCAGCGGGTACTCGGTCGTCGAGGACTCCATCCCCCAGGGTTGGGACTTCGTGAACGTGAACTGCAGCGCCAGCACAGGGGTGACGCCGAGCATCAGCGGCGCCACGGTCACCTTCGCCATCGACGCGGATACCGACGTGCTGGATTGCACCTACACGAACCGCGCCAGAGGCACGATCATCGTCGAGAAGATCACCGACGACGGGTCAGGGTCGTTCGGCTTCACCTCGGGCACGCTCACACCGGCGTCGTTCACGCTCACGACGAGCGCGGCGGGCGCCGGCGGAAAGGCGTCCCGGACGTTCATCGACCTGGCCCCAGGGACGTACGACGTTGCCGAGACCGTGCCAGCGGGATGGAACCTCGTGTCCGCCGCGTGCGATGACGGCAGCAGCCCGGCCTCGATCGGTCTCAGCGGTGGCGAGACCGTGACGTGCACGTTCCACGATGCACGCGAGAGGGGCGCGATCAAGATCACCAAGACCCGGAAGCATGCAGCCGACGGGCCTGGTGACCACCCGCACGCCGGGGTCACGTTCACGATCACCGGCGGCGAGCTGCCGGCCGGCGGCGTGACAGCGGTCACGAATGCGAACGGGGAAGCCTGCGTCGGCAACCTCGTGCTCAGCAGCTTCGTCGGTGACTACACGGTCACCGAGTCGGTGCCGGCGGGGTACAGCGCTTCGCCGACATCGGACACCGTGACGGTGACCACCGAGTCGATCTGCGGCGACGGCAACGAGGCGGCGGCGGGCCCCTTCCACAACACGCCGCTGACCAACATCACCGTGACCGTCGATTCGCAGGTGGACGGCGGTACGGCATCGACGATCACCTGCGGCCCTGCTTCCGGCTCGACCGACTCGCACGGAGACGGCTCGCTGACGCGCAGCAATCTCCCGCCGGGTACGTACAACTGCACGGTCGTGGTCGACCCGTAAGCCGCAGAGAAAAGCACTCGACCCAAGACGACGGGGGCCGGCTGCGCCGGCCCCCGTCGCATCTGGCGTCGCCTCACAGCAGACGGGACACCGCGTCTTCGTGACCTGGCGCACGAAGCGCCAGAAGTGAACGGGCCTTACGGTGGTTTGAGGAAGCATCCGCCTGCCAGAGCAGGCACGGCAGCAGGCCGCGAGTACGATCCGTCCGTGCAGAACTACGTCCTCTCCGAGCTCGACTCCGGCCAGCGGGTCGTCACCGAGCGCCTGGCCCACGTCCGCTCGGTCGCGCTCGGGTTCTGGATCGGCGCCGGCTCGAGGGAC
>DASTCG010000134.1:0-5275 GCA_035711385.1 Gaiellaceae bacterium
TTCCTCTGCACCGGTAACAGCGCGCGCTCGCAGATCGCCGAGGGGCTGCTCCAGGACCTCTCGGGCGGAGCTGTCGAGGCCCTCAGCGCCGGCAGCCGACCGAAGCCGCTGCACCCGAACGCGGTGCAGGTGTTGCGTGCACGCGGGATCGACATCTCCCGGCGCCGGTCGCGCCGGCCGCGGGTCCTCTTCCTCTGCACCGGTAACAGCGCGCGCTCGCAGATCGCCGAGGGGCTGCTCCAGGACCTCTCGGGCGGGGCTGTCGAGGCCCTCAGCGCCGGCAGCCGACCGAAGCCGCTGCACCCGAACGCGGTGCAGGTGTTGCGTGCACGCGGGATCGACATCTCCCGGCGCCGGTCGAAGCACCTGGACGGATTCAGACGCCGCCGCTTCGACTACGTGATCAGCCTCTGCGACCGCGTACGCGAGGTCTGTCCCGAGTTCCCGGGCGAGCCGCAGACGATGCACTGGAGCATCCCCGACCCCGCCGCCGAGCCGGGCAGTGACACCGACACCTATCCCGCCTTCGAGCGCACCGCCGCCGAGCTCGAGACGCGCATCCGCTTCCTGCTGCACCGGATCGACAGCCGCCAGCCCGACAAGGAGGTATCCGGCTCGTGAGCGACGAGACCGTGAACGTCCGCTACCTGGTCGACGACGTCGACGCCTCGATCGACTTCTATACGGCCCACCTCGGCTTCGAGCTCATCTCGACCGCGGCTCCCGCCTTTGCCGACGTCCGCCGTGGCGCGCTGCGGTTGCTGCTGAGCGGGCCGAGGAGCTCGGCCGGCCGGCCGATGCCGGACGGCCGGAGACCCGGCCCCGGCGGCTGGAACCGCATCCACCTGATCGTCGAGGACATCGAAGCGGAGGTCGAGCGCCTCCGCGGTGAAGGCGTTCCGTTCCGGAACGAGATCGTCAAGGGGCCGGGCGGCCGGCAGATCCTGCTCGACGATCCGTCCGGCAACCCGGTCGAGCTCTTCCAACCGGCCGGCTGAGCGGCCGCGTGACGACGGCGGTGCACGCCGACGAGCTCGCCGCCGGGCAGCCCGGCCTGTTGACGGTCGCGCGCGAATGGGGCCGGATCGGCTGCATCGGCTTCGGCGGACCGCCCGCGCACATCGCGCTGCTGCGCCAGCTCTGCGTCGAACGGCGCCGATGGCTGGAGGCGCGCGAGTTCGAGGACGCGATCGCCGCCTGCAACCTCCTCCCCGGCCCCGCCTCGACCCAGCTCGCGATCTTCTGCGCCTGGCGCCTCCGCGGCCGCCCCGGCGCCCTCGTCGGCGGCGCCTGCTTCATCCTCCCCGGGCTGATCCTGATCCTTGCGCTCGCCGCGCTCTTCCTCGCCGGCTCGCCCCCGGGCTGGGTGAGAGGAGCCGGCGCGGGCGCCGGCGCCGCCGTCGCCGCGGTCGCCGTCCAGGCCGGCTCGAGCCTGATCCCGGACAGCTGGCGCCGCAGCAGCAACCTCGCGCGCTGGCTCGCCTACGCTGCCGCCGGCGCGGTTTCCGCTGCCACGATCGGGCCCTGGCTCGTGCTCGTGCTGCTCGGCTCCGGGCTGATCGAGCTCGCGACGCGGCTCGTCACCCGCCGCCGCGACGGCGCGCTCGGGCTCACCCCGCTTCCCGTTCTGGCGACTGCGGCAGGAGCGAGCGGCGGTCTGCTCGCGCTCGTCTGGGTCGCGTTCAAGGTCGGCGCCCTCTCCTACGGCGGCGGCTTCGTGATCATCCCGCTCATGCAGGGCGACGCCGTCGACCGCTACCACTGGATGACCGACGGCGAGTTCCTGAACGCGGTCGCGCTCGGACAGGTCACCCCCGGTCCGGTCGTCCTGACGGTCGCGGCGGTCGGCTACGCCGCCGCCGGCGTTGCGGGCGGGCTGCTCGCCGCGCTCGTCGCCTTCTCGCCCTCGTTCGCGTTCGTGCTCCTCGGCGCGACCCATTTCGACCGCCTGCGCGCGAACGACAACGCGAAGGCGTTCCTCGACGGCGCCGGCCCGGCGGCGATCGGCGCCATCCTCGGCACCTCGATCCCGCTCGCCCGGGCGCTATCCGAACCGTGGCAGTACGCGATCCTCGCCTCGGCCGGCGTGCTGCTCTTCGCGCTGCGGCGAGGCGTCGTCTTCACCCTCCTGCTTGCCGGCGGAGCCGGCGCGGTCACAGCGCTCGCCGGCGTGCACCTCCCGCACTGACCTGGAGCACGTCACCCACGGGCACCGCTCGCCGCATCGGCCATCTTCGCGAGCGCCTGGTCGATCGTGAAGCTCGCCGCCTTCTGCCGCGGCGGGAACTCCTCGAACGTCGCGAGGAAGTCACCGACGATCGACTGAGCTGCCAGGACCATGTACGCCCTCGACAGGTACCAGTCCCAGTAGGTGTTCGAGGTCGTGTCGGCGCGCTCGAAGGGGTCGGTGCGCAGGTTGTAGAGCTTGGGCACGCGAAGCACCGTGAACGGCTCGGCCCAGACCTCGAGCGTGCCCGGCGACCGCTGCTCCATGAACACCATCTTCCAGTTGTCGTAGCGGAGCGCGACGAGGTCGCCGTCGTCCGAGAAGTAGATGAACGCCTTGCGCGGGCTCACCTCCTCCTCGCCGGTCAGGTACGGGAGCAGGTTGTACCCGTCGATGTGCACCTTGAACGTCTTGCCCGCCGCCTCGTGCCCCGTCCTCAGCTTCTCGACGACGTCGGGCTCGCCGGCCGCCGCCAGGAGCGTGGGCAGCCAGTCGTGGTGCTGCACGATCTCGTTGGAGACGACCCCGGCCGGGATCTTGGCGGGCCACCGCACCACCAGCGGGATCCGGAACGCGCCTTCCCAGTTCGTGTTCTTCTCGCTGCGGAACGGCGTCATCGCTGCGTCTGGCCATGTGTTCATGTGCGGTCCGTTGTCCGTCGAGTACATGACGATCGTGTCGTCGGCGATCCCGAGCTTGTCGAGCAGGTCGAGGAGCCGGCCGACGTGCTTGTCGTGGTCGACCATCGTGTCGTGGTACTCCGACTGCCAACGGCCGGCCTGCCCCAGGCTCCGTCGCTTCGGGTGCGTGCGGAAGTGCATGTGGGTCGTGCTGACCCAGCAGAAGAACGGCCTTCGCCGGTTGTGCTGGCGCTGGATGAAGTCGCAGGCGGCATCGACGAACTCGTCGTCGCACGTCTCCATCCGCTTCCGCGTCAGCGGTCCCGTGTCCTGGATCCGCTGCTTGCCCACACGGCCCCAGCGCGGGTGCTCTCTCGCGTCGTCCTTGCCCGTCGCACGGCAGCGAAGCACTCCGCGGGGGCCGAAACGCTCGTGGAAGGCCTCGAACCCGTGCTTGGCCGGGTAGTCCGGGTCCTCCGGGTCCTCCTCGGCGTTCAGGTGGTACAGGTTCCCGAAGAACTCGTCGAATCCGTGCACGGTCGGGAGGAACTCGTTGCGATCGCCGAGGTGGTTCTTCCCGAACTGGCCGGTCGAGTAGCCGTAGTTCTTGAGGAGCTCCGCGATCGTCGGATCCTCCGCCCTCAGCCCGATCGGAGCTCCCGGCAAGCCGACCTTGCTCAGCCCGGTCCGGAAGACGCTCTGCCCGGTGAGGAACGAGGAGCGTCCGGCGGTGCAGCTCTGCTCGCCGTACGAGTCCGTGAAGCGCATCCCCTCGTTCGCGATGCGGTCGATGTTGGGCGTGCGATACCCCATCAGCCCGTCGCTGTAGCAGCTGAGGTTCGTGATTCCGATGTCGTCGCCCCAGATCACGAGGATGTTCGGCTTGTCGGGCATCAGGCGGTCTCTCCTTCCGTGCTCTGGCCCTGCGTGCGCAGAACGCAGCGGAAGCCGAGGTGGGCCATCGAGGTGTCGATCATCTGCGGCTGGCGTGCCGCCGGCCGGTAGCGGAGGCAGTAGTTCGGCGCGCAGAGGTGCGAGCCACCCTTGATCACGCGCCGCGGGATGTGCTCGCTCGGGACCCCTTGCGCGTAGCTCTCATCCGGCGAGGTGACGCGGGGATTCGACGGGGCGCAGCACGGGCTCGAGACCTCGTCGGGGTGTCGCGGCGTGTACCAGTCCGCGGTCCACTCCCACACGTTCCCCGTCATGTCGTGGAGGCCGTACCCGTTCGGCGGAAAGCTCCCGACCGGCGACGTGCCCTCGAAGCCGTCGACCTTCAGGTTGTGCCAGGGGAACTCCCCCTGCCATGTATTCGCCATCGCCTTGCCGTCCGGGAAGTGCTCGTCGCCCCAGGCGAACACTGCCCCGTCTAGCCCGCCGCGCGCCGCTCGCTCCCACTCGGCCTCGGTCGGCAGCTCCTTGCCCGCCCACGCCGCGTACGCCGCCGCGTCCTCGTAGGCGACGTGGACCACGGGATGATGGTCGCGGCCGCTGATCGTCGTGCCCTTCCCCCCGGGCCGCTTCCAGCACGCGCCGGGCACGTACTCCCACCAGTTGCGGTAGTCAGCGAGATTCACCGGGCCGCCGGTCTTGCGGAAGACGAGCGAGCCGGGGACGAGGAGCTCGGGATCGGCCTGCGGATACTCCTCGGGATCGAGCGGGCGCTCGGCGACTGTCAGGTACCCGGTCTCACGAACGAAGCGACGGAATTCGGCCGCCGTGACCGGCTTCTCGTCCATCCAGAGCCCGTCGACCGAGACGCGGTGGACAGGCCGCTCCTCGGGGTAGAAGTTCTCGGAGCCCATCGCGAACGTCCCACCCGGGATCCACCCCATACCCGGGGCGGGTGGGCCACCGGCGGGCTGGGCCTTCGCCACGGGTGCTCGGGAAGCATCCATCCTGGTGGCGACATCATGACCTCGAGGCGCGGCTCGGGGCGCGATCAGCCGCGGCGCGCTATGCGGCGGCCTCGTCGCTCGCGTCCGTGCGGGGCTTCCGCAGCGTGGTCGGCGGCTCGAGGCGGACCTGCGGCTCCTCGGGCGCCTTGCCCACCGCGTGCGAGCGGACGAGCGCGAGCCCGACGACCGCCCCCGCGAGCGCGATCCCTCCCGCGACGAGGAGCGCGACCGAGAGCCCGTGGACGAATGCCTCGGGGCTCGTCTGCCCGCCGACCTCGTGCGCGACGACCGCTCCGAGGAAGGCGATCCCGATCGAGCCGCCGAGCTGCCGAGACGTGTTCACGACAGCCGAGCCGAGGCCGGCCTTGTCGACGGGAACGGCGCTCAGAGCGGCCGCCGTCGAGGGCGACATGCGGCCTCATGACCGTGCCTCCTCTGCCAGCGCCCTGCGCCTCGGCCGGGGGTGTGCGACGCCGCCTTCGTCCGTCGCCTCGTGGGCGAAGCGCCTGACGGCGACGAACGTGCCGACT